>DASZQO010000338.1:0-13788 GCA_035549615.1 Acetobacteraceae bacterium
CTCTTCTAGGATCGGCTCGGCTATATGCCCCCGCCGCCCGGAGTGTAGCTCAGCCTGGTAGAGCACTGTGTTCGGGACGCAGGGGCCGGAGGTTCAAATCCTCTCACTCCGACCAGTCTTTTCAAGAAGTTAGCGTAAAATGGCGCAGGGGATGGTATTCAAATGAACGCTACCCCCTGCCCGGCGGCACCCCCCCTTCCCGCCCGCAACCGGAATCGTCGCGGCTCTGCGGGCGGCTCGTCCTTACCCAAAATATAATGTGCTCGCCTCCATGGCTTTCCCGGTACAGCATCGCACCAGGCTGCACAGGCTGAGCCTGCTTGCGCGATTGAACAACGATGTGAAGCGCCGCTCGGACATCGTCGGCGTATTTCCGAGAACGAGACCAGCATCATCCGGCTGATCGGCGCCGTGTGCCTGGAGCAGAACGGCGCGTGGCCGAGAGAGCATCGCAACACGCCTGATCAAGGAGTTTTGAAAAATCGAGAAACCACGTGAAACATTGCCGCCGGCCGGCAATCCGAAGGCAGAGTCGCACAAAACCGGCCCCGGCTATGTCCGCCCGATGCGACGGCCAGGGATGCCGGGATCTATCGGTTCATCATCGCGCAAGCCCTGCGCTTCCCTGATTTGGACCAAATGCTCTAGCAAAAGGGCAGAGGACTTTATATCGTTCTTGCAACTATTGCGGGCTAGGCATTCTGGCCGGAGCTTGTCCTTCCGGGATGCTGCGGGATGGATGCGGACACAGCAAGTTTATGGCAGAGGCCATCCTGATCATGCGGGTGCGCCATGCGCGAAAATGATGCGATATTGCCGGGGTGTGACACCCCTCCTATTGTCCGGCCGCCCCCACCCTCCTGGAGCCGGATCCGTGCCCGAATTTCCCTCGAATTTGCAATGGGGTGGCCGCTTCGCCGCAGGCCCGGCCGCAGTGATGCAGGAGATCAATGCCTCGATCGGCTTCGATCAGCGTCTCTGGCGCCAGGATATTGAAGGCTCGCTTGCCCATGCCGCAATGCTCACCCATGTCGGCATTCTGAGTGAAGAGGACGGCGCCGCGATCCGCGAAGGCCTCCATTCCATCGCCGCCGAGATCGAGCAGGGAAAATTCGTCTTCGATCCCGCGCTCGAGGACATCCATACCAATATCGAGGCCCGTCTCATCGCCCGTATCGGCGAGGCCGGCCGCCGCCTGCACACCGCGCGCAGCCGCAACGATCAGGTTGCGACCGATCTCCGCCTCTGGCTTCGCGACGCGATCGACGGGCTCGACCGGCAGCTCGTCCTTCTCATGCGCGCGCTCGCCGATCGCGCGCTCGAATACGCCGCCGACCCGATGCCCGGCTTCACCCATCTTCAGCCGGCACAGCCGGTCACCTTCGGCCATCATCTTCTCGCCTATGTCGAGATGCTCTCGCGCGATCGCGGCCGCTTCGCCGATTGCCGGAACCGCCTCAATGAATGTCCCCTCGGCGCCGCAGCCCTCGCCGGCACGGCCTTCCCAATCGACCGCGCCATGACCGCCGCGAGCCTCGGCTTCAGCCGCCCCTGCGCCAATTCCCTCGATGCTGTCTCGGATCGCGACTTCGCGCTCGAATTCCTTGCCGCCGCCGCGATCCTCGCCTCGCACCTCTCCCGCTTCGCCGAGGAGATCGTGCTCTGGACCAGCCCGGGCTTCGGCTTCATTCGTCTCTCGGATGCCTTCACCACCGGCAGCTCGATCATGCCGCAGAAGCGCAACCCCGATGCCGCCGAGCTTGTGCGCGCAAAGACGGGCCGCATCGGCGGCGCCTTCGTCTCGCTCCTCACCGTGCTCAAGGGCCTGCCGCTCGCCTATGGCAAGGACCTTCAGGAGGACAAGGAGCCGATCTTCGATACCGCCGAGGCGCTCTCTCTTTCGCTCGCCGCCATGGCCGGCATGGTCCGCGACCTCACTCCCGATCTCGCACGGATGCGGGCCATGGCCGGCGAAGGATTCTCAACCGCGACCGATCTCGCCGATTGGCTGGTGCGCAGGCTCGGCCTGCCGTTCCGCACCGCCCACCATGTCACGGGACGGCTCGTCGCCAAGGCCGAAGCACGCGGCGTCAGCCTTGCCGAGCTGACGCTGGCCGAAATGCAAGGGGAGGAACCGCGCATCACCGAAGCCATCTATGACGTGCTCGCGGTCGCGGCCTCGGTTGCCTCACGCACCTCCGAGGGCGGAACCGCGCCCGCCAATGTCACGCGCGCCGCGGAACACTGGCGGCAAGCTCTCGCCCCGACGGATCAGCCGACAGATCAAAAGAACTGAACGAGCCGCCCGGCGGGTGCGCCCAGCACCTCATCCTCCCGCATCACCACTTGGCCGCGCACCACGGTGAACAAAGGCCAGCCCTGCACGGTGATGCCGGCGAAGGGGCTCCATCCGGAGGGCGAGGCAAGCCAGCTCTCCTCGATCCGCCGCCGCCGCCGCATATCGACGATTGTGAAATCGGCGTCGTAGCCGGCGGCGATCCGTCCCTTGCCCACCACGCCATAGACCCGCACCGGCCCGGCGCTCATCAAATCCGCGAGCCGCGGCAGGCTGAGCCGGCCCGCATTCACATGATCGAGCATCACTGGAACGAGTGTTTGGACTCCCGTAAGCCCGGCCGCACAGTCCGGCCAAGGCTTCTCCTTCGCCGCCCGGCTGTGCGGTGCGTGATCCGAGCCGATCGTATCCACCGTGCCGTCGCGCACGGCGGCCCACGCCGCCTCCCGGTGCCGGGAGTCGCGGATCGGCGGATTCATCACCGCGTAGCCGCCCAGAGCTTCGTACGCGTCCGGCGCGACCTGGGTGAGATGATTCACCAGGACCTCGAGCGTCGCGATGTCCCGGAAATCCTTGAGGTATCGAAATTCCTCCTCGGTTGAGACATGCAGGATATGCGCGGGCCGGCCCGTCTCACGCGCCAGCGCCATCAGCCGCCGCGTGCCGAGAAAAGCGGTCTCCTCGTCGCGCCATTCGCTGTGCCGCGCATAGGGCTCTCCGGCATGAAAGAGCTTCCGCCGGGCGCGCAGTCGGTACTCATCCTCGGAATGATAGGCGATCCGCCGCCTTCCGGCGCGCATCACCCGTTCGAGGCTTTCATCGTCCTCGACGAGGAGATCCCCCGTCGAGCTGCCGGCAAAAACCTTGATCGCCGAGACCCCGCGGCCCGTCTCGAGCGCCGCGAGAGCGGCGATGTTGCTCTTGGTCGCGCCGACATAGAGCCCGACATCGCACCATGCCACGCGCTCGACATAGGCCTGCTTCCAGGCGAGCTGGTCCGCATCCGTAATCGCGGGGCTGGTGTTGGGCATGTCGAAAATGGCGGTGAGCCCGCCGAGCACGGCGCCGCGCGTCCCGCTTGGAATGCTCTCCACCGCTTGGTCGCCCGGATCCCGGAAATGCACATGGGGATCGATCAGCCCGGGCAGGACCATAAGGCCCTTCGCATCGATGATCTCGGCCGCGCTTGCCGTTCCACTCACCCCGAGCGCCGCGATCCGCCCACTTTGCACGGCGATATCCAGCGCCTCGATGCCCCATGGCAGGACGACGCTGCCGCCACGGATGATCAGTTCATACGGCTCGCCCATGATGGAGTTTCAGCGTGCCGCGAGCGTTTCGAACACATCGCCGCAGGGCAGCCGTCCCTCCCCATGGCGCCGGTGCCAGAGGGCATAGAAGAGCAGCGACCAGGCGGCGAAGCCCTCACGCCTTCCTGCGGCATTGCGAAAGAGGGAGATTACACGCCCGGGCTCGGCGATCTCGGCGATCGCGGGGGAAGCGGCCACCAGCGGGCCGAGCCGGGCCCCCGCGGCGGCGATCCAGGTGCCGATCGGTACGGTGAATCCCTGCTTGCGGGCAAAGGGGCGCGCCGCCGGCAGGTGCCGCTCCAGCCATCTCCGCAACAGCCATTTGCCCTGGCCGCGACGCACCTTGAGCGTGTCGGGCAGCCGGAACGTCGCTTCCGCCACACCGCGATCGAGCAGTGGTGTTCGCCCTTCGACCCCATGGGCCATCAGGCAGCGGTCGAGCTTGATCAGAAGGTCGTTCGGCAGCCAGCCGGCAATGTCCGTCGCCTGAACGGTGGCAAGCCGGGTGCGGCCCGCCTCCAGGCTCGTCGTCGCCTCGTCCGCGGCAAGGCCGTCGCGCCAGCCGCTGGGACGGGTCCGCAGCACCTGAAGCCGGTCGAACGTGCCACGGGCACGCATCACCCGCCCGCCCAGCCACCACGGGCGCATCGCCGTGCGGTATCGGCCGTAGCCCGCGAACATCTCGTCCCCGCCCTCACCCGAGAGCACCACCTTGACATCCTGGCGCGCCCGTCTTGCCAGAAACCAGCTCGGGATGATCGCGTAGTCGGCAGCCGGATCATCCATGCAAGAAACGATCTCGGGCAGATGCTGCCAGACCATCGCCTCGGTAATCTCGATCGTCTCATGGCGCGCCCCGACCGCACGCGCAACCATTGCCGCAGACTCGCGCTCATCCGCCGCGCCCGGTGCCGCGAAGCCCGCCGTGAAGGCCAGCACCTCCTGGTTTGTCAGGCGCCGCATCATCCCGAGCACCGCCGAGCTGTCGATGCCGCCGGAGAGGAAGATGCCGTAGGGCACATCGCTCCTCAGATGCAGCTCCACGCTCTCGGCCAGCGCGGCATCCAGGCGGGCGAGCGCCGTTTCTTCATCGATCTCCTCCGGCCCGCCCTCGGGCAACGCTTGGATGCGCCGCCGGTCGAGCACATGCCCGTCGGCGCAGGTCAGGGTCTCGCCGGGCAGCACCCGATGAATGCCCTGGAAGATCGTCTCCGTGCCGGTGACGAACTGGATTTGCAGCAGCTCCTCGCGCGCGGCCGGGCGGATGGTGCGCGCGACGAGGCCCGCCTCAAGCAGCGCCTGGGGCTCGGAGGCGAAGGCAAGCCCATCCGGAATTTGCGCTAGATAGAGTGGCTTGATGCCGAACGGATCGCGCGAGAGCGTCACGGTGCGCCCCACCCGCTCATGCACCGCGATGGCGTACATGCCGCGCAGGGGCCGCGCGTATCCGGCGCCATCCCGCAGCCAAAGATGAAGCGGCGGCTCGCAATCGCTCTCGGTCGCGAAATGGACCTCAGGCATCGCCGCGCGCAGCTCCCGGTAATTGTAGATCTCGCCATTCGCCACCAGCGACGCCGATCCGGCGAAGAGTGGCTGGTCGCCGCTTTCCAGGTCGATGATGGCAAGCCGCGTGCTGAGAAGGGCGATCCGCCCCACCATGGTCTGCCCGGCGCCGTCGGGGCCGCGATGGGCGAGTGCACGGGTGAGCCGCGCCAGCGTCTCCGGCGCCGGCGGCGCGGCATCCGCATTGAGAATGAGACCCGCAATCCCGCACATCAGCTCTATCCCTTGAGCGTGGTGATCAAAAGCAGGTCGCTCTAGCACGTCTTGCCGCATCCGGCGCCAGGGCCCAATTCTTGTCCATGGTCCGTCTTGCTCGACTGCCCGGACGCGGGGTTCTCGCCATCGTCGGCGAAGACCGTGTCACCTTTCTCCAGGGCCTCGTCTCCAACGATGTTGCCGAAGCCCGGCCGGGCCATGCGGTCTGGGCTGCCCTGCTCACGCCGCAAGGCAAATGGCTCGCCGATTTCTTCATTCTTGGCGAAGAGGATCGGCTGCTGCTCGACTGCGAGCGCGCTCAGACCACGATGCTCACCGCCCGCCTGCAGCGTTACCGGTTGCGTGCCAAGGTCGCGATCGAGGATATTTCGGATCAGCTTGGCGTGTACGCCGCGTGGGGAGGTACGCCGGAGTTCGGGCCCGGCGTGATCGCCGCGCCGGATCCGCGCCTGCCCGAGGCTGGCTGGCGCCTTCTTGCGCCCGCGCCGCTCGCCGAAAATGCCGGCTTTGAGGAATGGGACCTCCATCGCCTTTCCCTCGGCCTGCCTGACGGCTCGCGCGACCTCGAGACCGAGCGGACCCTCCTGCTCGAGGCGGGCTTCGACGAGCTCGCCGGCGTATCCTGGACCAAGGGATGCTATATGGGCCAGGAATTGACCGCGCGGACCCGCTATCGCGGGCTCATCAAGCGGCGGCTTCTGCCGGTCGCGGTCGCGGGTCCCCTGCCGCCGCGGGATACGCCCGTGCTGGGCGGCGGAATGGTTCGCGGCACGATGCGCTCAGGGCTGCAGGATCGCGGCCTCGCCTCGCTCCGCCTCGATTCGCTTGCCGAGCCGCTCCTGTGTGGCGAGGCTGTCCTTACCCCGCAGATGCCCCCCTGGCTCCGCATCGCTTCCTGATCCGCACACCGAACCAAGCCGTCCCCTGACTCCCATCTCTTGCCCCGTGCTCTGATGGCCGATCCCCCCGCCTTCCTTGACCGAATGCGGCCCGACGTGCCGGATATCGTCGTCCCGCGCGCCGTGCTGCCCTTCTTCCTGCCACGCTGCCGGGTGCGGGGAAGGCTGGTGCGGCTCGGTCCGCTCGCGGAGGCCTTGCTCGCCCGCCATCACCACCCGCCCGTCATCGCCTCGCTGGCCGGCCAGGCGCTGGCGCTCGTGGCTGGCCTCGCCATATCGCTGAAGTTCCGTGGCTCCTTCAGCCTTCAGGTGAAGGGGGACGGGCCGGTTCCGCATCTTCTGGTCGATTGCACCGATGCGGGGGCGCTGCGCTTCTATGCCCGGACCGATCCTGACCGTCTTGGCCCGCTGCTCGCCGCCGACCCGACGCCGCCTGCGTCCGCCCTGCTCGGGCAGGGCTATCTCGCCTTCACGGTTGATCCGCGGACGGGGGCGCGTCCGCATCAGGGGATTGTCGCCATCAGCGGCGAGAGCTTCGAGGAGATGGCGCTCGCCTATTTCCGTGAGAGCGTGCAGCTCGCGGGGCTGGTCCGACTGGCCGCATCCCGGCTTCCGGCCGGATGGCGGGCGGGGGCGTTCATTCTGGAACGCTTTCCGAAGATCGGTGGGGCGGAGGCTCTGGAGGAAAACCCGGAGAGCGAGGACGCGTGGCGCACGGCCGTTGCGCTTTCGTCCACCCTTTCCGATTCCGAGCTGCTTGATGACGGGCTTGCTCCCGAAAGGCTGCTCTATCGGCTCTTCCATGGCGAAGGCGTCACCGCCGACCGGCCGCGCTCACTCGCCTATGGGTGCCGCTGCACGCGCGAGCGTCTCTCCGGCGTGCTTGCCGGATTCGCCGCCGCCGACCTCGATCACATGGCGACCGACGGAACGATCACCGTGACCTGCGAATTCTGCAACCATGATTTCCGTTTTCTCCGTACGGAGTTTCCAGATCGGGGCGCCGCGGATTGACCCTGGGCTGAGCCCACGTCAGGCTGGCCCGCGTTTCCTGAATCGGGTCGTTCCTCCTGAGGAGCCTTTTCCCATGACCGTTCGCGGCCTGCCCCGCCGCACCCTGCTGGCCCTGGCCCTGGCTCTCAGCGGCTGCGGCACGAGCGGACCGGAAATCACGAGCTTCCCGCCGCTGCGCTACAATTATCTGCCGGTGCTGAAGCTCAAGGTGAGCGCGATCTCGATCGAGGATGACTGGCAGCCGAGCGGCGGGCCCGATGACCTGACCTCGCTCGCGCCCGAGACGCCGGATGCGGCGCTCCGCCAGATGGCGGAAGACCGCCTGGGCGCCTATGGAACCTCCGGCCGGGCGGTCTTCGTGATCGAGGAGGCATCGCTCAGCCGGGTGGGATCGGAGCTGGACGGCGCGTTCGCCGTGCGGCTCGACATCTATTCGGAGGGCGATACAAGGGCGGCATCCGCCGAGGCCCGTGTCGCCCGCGCCGAGCCGTGGCCTGCCACCTCGAGAGTGACGGTGCGCCAGGCTCTCTACGATTTCACGCGCCGGATGATGGACAGCATGAATGTCGAGTTCGAGTACCAGATCCGCCGCACGCTCGGCGAATGGCTGGTCTCGGAATCTGCCACGCCGACGCCGGTCGAGTCCCAGCCGCTTCAGGCCCCCGGCGCCCAGGCGCCTTCAGTGACGCCCAGTCCGGCCCCCGTGCCTGCGCCACCCACGAGCAGCACGACGAGTCCTCAAGGCCCTCAGCCTGGGATTCTCGGCACCCTGCCGCTTGGCCCGGCCCCGACGACAGGCACGCCCTGACAATTATGAGCTGAAAAGCCGAGAGCCGCGCTCTTTCAGACGGGGCCAGGCTCGGGCGTATGAGGCAGGCCCTGCGGGTTCAGCCGATAACCGCCCCCTTCGGTGATCAGGAGCCGCGCGCGGCTCGGATCAGGCTCGATCTTCTGCCGCAGCCGGTAGATATGCGTCTCGAGCGTATGCGTCGTCACCGCGGCGTTGTAGCCCCAGACCTCATTCAGCAGCACCTGCCTCGCCACCGGCCGGCTCCCGGAGCGATAGAGGAACTTGAGAATGGCCGTTTCCTTCTCGGTCAGCCGGATGCGCCGGGTCTGGCCCACCTCCTGCAAGAGCTTGGCTGCCGGGCGGAAGATATAGGGGCCGATCGCGAAGACGGCGTCCTCGCTGTTCTCGAAGATGCGCAGTTGGGCGCGCAGCCGCGCGAGCAGCTCGGCCAGCCGGAACGGCTTGGCGATATAATCATTGGCCCCAGAATCGAGGCCCTGCACCACATCGGCTTCCTGATCCGAGCCGGTCAGCATGATGATCGGGATTTTGACGCCCTGGCGGCGCAGCCGGGCACAGAAATCGCGGCCGTCCCCGTCCGGCAGCCGGAGATCCAGGATCAGGGCATCGAAATGAGGGTCGTTCCTGCCGAGCAGCGCCTCGGCATCAGCGAGAGTGGCGGCCTCGATCGCCGTGAACTCCCCGTCCACCGCGAGCTGCTCTGCCAATGTGGCCCGTAAGGCTCGATCATCGTCGACGACCAGAATCGGGCGTTCACCCGTCATCGTCTGCTCCTTGTTCTGCCTCGAACCCGATAGCCCGGGTCCGGATGGCCAGGCAGCATCCTTTCGTTAAAAAGTGATACTGCCGTGGCAAGCCCCCATTACAGGGGACCGGTCTCCTCTCTCTTAACAGAGCACACAAATTCGTGAACGGGTGCAAGACAAGCCGGGGCAAGTCGCCATATTCTGCTCATGCCCGGATCCCCCTGTTCGTCCCGGCAGGGGGGCCGGGCATAGTCTTCCTTTGGGATGGATGGTTTATGACGCGCTTCTGGCCCCGTTCGGATCCCTCACTATCTGCAGATCTTTCCCTCGGCGAGCGGGATGGGACGGGGGTTGCGCTTCATGCCGTCCGCCGGGCCACCGCCGATCTGTCGGCCGGGCTGCCCGTGCTGCTGAAGGGCGAGAGCCGCTTCATCGTCCTTGCCGTCGAAACCGCGAGCAACCAGGCGCTCGCCGCGTTTGCTGCGCTCGCGGACGGCCCGCCGCTTCTGCTCCTGGCTTCCGCCCAGGCCGCCCCTCTCCTCGGCCGGCCGTCTGCGCGGGAGCCGGGCGTGATCGGCTTTCGCCTGAGCGAGGATCTGCTCGACCCCGGGCGGCTTCTCAGGCTTGCGGACCCGACCACCGGAGAGCCGCCCCTGAGAGACGGGATCGCGCCCGGCGAAGATCTGCCTGGCTCCGCCCCAGCGGCGCTCGCGCTATGCAAGCTTGCCAGACTGCTTCCGGCGGCTCTCATCGCCCCGAGCCGGCCGGGCGCCGAGGGGGATGCCGCCAACCTCGAAATTCTCTCGGTGGATGCTGCGGACGTGCTCGCCTGCACCGAGGGCCGGATGCTGCATGTGCGGCGTGTTTCGGAGGCCAGGGTCCCGCTCGAAGTGGCGAGCGAGACAAGAATCATCGCCTTCCGGGTCACCGAGACCGGTGCGGAGCATCTGGCGATTCTGATCGGCCGGCCGGAGGAGCGCGAGGCACCTCTGGTGCGCGTCCATTCCGCCTGTTTCACAGGCGATCTTCTCGGCAGCCTGCGCTGCGATTGCGGGGCGCAGCTACGTGGCGCCATGGCCCGGATTGCCGAGGAAGGCGCCGGAGCCGTGCTCTATCTTGCCCAGGAAGGCCGCGGAATCGGGCTCTTCAACAAGCTCCGGGCTTACAGGCTGCAGGATGGGGGATTGGACACGGTGGACGCGAACAGGGCCCTTGGATGGGGCAAAGATGAGCGAAATCATGGTGTCGCGGCGGCCATGCTCGCCGAGCTGGGCCTCAAAAGAGTCCGGTTGTTAACCAATAACCCGGAAAAATTGTCCGCCCTGACCGAAGCCGGCATTGACGTCCTTGAGCGAATTCCTCTCGCCTTCCCGCCCAACGGCGTCAATGATCGCTATCTCGAGACAAAGGCCGAGAGGCTCGGGCATTTTCTACCCCGCGGCTGAGAGGGCGTGACGCTTGGGGACCAGCGACACAAGGAAAGCACCGTGATCCAACCAATCTCCGATACGCTACCCGTGATGATGGCGAAGCCGGGTCAGCAGGCAGAGGACAAGGGCTTCGCCCAGGTGTTGCAGGGTTTGCCGGGCCTCGCCCCGATCGCCGCCGGCGCCGCTGACGGGTTTCTCGCCGGCGGGCCGATCGGCGCCGCCGTGGGCGGCACCCTTGCCATTCTCCAGTCGAGGGAGTGAAGCGGCTCGAAGATGCGCGGTTCCTGACCGGAGCCGGCCGGTTCGTCGATGATCTGAACGCGAAGGATGCGCTGCACGCCTGGGTGGTGCGCTCGCCACACGCTCATGCCGTGATCGAGCGGATCGAGACGGAGGCGGCGCGGCAGGCGCCCGGTGTGGCCGGTGTGTTCACCGAAGCGGACCTGTCGGAGCTGGGGCCGCTGCCCTGCGTGGCCAGGCCCCGGACGATCGGGCCATTGATTGGGCCGCCACGCTACGCGCTGGCCGCAAAGCGGGTGCGTCATGTGGGCGATCCGGTCGCGTTCGTGGTTGCCGAGACGCGCAGCGCGGCGCAGGACGCGGCGGAACGCCTGGCGGTTCATTACCGGGTGTTGCCTGCGGTGGTGGATGGGCGGGCGGCGCTCGCGGCGGGCGCGCCCTTGGTCTGGGACGAGGCGCCGGGCAATCTCGCCTTCACCTTTCGCGCGGGGGATGCGGAGGCGACCTCGGCGGCGATGGCCCGGGCCGCGCATGTGACGCGCCTCAGCCTCATCAACAATCGGGTGGTGGCCGCGCCGATCGAGCCCAGGGCAGGGATCGCGCGATATGAGGCGGCGACGGACACCATGCGCCTGACGCTGACCGCCCAGGGCGTGCAGGATATCAGGCAGGAGCTGGCGGAGTCGGTGTTCCGTATTCCACGCGAACGCATCCAGCTCATGGCGCCGGATGTCGGCGGCGGATTCGGGATGAAGAATTTTCTCTATCCTGAATGGGTGATGCTGCTCTGGGCGGCGCGAAGGCTCGGGCGGGCGGTGAAATGGGTGGCGGAGCGGACGGAGGATTTTCTCTCCGACACGCAAGGGCGGGACAATGAGACGCGGGCGCGGCTCGGGTTGGATGCGGAGGGACGGTTCCTCGCGCTCGAGGTCGAGACGGTGGCGAATCTCGGTGCCTATCTCTCGTCCTATGGGCCTGGCGTGCCCACGAACATGACGGCGATGGGCGGGGTCTACGCGATCCCGGCGATGGCCGTGGAGGTGCGCGGAGCCTTCACCAACACGGTGCCGGTGGATGCCTATCGCGGGGCGGGCAAGCCCGAGGCGAATTATCTGATCGAGCGGCTGGTGGAGCGCGCGGCGCGGGAAACGGGCCGCGATCCGATTCTGTTGCGTCAAGCGAATATCATCACGTCATTTCCCTATCGCAATGCGGCGGGGATCGAAATCGACAGCGGGCGCTTCGCAGAGAATTTGAGAGAGGCGACGGCACGGGCGGATTGCGCGGGCTTTGCGGCGCGGCGCGAGCAGGCGCGAAGGGATGGCCGGCTGAGAGGCATCGGGGTCGGCTGTTATCTCGAGACGGCGCGCGGCGCGGTCGAGGAGCATGCCGCGATCCGCTTCGCGAAGGACGGGACGGTCCTGCTGCTGCTCGGCACGCAATCGAACGGGCAAGGGCATGAGACGAGCTTTCCGCAGATCGCGGCGAAGCTGCTCGGGCTTCCGGTCGAGCGGTTCCGGCTGGTGCAGGCGGATACGGAGAGAGTGCCTGAAGGGCATGGCCATGGCGGCGCGCGCTCGATGCATATGGGCGGCACGGCGCTGGTGCAGGCCGCCGAGCGGGTGATCGCCAAGGGCGCGGTGATCGCCGCCCACCTGATGCAGACAGAGCCGGAGAGGATCCGGTTCACGGGAGGCGTTTTCCATCGCGACAGCGATGATGGACCCGGCGTGACACTGATGACGGTTGCGGAGGCGGCGCGCGATCCGGCCCATCTGCCGAGCTGGGCTGCCCACGGGGTTGATGTCGGGAGCGAGGCTGAGATCGACCCAGGGATCGCCTCGGCGATCGATGGGGTCGCGCGCAATCATTGTGATACCTTTACGTTTCCGAGCGGCTGCCATGTCGCAGAGGTGGAGGTTGATCCCGAGACGGGACGAGTGTGGCTCTTGCGGTACGTTTCGGTTGATGATTTCGGGAGGCTCATCAATGCGATGATTACGGCCGGTCAATTGCAGGGCGGCGTGGCGCAGGGGATCGGGCAGGCAATGCTCGAAGCCACCGTGTACGAAGAGGGCTCAGGCCAGCTTCTGAGCGCCTCGCTGCTCGATTACGCACTGCCGCGCGGGGATGATCTGCCCGCATTCGAGACGGTGCTCGCGGAGCTGCCGAGCCTCGCCAATCCGCTCGGGGTGAAGGGGTCCGGACAGGCGGGCTGCATGGCGGCGCCGCAGACGGTGATGGCGGCGATCCTCGACGCGCTGGCGCCGCTTGGCGTGACGGAGATCGATATGCCGGCGACGGCAGAGCGGGTGTGGCGGGCGATTCGGGCGGCGATGAGGGCGGGAAAGGAATGAATTGGGCGCTGCCTGGACCGGAAGAAATCCGAATTTTGTTCGCGCATGCGGCCTATCAGATGCAGGAGCGATTTCGCGCGCGTGGGACCGGGATCACGAGTGTCGAGGTGCGGGATCGCACCGCGCTCGAGCGCGAGATCGAAAATGCTGACGTGCTGGTGATTTCCGGGCTCTGGCACAACACCCTTCTGGAGCGGGCGGGACGATTGCGGTTCATCCAGTCGATCAGTGCCGGCGTGGACCAGTATGCGAAGGGTGCGCTGGAGGCGCGAGGCGTGCGGCTGGCAAGTGCCGCGGGGGCGAATGCGCGGGCAGTCGCGCAGCACGCGATGGCGCTCGTGCTGGCGCTCGCGCGGAAGCTGCCCGAGGCACGGGACAATCAGGCGAAACAATTCTGGCGCGGGATGATCGGAGACCGGACACGGCGCGAAGACGAGCTTGGCGGCAAGGTGATGGTGATCGTCGGGCTCGGGCGGATCGGCGGCAGCCTCGCACGGCTGGCCAAGGCGTTCGAGATGCAGGTGATCGGGACGCGGCGCGATCCGGCGGCGGGAGCAAATGGGGCGGATGCAGTGTTCGCGACAAGCCAGCTTGGAGAGATTTTGGGAGAGGCGGATTTCGTCGTGCTGACCTGCCCGCTAACACCGGAGACAAGCGGGCTGATCGGGGCGGGGGCGCTCAGGCGAATGCGGTGCACTTCCTATCTCGTCAATGTCGCGCGCGGGGCATGCGTGAATGAAGCAGCCCTTATCGCAGCGCTGGCAGAGGGACGGATTGCGGGAGCCGCGCTCGATTGCGTGCAAGAGGAACCTCTGGCCGCCGACTCAGCCTTGTGGGCGATGCCGAATGTCCTCATCACCCCCCACACCGCCGGCGAGACGCGGGCTTATGAGGACAATATACTTG
>DASZQO010000339.1:0-5922 GCA_035549615.1 Acetobacteraceae bacterium
GGAAGACGCCACAGCACGCTTCGGCACCACCTTCACCGACCATATGTTCCTGATGGAATACGACGCGGGCGAGGGGTGGCACGATCCACAGATCGCCCCGATGGGAGAGCTCGTTCTGAGCCCGGCGACGTCGGTGCTGCATTACGGGCAGGCGGTGTTCGATGGGCTGAAGGGGTTCCGCTCCGCCGACGGCGAGATCCGTCTGTTCCGCCCCGATGCGCATGCCGCGCGGCTGCGTCGCTCGGCCGAACGGCTCGCCATCCCGCCGATTCCCGATCCCTGGGTGGTCGAATCCTTCCTCCGGCTCGTCGATATCGACCGCCGCTGGGTGCCGGCCGGGCCGGGCACCGCGATCTATCTCCGGCCGACGATCATTGCCTCGGAATCGGCGATCGGGCTGCACTCCGCCTCTTCCTATCTATATTTCCTGATCCTCTCGCCGGTCGGCGCCTATTATGCGGAAGGGTCGAACCCGGTCAGCATCCTCGCCACCGACGAATTCGTGCGCGCTGCGCCAGGCGGACTGGGCGAGGCGAAGACCCCCGCCAACTATGCGGCGAGCCTGCTCGCCGCCGAGCATGCCATCGCGCGCGGCTTCACCCAGGTCCTCTGGCTCGATGCGATCGAGCATCGCTTCGTCGAGGAGGTGGGCACCATGAACCTGATGGTACGCATCGGTGAGGAGATCATCACCCCGCCACTCGCCGGCACCATCCTGCCTGGGGTGACGCGCGATTCCGCACTCATGCTCATGCGTTCCTGGGGGCTCACGGTGAGCGAGCGGCCCCTCCCCATCGAGACGCTCATCACCGCGGCGAAGGATGGAACGCTCGCGGAGGTCTGGGGCACGGGCACGGCGGCGGTCGTCTCGCCGGTCGGCGAGATCGGCTGGCGCGATGAGCGCATCCGTATCGCCGATGCGCGGCCGGGCGCCGTGACGCGCCGCCTCTATGAGGCACTGACGGCGATCCAGTACGGCACCGCGCCCGATCCCTTCGCCTGGACGGTGCCGGTGCCGGCTTACAACTGAAAGCCGCGGCGTCGTTTTCGGCGATCCCGGCACAAGGCCATTCTATATCCTGAAAACTCTGAAAACCGGGTTCGACCGAGCGGATTCGCGCGCCAAATCGCGCTTCACGCCGGGCGTTCCAACGCGGAGGGATTCGTCAAAGCTGAGCGGGAAGTCATGAAACTGTTCACCGAACCGACCAGCCGTGAGCATTGCAAGGGCAGAAAGGCGCGCCGGACGACCATCACAGAGGATTCCCGAACAGGCGCTCAGCTCCAGGCGCATGTTCAGTCAAACTGAACACGCCCCTTGCCTTGTTTTGCCGAGCAGATTCACACGCTTGCGGATCGCTCTGCGATCCGGTCAAGCGCGACCCGCTTGAGCGGAAACGCCCAGCGCCCTTGCGTGATAGCGGAGATGATCCTCGATGAAGGTCGCGATGAAGAAATAGGAGTGATCGTAGCCTTCCTGACGGCGGAGGGTGAGAGGGATGGCAGCAGCCCGACAGGCTTCTTCGAGAAACTCGGGATGAAGTTGTTCCTCAAGGAAATTGTCTGCTGTCCCCTGGTCGACCAGCAGAGCGGGCACACGCGCGCCATCCTCGATCAGGGCGCAGGAATCATAGTGCCGCCAGGCCGCCCGGTCCGGGCCGAGATAGCCGAGCAGGGCCTTCTGACCCCAGGGTGAGCGGATCGGCGCGGTGATCGGGGCGAAGGCTGAGACGGAGGCGAATCGGCCGGGATTGCGCAGCGCGATCGTGATGGCCCCGTGCCCGCCCATCGAATGCCCCATGATCCCCTGCCGGCTGAGGTCTGCCGGCAGCGCTTCGGCAACCAGGGCCGGCAACTCGTTCTCGATATAGGAGCGCATGCGATAGTTCCGCGCCCAGGGCGCGATCGTCGCATCCAGATAGAAACCGGCACCCAGGCCGAAATCGTAGGCGCCGGCCGGATCGTCCGGCACCCCCTCGCCGCGCGGGCTGGTGTCGGGCGCGATCACCATCAGCCCGAGCTCGGCGGCGACGCGCTGCGCGCCCGCCTTCACGGTGAAATTCTCCTCCGTGCAGGTGAGGCCGGAAAGAAACCACACCACCGGCACCTTCCCGCGCTCCGCCTGCGGAGGGATGAAGACGGAAAAGCGCATACTCGTGCCCGTCTCCGTCGAGGCGTGCCGATAGACGAACTGCGTGCCGCCGAAGCTGCGGGCGCGGCTGACCGTTTCGAGCGTCATGCGCGTCCTCCTCTCCTTTGCGGCCGGCGCGATACCATGGCCGGTTCCGAAGGCGAAGCCCGGGCCCGACCTCACGGCCTCGGCACCAGCAAAGATCAATTTCCGGTCAAGTGATGAAATCACCGGCAATGGGTCAAACGATCTCCGGTCGTGGCGCCGTCTTAATTGTCAGACATCCAGGCAAATTTGATGGTCCATTTTGATGGACGGCTTTGGCACGGGGCATGCAAGGCATGATCCGCGCAGCAAGGACGGAAGCGAGAGCCGGGCTTTTCTAAGTCAGAAAACACTATAGATAATATAGACATAAAGCGAGGACTTTCGGTGAATTCATGGACGTATTGACGATCCCTGCCATGGCGGCCCCCGTCGCGCTCTCGATCCGCGACCTCAGCCATGGCTTCACCGCGCCGGATGGCCGGATACGGCCGGTGCTCGACGGATTGACGCTCGAAATCGCGGCCGGCGAAATGGTCTCGATCGTCGGGCGGAGCGGTGCTGGCAAGACGACGCTCTTCAATCTCATCTCCGGCCTGATTTCGCCAAGCGATGGCCGGATCGAAATCGGGGCGCAGAAGCAACGTGAAGCCGGCTTCGTCGCCTATATGCTGCAGAAGGATCTGCTGCTGCCCTGGCGCACGGTGCTGCAGAATGCGCTGCTCGGCATTGAGCTGAGCGGGAGAGTGACGGCGCAGCACCAGGCGAATGCCGCCACCATGCTGGAGCGCTATGGCCTGGGCGCGCATCTGGATGCTTATCCGGCCGCTCTTTCCGGTGGCCAGCGCCAACGTGTCGCGCTCACCCGGACCCTCCTCACCCAGCCCTCGATCCTGCTGCTCGATGAGCCTTTCTCCGCGCTCGACTATGAAACGCGCTTGATGCTCGAAGATGATGTGATGGCGCTGCGATCGGATCGCGGCATCAGCGTCATCCTGGTCACCCACGATATCGAGGAGGCGATCGCCATGGGCGATCGGGTCGTCGTGCTCGGCGGGCGACCGGGGCGGATCATCGAGGACATCCCGATCCGCCTCACCACCCACGGCCGGCGCGATCCCGCGAACGCCCGCGAGGCACCGGAATTCCGCGCCTATCACCGGCGGCTGTGGGCGGCCCTGAAGGGCTCGGCCGAAACGCCGGAAATACTCGGGACGCCGGAAACAGCGGCGCCCGGGATATGAGCGACGCCGCTTCGGCCGAACGTTCGGCATTCGCCGAGCATCTCCCGAGTTTTCTTCTCGCCGTGCTCGTTCTCGCGGCTTGGCAGGCTGCGGCCGCGCTGGGCTTCATCAATGGTCATCTGCTCGGCTCGCCTGCCGGCATCGTCTTTTCGGCGGGGAAGGGCATCCGCTCCGGGGATCTCATCTCCAACACGGCGATCACGCTCTACGAGACGCTCGCGGGGCTGGCGATCGGCAGCCTCGCCGGCACGGCCTCGGGCCTCCTGCTCTGGTTCCTGCCGCGAATCTCAAAGCCAGCAGAAGGATTCTCGATCCTCCTCAACGGGGTGCCGAAGATCGCGCTCGGGCCGCTGATCGTCATCTGGTTCGGCTCGGGTATGAGCTCGAAGATCTGGCTCGCGGCCATCTCGACTTATGCAGTGGCGATGATCTCGGCGACCGCCGCGGTCCGTGAACTCGATCGGGATCTTCTCAATCTCTTCCGCACCCTCGGCGCGCGGCGCAGCGCCGTGCTCCGCAAGCTGATCCTGCCGAGCGCGCTTCCCTGGATCTTCTCGGCACTCAGGATGAATATCGGCTTCGCGCTGATCGGCGCCGTCGTCGGCGAGTACATCGCCTCGCAGAACGGTCTCGGCCACGAGATCTTCGTCGCCGGCTCCCTCTTCGATCTCAACACCGTCTGGCTCGGCATCATCGTGTTGACGATGATGGCGATGCTGCTCACCGCTTTCGTCCGTCTCGTCGAGGAAAGGCTGATCCGTTGGAAATCAGGACCCTGAAGCCCGCTCTTCATCTCTGGCGCTGGCTCTGCGCGGCGCTTTCCGCGTTCGCGCTCCTGGCGGTTGCGCCATCATTCGCCGCCGTCCCGCAGCGCGTGGTGATCTACCAGGCTTTCCAGTCGCTGCTCTATCTGCCGCTCTATGTCGGCATCGACAAAGGTCTCTTCGCCGCCCATGGCCTCGAAGTCCAGAAGGTCACGGCGAACAGCGGTGCCGCCGGTGTCGCCGCTGTGATCGGCGGCAACGCCACCTTCTCGCTTCAGGACCCGATGACCGCGGTGCTCGCCAATCTCAAGGGGGCCGACCTCGTCAATGTCGCGCTGGTGGTCAATGGCGCGCCGGTCTGGCTCGTGACCCCGGGAAACGCGAAGCTGAAAACAGTCGATGATCTCAAGGGAAAGACGATCGCGACGGCACTTCCACCCTCCACCAGCACCTATCTGCTGGAGCGGCTGCTCAAGATGCGAAAGATCGCCGCGCGCCTGGATACGGTGCAGATCGGCACCGAGCCGGCGCCGATGCTGGCGGGGCGTGCCGATGCCGCCGCCCTCTATGAGCCCCAGCTCGATGAGAGTCTCGCTGCGGGCAGCCGCATCCTCTATGCCTTCACGAGCCATTATCCCGGCGGCTATGCCTTCTCCACGATCGATACGGCGCGCGCGACGGCGAAGAACAGGCCCGCGCTGGTGCAGGATTTCGTCTCCGGCCTTGCTGCGGCGGAGCGGCTGATGCACCGCTCGCCGGAAACGGCACTTGCCGTTGCCTATCAGGAGTTTCCGACTTTGCCCAAGCCGATCATCCGCGCCGCCGTCCAGCGGATGGTGGCCGAGGATGTCTATCCGCTCGGCACCACGATCACGCCGCAGGCCTTCGCCAATGCGCTGGCTCTGCAAATCTTCATCGGCAATATCAAGCCGGGGCAGGTCGCTTACGAGGCAGCGGTCGATGATCGCTTCGCCGCGAAGGCTGATCCCAAGACTGATCCTTAAGGTCCAAGGGCTTAAGACCGAGGGGGAGGCCATTGCGCCGGGGCGCCGAGAGCTCCGCCCTTGGAACCCCTCCCGCCGGCGGGTGTAGGATGCCGCTCCGGCGTGCGCCGCAAGATCGGCGTACGAGGGAGAGGAACAATGCCAGCCAAGGAAATCAAATTCCATGAGGATGCCCGCAACCGCGTGCTGCGCGGGGTCGGCGTCCTTGCCGATGCCGTCAAGGTCACACTGGGGCCCAAGGGCCGCAACGTCGTGCTCGACAAGAGCTTTGGCGCGCCGCGCATCACCAAGGATGGCGTGACCGTCGCCAAGGAGATCGAGCTTCCCGACAAGTTCGAGAACATGGGCGCGCAGATGGTGCGCGAGGTCGCGAGCAAGACGAGCGACGTGGCCGGTGACGGCACCACCACCGCGACGGT
Organism: Acetobacteraceae bacterium; assembly: GCA_035549615.1. GTDB lineage: Bacteria > Pseudomonadota > Alphaproteobacteria > Acetobacterales > Acetobacteraceae > JAKAWQ01. The sequence goes on from DASZQO010000339.1 coordinate 5,608, forward strand.
GCTCGCCGCGAGCATCTTCCGTGAAGGCACCCGGGCCGTGGCCGCGGGGATGAACCCGATGGACCTCAAGCGCGGCATGGACAAGGCGGTGGCCGCGGTCGTCGAGGAGCTGAAGAAACGCTCGCGGAAGATCACCACGCCGGCGGAGACGGCGCAGGTGGGCACCGTCTCCGCGAACGGGGATGCCGAAATCGGCAAGATGATCTCGGAAGCGATGCAGAAGGTCGGCAATGAGGGCGTGATCACCGTCGAGGAGGCCAAGGGCATCCAGACCGAGCTCACTGTGGTCGAGGGCATGCAGTTCGACCGCGGCTA
>DASZQO010000340.1:0-23275 GCA_035549615.1 Acetobacteraceae bacterium
GCGGGCGAGGAGAGCGCCTGGCACAAGGTCGATGCGGCGGAACTCTGGCTCTGGCACGCGGGCGCGCCGCTCCGGCTCGAAATCTCCCCGCCGCGCTCGGCATTTCATCTCGGGGTCGATCTCTCTCTCGGACAGACACTCCAAGGCATCGTGCCGGCCGGCGCGTGGCAAACCGCCCGGTCCCTTGGAACTTGGACACTCGTTTCCTGCATCGTCGCCCCGGCCTTCGATTTTGCCGGATTCACGCTCGCCCCGCCCGGCTGGAGACCGCCCGGCTGATTCCGATTCAGGCCGCCGGCGCGAGCGGCAGCCAGCCCTGGCTTGTGCGCCAGTCCGGCGCGAGCCCGGCGAAGCGCGCGAGCGAGAGCTTGCTGATATCGGCGAAGCGGCATTCTCCCTCGAGCACAAGGTCGCGAATGGCATGGCCGCTGGCCGGCGAAAGCCCGAAGCCCACGCTCGACATCGTGGCGATCGTGACATTGCCGGGATCCCGCAGCCGTTCGATCACCGGCCGGCCGTCCGGCGTATTCTCAATGATGCCGGCCCAGGAACGAATCACCCGCGCATGGGCAGCTTTCGGAAAAAGCTCGACGAGCCGGCGCGAAAGGCTGCGCAGAAGCGGCGTCGAGGGCCGGGCCGGCGGAATGCGATGATCCGCGAGCCATTCATGCGGACCGCCGCCATAGGCGAGATTGCCGCGCAGCGTCTGCCGCCCATAGAGTCCGTTTCCGTCCGCCCCGCCAACCGGCATCAGGGGCAAAGGCTCGGTGACGATCATCTCTGCGCGCGCGGCGGCGAGCGGCACATCAACCCCGACCTCGCGCGCCAGCATTCCGGTCTGCGGCCCGGCGGCGATCACCAGCGCATCCAGCGGGAAACTCCCGCGCGTCGTCTCGACGGAAACGGCACGACCACCCCGGCAGCGAATAGCGGTGGCCTCGGCATGCTGGAGGAGTCTTCCGCCGAGATCCTGGATCGCCCAGGCATAGGCCTGCACCGTGCGCTGCGGGTTGGCATGGCCGCCGAAATGAAAATGGATGCCGCCGAAAGCATTTTCACCAATCAGCGGAACGCGCTTCTCAAGCTCTCGCCGATCAAGCTCGGTGGCGGTGAATCCGAAGCCTGCGGCAATGCTCGCCATCTGGCGGAAGCGGGCGAGCTGCGCCGCGTTCAAGGCGATGCCGATACGCTCGCGACGATATTCGGTCGGATAGCCAAGCAACCTGTCGAGCTCGGGCCACAGACGCTGCTCCTCGACAAAGAGCGGGCTCTGATAATGCGTGCAGCCGCCCCCATTGCGCCCCGAGGCTTCCCAGCCGACAATGAAACGTTCTACAACCGTAACATTTGCGCCCGCGCGCGCGAGCCACCAGCCCGCAGAGAGCCCGGTGACGCCGCCCCCGATGATGACGATTTTCGGCCCCTTCTGCTCCGGCTTTTGCCCTGCTGCCCGCGTGTCGCTCATTCGGGCTCCTTCTCGCCGAGGCCGAAATCGCTGACATAGGCCTCGCGTTCGGTACCGATATCGGCATAGGGCGTCCATTGGGTGGAAATGCCGAACCAGGCGTCCCAGTGCCTGCGCATCTCCTGCGTCTCATCGGAAGCCGCGAGCACCGAGAGCGGCAGCGGCCGCACCGGGGCGCGCCAGCTTGGCAGCGCAATGGCGCCGGTCTCCGCGTTCGAGCCGAGGGCGAGCAGCAGAGCGACCTGCTCGCGACAGCGCCGCCCCTGGCAGCTGCCCATACCGGCGCGTGTCAACCGCTTGATCTGATCCTGGTTGACCGGCCCGTCGGCAAGCAGCGTGGCGAGATCGCGCGCCGTCATGGCGGGCGGACGGGGCCCGAGATAGCGCGGCGGCTGAACACCGAGCAGATCGGCCCGCGTGACCTCCTCGCATTGGCAGGCCATCACCCCAAGCCCGCCCGCCGCGACGAGCGCGCGCATCCACTCGCGCGGATAGGCCTGGCAATCCGCCGGCGGCGGATAGGTGATCACGGCTTCGGAAAGACCGCGGGCGGCGCGCGCTGCGAGGCGGCCCGAGTCTCGGGCGAAGCTGGCGTCCTGCACCGGCCCAAGGCCGGCCACATCGCCGGCGACGAAAATATCGGGAAGCGAGGTCGCGGGCGGCGCACCCTCGGGCACGAAACCGCCGCGCTCCGGCCGCGCGACAAGCCGGGCGCCGAGCACGTCGAGAAGCTCGATATTCGGAACGCGCCCGATCGCGAGGCAGATCGTGTCGCAGGCGACGTGAATTTCTGGGCGGCCGTCCGGCCCGCCGCCCACTGGCGCGAGCACGGCCGCGCGCACGCCCGATAAATCCCCTTCGGCACGCAGAAGGACATGGCTGGCAAACAGGGGAAAGGGGCCGGGCTCGGCTTGCGCCTCCGCCCGCACCTCAACGAACCCGGCCACTTCAAGGCCATGCGCGATGGCGAGATCCGCACTCGCCCGCGCGAGCGAACCCGACCCCAGGATCAGGATGCGCCGGCCATTAAAGGCGCGATATTTGCCGAGCATCGCCGCAAGCCCGTTCGCGCCCACCACGCCGGGAAGATGCGAGCCCGGAAAGAAGAAGCAAAGATCGCGCGCGCCGGTGGCGATGATCAGTTTCTCGAAACCGATCATGGACGATGCGGCTTCGTCCGCGATCCCCGCCACATTGCCCGGCAGCGAAGCGAGCGCCGGCCCGTTGACGAAGGCGCCCCAGGCATAGGTGCCAAGCCGGACATCGACACCGCGGTCGAATGCCTCCTCGAGCCCGGGGATCGAGGCCGCGACAGCTTCGGTGAATCTCTCCTTGCTGCCGCCCGCGCCTGCCATGCGTCCACCGAAGAGAAGCGGCACATCGAGCCCGATGAGCGCGCCGGCCACGGGATTTTCATCCACCAGCATCACCTTGGCCCCGGCGCGCGCGCCTTCGATCGCCGCTGCGATCCCGGCCGGGCCGGCGCCGATGACGAGAAGCTCCGTTTGCCCGGCGGGCCTCGCATATTTGCCGCCGATGGATTTCGGGTCCTGCGTCACGCGTCTTCTCAGACCGCCATATTTGATGCGCGCGGTGATGCAGAAACCGCCGCCGCGCGCGGCGGGCGATCACAGGAAGGGAGCGGGGAAAATATTGTCTTCCGCAACGATCGGCCGGCGGCCCCGTCACCCGCCAAGCTCTCCGGCGCGCCGCCATGGTGGATCGCGCGTGTCGTCCGGTCCCGTACCGGATCGTTACGCATTCTTGGCCAGATAGCTGCGGGCCTTGTCGCAGTACCAGTCCACGAAGCGGATGACGAGCGATTCCGCTTCCGCCGAATAGGGCCCCGGCTGGTAGCCGAGCCCGTTGACGCCGCGCTGGTTGTTCTCGACGAGGTCGCGGTCCTGCAGGTTGGTCTGGGTCCAGAGCCCGGTGAGCCCATCGAGGTCGTAATCCTCCCCCTCGACAGCCTCCTTGTGCACGTACCATTTGGACGTGACGAGCGTCTCCTCAGGCGCGGTCGGCATGGCGCTGAAGACGAACACGCTATCGCCCACCGCGTGGGCGAAGGAAGACGGCTCGAGCGCCCAGCGCATGGAGCCGACATCGCCGTCCTCGGCTGCGACCATCCTCTTCGCGACGGCGGGCCTGCCATCCATCGAGAGCGAAACGGCGCCATCATTGAGCGGAAAGCGCTCGGCCTGCCACCAGGGCCCGTTCGCCGGCCCGACCGGGAGGCCGGCCCTGCCCATGCGTTCCCGGAAGCGCTCCGCTTTCGCGGGCTCGGCGTAGTCCGCGCCGCGCCGTCCCTTCACTGGGAAGGCAAGGCAAAGCTCAGGGTGCCGCGCCGCGCAGTGATAGCATTCGCGCGCATTCTCCATCACGAGCTTCCAGTTCGCCCGCTCGAGCAGCGTCGATTCGTGGGCGAGCTTGGCATTCTCAAGCGCATGCGGTGACAGGAGCGGTTCGAGCGAATCACGGAACGGCGCGAAATCGGGCGGCTCATCGGCGATGCAGACATAGACCGAGCCCGCGACCGTCTCGACATGAACCGGGCGCAGCCCATGTTCCGCCGGATCGAAACCCTCACCCATGCGCGGCGCATGAAGGAGGTTTCCTTCGAGGTCGTAGGCCCATTGGTGATAGGGACAGACGAGGCGGGGCCGGCGGCTTCGCCCGATCGCGCAGATCTGCGCGCCGCGATGGCGGCAGGAATTGTGAAAGCCGCGCAGCGTTCCATCCCGCCCGCGCACGATCACGACCGGGGTGCGGCCGACCAGAAGCGAGAGCGTCGCGCCCGGCTCAGGCAGCTCGATCGCCATCCCGGCCTGGATCCAGGAACGGGCATGAATGGCCTCGAGATCGAATTCGAAGATATCGGGATCGCGATAGAAAGGCTGTGGCAATGAATGGCCGGGACGGCGTTCTTCCAGCAGCGCACGAATCCGCGAATGGTCGCGCATGAGAGCCTCTCGCCGGCGCGTGTCCCGTTTGACGGAACACGCGCGCGCCTTGTTTTGCCGAGCCGCTTCGCGCGCTCCCGGATCGCTCTGCGATCCCGTCAAGCGCGATCTGCTCCATCCTCTTCTTTCATAGCGCGGGGCTTGCGTTTTGTCCCGTGCCGCGAACGGCACATCACGGATCGATGAGAACGCCCGGATTGAAAAGCCCGGCCGGATCGAGTGCCGCCTTCATCGCGCGGAAGCCCGCGGCGAAGAGGTCCGGACGCTGCCGGTCGTACCAGGGCCGATGATCCCGCCCGACCGCATGATGATGGGTGATGGTCCCGCCGGCCGCCAGCAGCGCTTCGCTCGCCGCCTCTTTGATCGCCTGCCACTGCGGGATGAGCGCCCCGTGCCGGCCGAGCGCATGGAAGGTGAAATAGGGCGCCGGCCCATCCGGATAGACGTGTGTGAAGCGGCAGGTGATGGCGCCCGGCCGGCCCGTCACCGCGCGGATGGAAGCGAGTGTCGCCTTCGTCACCGCCGCGTGCAGCGCCTCGAACCGATCCCAGGTGATCGCGGTCTCGAACGTGTCGGCGATGATTGCGCGCGGCACCAGGATTTCACGGAGATAGGGCATGCGGATGAAGGCGGTACGCCATTTTTCCGCGGCCCCTGGCGCGGTGGTTTCCGCTTCCACCCGCCCGCCATGATCGGCCGCGCAGGCCAGCGCGCGCGCATGAAGATCGGTGAGCGGACCGTCCCACCCCTCGAAGCCAAGCACCATCAGCGCCGCCCGCCCATCCCCGGCGCCGGTGTTGCGCGCTTCTTCGGGATCGAGGATGCGGCAATTCGCCGGCGTGAGGCCCGCCTGGAGGATCGCCCGTACCGCCCGGGCCGCGGCGAAGAAATCCGGAAACCACAGGGCGCTGCCGGCCCGGAAGCTGGGCCGTGGCGTCAGCCTGACCCAGGCTTCGCTGATCACGCCGAGCGTTCCTTCCGAGCCGATGAAGAGCCGGTCCGGGCTCGGCCCGGCGCCCGAGCCCGGCAGCCGCCGCGTCTGCAGCGTGCCGCGCGGCGTCACCACCCGAAGACTTTCCACGAAATCATCGATATGAGTGCGGAGCGAGGCAAAATGGCCGGCCGAGCGGGTGGCGATCCAGCCACCGAGCGTGGAATGCTCGAAGCTCTGCGGGAAATGCCGCAGCGTGAGCCCATGCGGCCGCAGCGCCGTCTCGAGTGCCGGCCCAAAGATCCCGCCCGCAAAGCGCCCCGCCCGTGAGACGGGATCGATCTCCAGCACCTGGTTCATGCGCGAAAGGTCGAGCGTGACGGAAGCTTTCGCACCTTTCCTGCCGAGCGCGGGCTCGACGCCACCCACCACCGAGCTGCCGCCGCCAAAGGGTGTGAGTGTGGCGGGAACGCCGCCCGCCCAATCGATCACGCGGGCGATATCCGCTTCATCGCGCGGATAGGCGACGACATCCGGCGCGGCCGCATAGTCGCCCAGCATCCCGCGGACGGTATCCGGGTAGGATTTGCCGAAACTGTGCAAGGCGCGGTCATAGGGCTCGGCCGAACAGATCGGGGCGAGCGGTTCCGGCGGCGCGACACGCGGCGCCGGAAGCCGGATCTCCGCAAGGCCGGGCACCGCTTTCTCTTCGAAATGATCGGTGTCGAAGAGCCTTGCACAGGTCGCCAGCGCGCGGCGTTCCTCCTCTTCGGTCAGGCCCTCGCCCGCGAATCCCCAGCCGTAGAATTTCCTTTTGCGCTCCATGCCTGGCGCCTTCCCTTGGGCGTTTCCCCTTTGGGATCAGACGATAATCGCGCCGGGTGGGCCTGTCAGCCGCGCCTGGACGCTGGCCGATCGGGCAGGGCCCGTGCTACCCGCCCGCCCATGCGGAAAGATTGCGGAAGCATCCCGTGCTGAAGCGCCTCGCGAAGGCGCGGTTCACTCAAGGGTTCCTGGCAGGCCTCGCCGGGCTCTATCTCCGCTTTGCCCTCGGCACCACGCGCTGGCGCCTGCATGGCGCCGAGCACATCAAGGGCCATGCCGCGGACACGCCTCTGATCATCGCCTTCTGGCACGAGCGCCAGGCGATGATGCCGATGCTCTGGGTTTTCGTCCGCCGTCCTGAGACGCGGATACGCGCGCATGTGCTGGTGAGCCGCCACCGTGACGGGCGCCTGATCGGCGCTGTGGTGCGCTGGTTCCGGCTCGATGCCGTGTACGGCTCCTCCTCGCGCGGCGGGCCGGCGAGCCTGCGTGCCCTGGCGGGGTTGCTCGCGGCCGGCGATTACGTCGCCATCACGCCGGACGGGCCGCGCGGCCCGCGCCGCGAAGCCGCGCCGGGTGTGGCCCAGCTCGCCGCCCTCTCCGGCGTGCGTGTGCTTCCCTGCGCCGCCCAATCGACCCGGCGCACGGTGCTCCGCACCTGGGACCGCTTCATCGTGCCGCTGCCCTTCGCCCGTGGCGCGGTCGTGTGTGAGCCCGCCATCGCGGTTGGCCCCGATGGCTGGCAGGAGGCGCTGCCGCGCATCGCTGCGGCAATGACCGCGGCCGCGGAGACAGCCGACCGGCTCTGCGCCTCATGAGCGGGGCGTTGCCGGCGGCGCTCTGGGCCGGCAGCGCGCGCCTTGCCGCGCCCGCGCTCCGCCTCTGGCTCCGCCGCCGCCTTGCGGCCGGCAAGGAGCGACCGGGGCGGCTCGCCGAGCGAAGCGGCCGCGATCCCACGCCCCGCCCGGGCGGAAAGCTTCTTTGGCTGCATGCGGCGAGCGTCGGCGAGATCGTCTCCGTTCTGCCTCTCATCAAGGCGCTCGGCCGGCAGGACAAGGCGCTCAATCTTCTTGTCACGACGGGTACCGTCACCTCGGCGAGCCTCCTGCTCGAAAGGCTGCCTGCACTCGGCCTCGGCGAGCGCGCGCGGCACCGCTTCGTGCCCCTCGATGTCCCGGGCTGGGTGGGCCGTTTTCTTGATCATTGGCGGCCGGATGCCGCCGCCTTCGTCGAAAGCGAGCTCTGGCCCAACCTGATTGCCGCCGCCGCCGCGCGGCGCATCCCGCTCGCTCTGCTCAATGCCCGACTCTCGGAACGCAGCTTTGCGCGCTGGCGGCTCGCTCCCGGCTTCGCCCGCCGGATCCTCGGCGCCTTCAGCCTGGTCGCGGCGCGCTCGGAAGAAGATGCCGCCCGCCTTTCGCGCCTCGGGGCGTCTGATGTCTCCGCTCCGGGCGATCTCAAGCTCGCGGCGGAGCCGCTGCCCGTGGATGAGGGTGAACGAGGCCGGCTCGCCAACCTGCTCGGCACGCGGCCGCGCTGGCTTGCCGCCAGCACGCATCCGGGCGAGGAAGCGGTCGCGGCGGAGATTCATCGCCGCCTGCGCGGGGAATTCCCCGGCCTCGTCACGATCATCGCGCCCCGCCATCCCGAGCGCGGGATGGCGATCGCCGCGGCTCTGGCCGATCTCGCGCCCATCCGTCGCGCCGCCGGCGGCGATCCGCCGCAAGGCGGAATCTTCCTTGCCGACACACTGGGCGAGCTCGGCCTTCTTTATCGGCTCGCGCCGATCGTCTTCGTCGGCAGGAGCCTTGCCGGCAGGGGCGGACAGAATCCGCTCGAGCCGGCCCGCCTCGGCTGCGCGATCGCAGTCGGGCCCCATACGGAGAATTTTTCCGCGGCCGTGACACGCCTTGAGGCGGTCGGCGGCATCGCCCGCATCTCTGATGCGGCCGCCCTCGCAAGCTGGGTCGCCGCCATGCTGCACGCGCCTGAGCGGGTGCGCCAGATGGGCGAAGCCGCCCGCGCCGCCGCCGAGGCCGATGCCATGCTGCCCGACCGGCTCGCGGCCTCCCTGCTCAGCCTTCTCGACCGGTAGCGCCATGATGCGGCCGCCGCGCTTCTGGACGAACGCCAACCCCGTCCTTCCGACCATGCTCTCCCCGCTTGCCGCGATCAGCGCGCGGCTGGCCGCCGCGCGCGTGGCGCGGCCGGGCTTCGCCGCCCCGGTGCCGGTGCTTTGCTGTGGCAATGCCACCCTCGGTGGCACCGGCAAGACGACCCTGGCGCTCGACCTCGCGCTCCGCCTCCGCGCGGCCGGGGTGGCGGTGCACATTCTTGCCCGCGGCTATGGGGGAAAAGCGCGCGGCCCGCTTCGGGTGCTGGCGGAGCATGATGCTTCGCTCGTCGGGGATGAAGCTCTGCTGCTCGCGAATGCGGCGCCCACCTGGATCGGCGCCGATCGCGCCGCCACGGCCCGACTGGCGCTCGCCGCCGGTGCCACGGCGCTCGTCATGGATGACGGGCTCCAGAGTCCGAGCCTGCAAAAATCCCTTTCCTTCCTGGTGATCGATGGCGGTGTCGGGTTCGGCAACGGCCGCGTCTTCCCCGCCGGTCCCTTGCGTGAGCCGCTCGCGGCCGCGGCGGCGCGCACCGCCGCCGCCGTGCTGATCGGGCCCGATCACACCGGCGTCCGGGCCCTTCTGCCACAAGGCCTGCCAGTGCTCACCGCCCACCTCGTTCCCGGCCCGGAAGCGCGGAAGCTGGCCGGCCGCCGCGTGCTCGCCTTCGCGGGAATCGGCCGGCCGGAGAAGTTTTTCACCACGCTCGAAGAGGCGGGCGCGGTGCTCATCGGGCGCCACAGCTTTGCGGACCACCATCCCTATCGCGAGGGGGAGATTTCCCGCCTGATTGACACCGCCACGAAGCGCGATGCCGTGGCGGTCACAACCGCGAAGGACCGGACCCGCATTCCTCCGGCGCTTCGCGAGCGCATCGCGGTTCTCACCGTCACGCTCGCCTGGGACGATCCTGGCGCTCTTGCAACCCTTCTCTCGCCCCTTTTCCCGGACGCGGCCCTGTCGTGAACCTTCTCCATCGGCTGGAAGCCGCCCTCGTTGCCGGCGGCTTCGGACTTCTCGAGGCACTGCCGCCAACCCAGGCAGCCCGGCTCGCCGGGGCGATTGCGCGGGCGATCGGCCCCGCGCTCGCGGTGTCCCGCGTTGCCGAGACCAATCTCCGCCTCTGCCTGCCGGAACTCGATCCGGCGGCGCGCAGGCGCCTGATCCGCGCGATATGGTCGAATCTCGGCAACACCGTGGGCGAGCTGCCGCACCTGCCGCGCTTCGCCCCGACCGAGGCCGGGCCAGGCTTCGAGATGGTGGGGGCCGACATTCTGCGTGCGCTCGCCGAGCGCGGCGGACCCGGCATCTTCTTCTCCGGCCATATCGGCAATTGGGAGCTGCTGGCCCCGTCGGCCGCGCATTATGGGATTCACATGGCGCTGCTCTACCGGGCCGCCGAGAATCCGGCGGTCGATGCGATGATCGGCCGGATCCGCCGCGATGCCATGGGCGGAACCGCCACACTCCTGCCCAAGGGCGCCGAGGGCGCGCGGGGCGCGCTCGCGCATCTCTCGCAAGGCGGGTTCCTCGGCATCCTTGCCGACCAGAAGCTCGATGACGGCATTCCGGTTCCGCTCTTCGGCCGTCCGGCGATGACCGCGCCCGCGCTCGCGGCCTTCGCGCTCCGCTTCCGCTGCCCGGTGATTCCCGCCCATGCCGAGCGGCTCGGCCCGGCGCGTCTGCGCGTCATTGTCGAGGAGCCGCTGACACTCCCCGACACCGGCCATCGAAGCAGCGATATCGAAACACTCACCCGCATGGTGAATGCCTGCCTCGAACGATGGATCCGCGCCCGGCCGGAAGGGTGGCTCTGGCTGCATCGCCGCTTTGCGCGGGAGCAGTATCGGCGCGGCGGGGCCGCCCGAAATTAAGCAGACGCAACAACAGGACAGGCATTCGGTCTCGGGCTTCGCGGCGCCCGGCCTTTCCTGCCCGCACGAGATCGCGAGACCCTCTCCCACGCCCATTGTGGTAAAATAATAAAAAAAAGGCGCTGTTCTTTCTTGAGCGAAAGAACCAGACAACGTTCATCCCTTCATTCGCCGTCCCCGGCCGGCGCGGGGAGGGGAAGGCGCTCGCCCCTGCTCTCTCTGGTTGTTTCCGCCGGCCGCTTCACGCGATCAGCCGATTCCGCCGGATCGCGATCTCTCTCAGACAGAGGCCTCCGCGGCGAGCGAAAGAACCGCATCGGCGATCGGTTCGGGTGCCTCCCAGGGCAGAAAATGTCCGGCAACCGGAACCACCGCGCGGCGATAGGGCCCGGTGAAGTGGGCGGCCGCGTTTTCCGAGCCGGCGGGCGGATCAACCCCGTCGCAAGCGCCATGCAGCACGATCGTCGGCACCCTGATCATCGGCTGGCGGGCCAGAAGCGCCTCGATCGCGGCCAGCGCCGGATCGCCCGGCGCCGCACCATAGCGGTGCCGATAGGAATGGATGACGACATCGACGAAATCGGGATTGTCGAAAGCGGCGGCGGTGCTCCGGTAGGTCGCCTCGTCAAACTGCCAGTTCGGCGACCAGAGCTGCCAGAGCCGTCGGCAGAGGGCGTAGCGATTGCGGGCCAGCCCCGCGCGCCCCCGCTCCGTGTTGAAATACCATTGGTACCAGAAGCGCTGCTCCTGCTCGGGCGCATCCGGCGTCCCGTTCCGCGCGATGTCCTGGATATTGTAGCCGCCGATGGAGACGAGTCCGCGCACCCGTTCAGGCCAGAGCGCGGCGACGATGCAGGCGGCACGGCCGCCCCAATCATACCCGGCGAGGATGGCGCGCCCGATCCCGAGCCCGTCGAGCAGGGCAAGAAGATCCGCGCCGAGGGCTGCCTGCTCGCCCGAGCGCGGGGTGCGCGGGTCGAGAAAACGGGTCGGTCCATAGCCGCGGAGGTAAGGCACGATGCAGCGATGGCCGGCGGAAGCGAGCCGCGTCACCACCCCGTCCCAGGCGCGCACGTCGTCGGGGAAGCCGTGCAGCAGGATGATGGGCTGGCCGCGCTCGGGCCCGCGCTCCTCATAGGCGATCTCAAGAGAAGGCGTGGTGACGCGCCGGGTTCGTATCGGGCCGGTCATGGGTTCCTCCCGCAGGCAAGCTCTTCTGCGGAAGAGCGGTGATGCGCGCAATAAGGGAGGGGCGGTTCGCGAGATGGCGCTCGGGCGGTAGGTTCGCGCGGCATCAGGGCGCCGCCGCAGGCTGCGCTGCAACCTGTCACCGGGGAGAAGTCAATGATTCATGTCATCGCCGTGATTACCGCCAAGCCCGGCAGACGGGCGGAAATTCTGCGGGAGTTTCACGCCAACCGGCCGAACGTACTGGCCGAAAAAGGCTGCATCGAGTATGGGCCGGCCGTGGATGCCGAAGGCGCCGGCGCGCCTCAGACCCCGTTCGGACCCGATACCTTCGCGGTGATCGAGAAGTGGGAGAGCCTGGAGGCGCTCAAGGCGCATGCCGCCTCGGCGCACATGATGGCTTACGGAGCGCGGACGCGGGATATGATCGCCGAGCGTGTGATCCGTGTCCTCACGCCCGCTTAGGGTCGGTTGAGCGGAGGGAAAGCCGCCGTGGGTCGCAATCAGGCGGGAAAAATGGCCGGAGCGAATGCATTCCGTTCCGGCGCCGGCTTTCACGGCAAGCTCGCCCGTCGATCCTTGTTTTTCCCTCTCATTCAGGCCCGGAGTGATTCCACCGCCCGCTCGTCACGGTCGAGGATCGAGTCCCGACGTGACCGATCGGCCTACAGGCTCTGGCCGAGCGCATGGCGCTCGAGCGTCTTGAGCCGGTCGGCGCCGCCGGCGATTTGCGGATCGATGTCGAGGACCTTTTGCCACGCCGCCAGCGCCCCCTGCCAATCGCCATCCGCCTCCGCCACGAACGAAAGCGTCTCAAGCGCCGTGAAATGATTCGGATCAATGGCAAGGGCGTGAGCGATGTCGCTGATCGCCCCTTCATTGTCGCCGGCATGGAAACGGGCGAGCGCGCTCAGACTCCAGCCATCGGCAAGATCGGGCTGCAAGGTGGTCGCGGCATCGAAGTCCGATTCCGCCTCGCTCAGAGAGTGCGCATCGAGCGCCGCGCTCCCGCTTTCGAGCAGCAGCCGCACCGCCGGCGTTGCCTGGTCGAGCCATGCCGCGGCGATTCGCTGCTCGAGCGCGCCGGCGGCACGCGCATCCGGCGCTGCCTTGAGCGCGGCCAGCATGCCGGCAAGGTCGGAGTTCGCCGGCTGGGCCCGGGCATGAAGGGGAAGCGCGAGAAGCACGAGGAGCAGGACCCGGCGCATGCCGCATCCTCCCGCCTCCGGCGCTCGCCGGCAAGATTTCCCTGAATTTGGCCCTGGCGCCGATGCCGGGCTCAGGCCGCCCGTTCGAGGCGGCGGCGCAGGGCGGCGATGACGGAGGCGAACATTTTCTCGGTGAGCCGCCCGGTGCTCGTGTTGTAGCGGGAGACATGATAGCTGTCCGCGATCAGGAGCCCATCCGGCCGCTCATGGATCGCGCCGTGGCGGAACTTCATCTGGGCGAGCGGCAGGCCGAATGCGCGGACCACCGCGCCATGGGCGAGAACCCCGAGCGCCAGCACCGCGCGCAGGCGGCTCATCGCCTGGAGCTCGGCGAGCAGGAAGCGGTTGCAGGTCCTCACCTCCTCCGGCGTCGGCAGGTTGGCGGGCGGAGCGCAGCGGACGGCATTGGTGATGCGGCAATTCTGCAGCCCCAGCCCATCCTCGGCGGAGGCTCCATAGGTGCCGACGGCAAGGCCGAAGCGGATCAGGGTCTCGTAGAGGAGCTTGCCGGCATAATCGCCAGTGAAGGGCCGCCCGGTTCGGTTGGCCCCGGCGAGACCGGGAGCCATGCCGACGATCAGGATCTCGGCCCCGATCGCGCCGAAGGAAGAAACCGGGGCGTTGTGCCAATCCGGATGGGCGGCCTGATTCTCTCCGCGATAGGCGACAAGGCGCGGGCAGAGCAGGCAATCCCGCGCCGGCTCTTCAGGCCGCTTCATGGAGCGGCATCACGCTCCTTCGGAAGCCTCTGCATAAGGCTCGGCAGGGGTCGGGCGCGTGGGCCGGGTCCTCGGTTCGGTCTGCCGCCGCGTGAACTCGGGAGCGATATCCGCGAGATCGATGAACTGGTCCGCCTGCCGCCGCAGGTCATCGGCCACCATCGGCGGGCTGGTGCGAATCGTGGAAACCACCGAGACCCGGACCCCGCGGCGCTGAACGGCCTCGACGAGACGGCGGAAATCCGCGTCCCCGCTGAAGAGCACGGCATGATCGATCTTCGGCGCAAGCTCGAGCATATCGATCGCGAGCTCGATATCCATGTTGCCCTTGACACGCCGCCGCCCGGCCGCGTCTGTAAATTCCTTGGCCGGCTTGGTGACGAGCGTGTAGCCGTTGTAAGCGAGCCAGTCGGTCAGCGGCTTGAGCGGAGAATATTCCTCAGTCTCAAGCAGGGCGGAATAGTAATATGCGCGTAACACATGGACCTTGCGCCGGAAGAAATCGAGAAGATTGCGATAATCGACGTCAAAGCCAAGATTCCGCGATGCGGAGTAAAGATTGGCACCGTCAACGAACAGCACCGTTCGTTCGGTTGGAAGGAAATGCATCATTCAACCTCGTTTCCATAGTTCTATGCTTTGCTTTTACATAGTTGAGCAGGAACGCCCGTTGTCTCGATTCCTCTGGCCGCCGCGCCGCCCCAATGGGCGTTCCGCGTAGTCGCCGCAGAAAACCATGTCAAGCAGATGTCAGTCGGCCAGTGAAGGCCCGATCCTCGTCGCCATCGGTGCGAACCTGCCCGACCCGCGGGGGGCAAAGCCGCTCGAGACCTGCCGCGCCGCCGCCGCCGCGCTCGACGGACTGCCCGGATTGCGGCTCGTTGCCCTATCGCGCTGGTGGGCGAGCGCGCCCATCCCGGCCGCGGAGGATCAGCCGGACTATGTCAATGGCGTCGCCCGCCTGGACGGGGAAACGACACCGGAGGCGCTGCTCCAGGCTCTCCAGGCGATCGAGCGTCGGGCTGGCCGGCAGCCGGCGCGCGCGCCCAACGCCGCCCGGCCGCTCGATCTCGATATCATCGCCATCGGACCCCAGATCCGCCACAGCCCCGATCCGATCCTGCCGCATCCGCGCGCCCATCTCCGCGCCTTCGTCCTCGCCCCGCTCGCCGAGGTGGCGCCGGGCTGGGCGCATCCGATCCTCGGCCAGCCGGCGGCAGCGCTTCTCGCCACGCTGCCGCCGCAGCTTCTTCGCCCGCTCGGCCTCTGAACCCGCCCCAGACCGGCCGCCCGAGCCGATTCGGCTTGCGAGGCCAGCCATGCTGACCTATCTACGGGAGCGGAATTGTCTGCTTGCGTTAGGGGTTTGAACGGATGGCGCGCGTCACCGTCGAGGATTGCGTTCTGAAGGTGCCGAACCGGTTTGACCTTGTCATGCTGGCCGCGCAGCGGGCGCGCAATATCAGCCGTGGTGAGGCTGTCACGCTCGACCGCGACAATGACAAGAACCCGGTGGTCGCATTGCGCGAGATTGCCGAGGGGACCGTGGAGCTGCCCCGGCTGTGGCAGGACCTGGTGAAGTCCGTCTCCCGCCTGCCTGAGCCCGAGCCTGCGGACGAGGAGGTGATGGACCTGATCCCGACCGATCAGAACATCTTCGGCCTGCAGGACGTAACGGCGGATGAGGAAACAGCCAATCTTTCGCCCGAGTCCGAGGATCTCTCCCCCGAGGACATGGAGGCGGCGATCGAGGCGGAGCTTGCCGGCCGTCCGCACCGCTAGCATGACATGAGGAGGGGCGCCGCCGGCCCGCCCCTGCCGAGGATTTTCCGCGCCCCGGAAGGGCTGACCGCCGCTTCGCCTGTCCGCCCGCACATCGTTCGCCAGTTCGAGCTGACCGAGAAGGTGCTCGCCTATGATCCCAAGGCGGGCACCACGCTGATCGACGCCGCCTACGTCCTGGCGATGAAGGCGCATGGGGCGCAGCGGCGCGAGAACGGCGATCCCTATATCACCCATCCCCTCGCGGTCGCCGACATGCTGGCGGGCTATCGGCTGGATACGGCGAGCATCGTTACCGCCCTGCTGCACGATGTCGTCGAGGACACGCAGATCGGGCTTCCCGAGATCGAGCAGCGTTTCGGCCCCGAGATCGCCGGCCTCGTTGACGGGGTGACCAAGCTCTCGCGGCTGGCGCTTTCTTCGGAAGAAAACCGCGAGGCGGAGAATTTCCGCAAGCTCGTTCTCGCGATGAGCAAGGACATCCGTGTCCTTCTGGTCAAGCTCGCCGACCGGCTGCACAATATGCGCACGCTCGGCTTCGTGCAGGACCGCGAGCGGCGCCAGCGCATCGCCCGCGAGACGATGGAGATCTATGCCCCGCTCGCCGAGCGGATCGGCATGGACGCGATGAAGACGGAGCTGCAGACGCTCGCTTTCCGCGAGCTGCAGCCCGAGGCGTACCACAGCGTCCAGGCACGGCTCAATCTGCTGCGCGGGCAGGGCGAGGACGTGATCGAGGAAGTGCGCGCCGAGCTCGCCCGCGTCTGCTCCGACGCCGGGGTGCAGGTGCTCGAGGTCACGGGGCGTGAAAAATCCCCCTTCTCGATCTGGGAAAAGATGCGGAAACGCAATGTCGAGCTCGACAAGCTTTCCGACATCATGGCATTCCGCATCGTCGTGCCGACGCGCGAAGCCTGCTACATGGCGCTTGGCGCGGTGCACGCCGCCTATCCGGTGGTTGCCGGTCGCTTCAAGGATTATATTTCCACTCCGAAATCAAACGGCTATCAAAGCCTGCACACCTGCGTCACCTTGCGCGAGCCCCGCAACCAGAAGATCGAGGTGCAGATCCGCACGCGCGAGATGCATGAGGTGGCGGAGGCCGGCGTCGCCGCGCATTGGCTCTATAAGGAGGGCCGGGCGCCGAACGAGGAGGTGCAGCATTTCCGATGGGTCCAGGATCTGCTCGAAATCCTGGAAAATTCCAGCGCACCGGACGAGTTTCTCGAGAACACCAAGCTCGAGCTCTATGAAGACCAGGTCTTCTGCTTTACCCCCAAGGGGCGGCTGATCCAGCTTCCGCGCGGCGCAACGCCGGTGGATTTCGCCTATGCCGTGCACAGCCAGGTCGGCGATTCCTGCGTCGGGGCGAAGGTGAACGGCCAGCTCAAGCCACTCCGCCACGAGCTGCAGAACGGCGATCAGGTGGAGATCATGACGGCGCGCGGCGGCACGCCCTCGCCGCAATGGTACCGCTTCGTCGTCACCGGCAAGGCGCGCGCGCGCATCCGCCGCTTTATTCACCAGCAGGAACGCCAGCGCTATCTCGACGAAGGCCGCGCCATGCTCGCCAAGGCGTTCCGCCAGCACGGGCTCGACGGGCAGGAGAAAGTGCTCGAAGGCACGCTCAAGACGCTCAAGCAGCCGGCGCTCGATGCGCTTTATATCGCGGTCGGCAATGGCGGCATCAGCGCGCGGGATGTCGTGCACGCCGCCTATCCCGAAATGCGGCCCGATGCGCGCGCGCCGCGCATCCTGCCCGATCTCTCCGGGCGCAACGTGGCGCGCCCGCGTGCCGTGGACGCCGAGATGCCGATCCGCGGCCTCATCAGCGGCATGGTGGTCCACTACGCGGGATGCTGTCACCCATTGCCGGGCGACCCGATCGTCGGCATCGTCACCACCGGCAAAGGGGTAACGATCCACACGCGTGACTGCCAGACTCTCGAAAGCTTCGCCGCGACCCCACAGCGTTTCCGCGAGCTCGAATGGGATCCTGACGTGATCGCGAGGGAGAGAGCAGGCTCCGGCCATACCGGGCGGATCAATGTCATCGCCGCCAACGATGCCGGCATGCTGGCAACCCTGACAAACACCATCGCCAAGCATGAAGGAGCCGTGGCGAATCTCAAGATCGTCAATCGTCAGCATGATTTTTCGGAAGTGCTCGTGGATGTCGAGGTGCGCGACCTCGGCCATCTCTCGAACGTCATCGCCGGCCTGCGCAGCGCCCCGGGCGTCTCTGAGGTCAATCGTGCGCGGCGCTAGATCAATGGCGATTCTGGCGGATATGCGAAACGATCCGCCAAAGTCATGACATGGATCGAGAAAACGGGACGAGAGCGTGATGACCGGACATCATCACGTCTGAGATTTCCGTCGTGATTCTCGGCATCGGCTCGGATATCTGCGATATTCGCCGCATCGAGGCGGTGATCGCCCGCTATGGCGAGCGCTTCCTCGAGCGTGTCTTCACCGCGCCCGAACGGGCGCGCGCGGCGCGCCGCACCGCCCGTCTTCAGGCACCGACCTACGCCCGCCGCTTCGCCGCCAAGGAGGCGGCGGCAAAAGCGCTCGGCACCGGCTTCCGGCATGGCGTCTTCATGTCCGATCTCAGCGTCATCAATCTGCCGAGCGGCCAGCCGACCATCGCGATGAGCGGGGGTGCGGCGGCCCGGCTGGCCGCCATCACGCCCGCCGGAATGCAGGCCGTGATCGCGCTCTCCCTCACCGATGAATACCCTTACGCCTTCGCCCAGGTGGTGATTTCGGCCCTTGCCCTCGCCGCCGCTCCCGCCGCGCCTTTCACGGCAGCGGGGGGAGGATGAAAGCCGTTCCGGTTCTCTCGCTTGACAGCCAGGGGGTGGCCAGGCTTGATCCGGGCCCATTCGGATCCGGTAGAGCCGCGGGCAATGGCCTCCACTAAGGCGAAAAGCAGGAGCAAATCCGGGGGTTTGCTCGACAATGTCAAGACGCTCGTCTATGCCGGTCTGATCGCGATCGGCATACGCACCTTCCTGCTCGAGCCGTTCAATATCCCGTCGGGCAGCATGATCCCGACCCTGCTCGTGGGCGATTACCTGTTCGTCGAGAAATACAGCTACGGCTACTCGCGCTATTCGTTCCCCTTTTCTCCGCCGCTCTTTTCCGGCCGCATCTTCGGCTCGACCCCCGCGCGTGGAGATGTCGTGGTGTTCGCCTTGCCGCGCGATCCTTCGATCGATTACATCAAGCGCATCATCGGGTTGCCGGGAGACAGGATCCAGGTGATCCACAGCCGGCTCTTCATCAACGGCCATGAGTGCCCGCGCGTCGCCGACGGCACCTATACCGAGACCGATGAGGGCGCGCCGATCGAGATGCGGCGCTATATCGAAACCCTGCCGAACGGGGTCAGCCACACGATCCTGCAGGCCTCGGATGACGGACCGCTCGACAATACCGGGGTCTATACGGTGCCGCCGGGTTTTGTGTTCGCCATGGGCGACAATCGCGACAATAGCGAGGACAGCCGGGTCCTCAGCGCCGTCGGCTATATTCCGATCGAGAATCTGATCGGCAAGGCGGAGTTCATCTTCTTCTCGATCGACGCCAAGGACCCATGGTGGGAATTCTGGGAATGGCCGGTCGAGATTCGCTGGGGCCGGCTGTTCCACATCATTCATTGATCATCGGCGGCCAGGTTCGGTGACGGAAGGCTCACGATCGGCCCATTCCGCGCGTGAGGCCGCCGCGGAATATCTGCTCGGCCATTCCTTCTCACGCCCGGAGCTGCTCGTCGAAGCCCTGACGCATCGCTCCGCCGCCTATGGCAAAGGCCCGGGCAAAGGATCGAACGAAAGGCTGGAGTTCGTTGGTGACCGTGTGCTCGGCCTCCTGGTCGCCGAATGGCTCGCCGAGCGCTTCCCGAACGAACGCGAGGGGGCGCTCGGGCGGCGGCTCGCCGCGCTCGTCTCTCAGCCCGTGCTCGCCGGGATCGCCGAAACGGTCGAGCTCGCCCAGGTGATCGATGTCGCGCCGAACGAGGCGAAGGCCGGCGTGAAGCGCCGGGCCACGGTGCTTGCCGATGCGCTGGAAGCGGTGATCGGCGCTCTCTTCCTCGATGGTGGTATCGAGCCGGCCCGCGCCTTCGTGCGGCGCGCCTATGAGCCGGTGCTTGCCGCCCAGCCGTCGCCGCCGAAAGACCCGAAGACGGCGCTCCAGGAATGGGCGCAGGCGCGCGGCCTCGCCCTGCCGCGCTATATCCTTGCCGACCGGCACGGACCGCCGCACGCGCCGGCCTTCTCGATCACCGTGACGCTCGCCGGCAAAACCGGCACTGGCAGCGCCGGCACCAAGCGCGAGGCGGAGCGGCTGGCCGCGGCCGAGCTTCTGGCGCAACTTTCCTCATGACCTCGCGCTCGGGGCTGGTCGCCCTGATCGGCGCCCCCAATGCCGGCAAATCGACCCTGTTCAACCGCCTGCTCGGTGCCCGGCTCTCGATCGCCACGCCAAAGGCCCAGACGACACGCCTTCGCATCCACGGCGTCGTCCTCCAGCCCACGGAGGCGGGCGGTTCGGCGGAAATCGTGCTGATGGACCTGCCCGGCATCTTCAGGCCGCGCCGGCGGCTCGACCGCGCCATGCTCGCCGCCGCCTGGAGAGGGGCCGCCGAATCGGATGTCGCCCTGCTCATTGTGGATGCCAGAACCGCGAGCACCGCGACGGCCGGGCCGATCGCCCAGCGCCTCGTCGAGGTCGCGCGCGAGCCCTGGCTCGTTCTCAACAAGATCGACCTCGTCGCGCGGCCTTCGCTGCTGCCGCTCGCCGCCGCACTCAACGCGCGCCATCCTTTCCGGCGCACCTTCATGGTGAGCGCCACCTCGGGCGACGGAACCGCGGACCTTCTCGCCGCCCTCGCGCCCGCCATGCCGGAAGGCCCGCATCTCTATCCGGCCGATCAGGTGAGCAACCTCTCGGAGCGCTGGCTCGCCGCCGAGTTCGTGCGTGAGCAGGTGTTCCTGCAAAGCCATGACGAAGTGCCCTATGATTCAACCGTCGAGACCGAATCCTGGGAAGAGCGGAAGGACGGTTCGGTGCGTATCTCGGCCGTCATCACGGTCGCGCGGGAAGGCCAGAAGGCGATCCTGATCGGCGCCGGCGGAGCGCGCGTCCGTGCGATCGGGATGCGCGCGCGCGCGCTCATCGCCGAATCGCTCGGCCGTCCGGTGCATCTCTCGCTCCGGGTGGAGACGGCCGCAGGATGGGACGAGGATCGCCGGCGGCTGACCACCCTTGGGCTCGAGGATCCCTGATGGAATGGTCGGCGCCGGTGATCGTGCTGGCGACACGGCCGTTCGGTGAAGGGGACGTGCTCGCCACCGTCTTCGGCGCCGAGCAGGGCGTCTGGCGCGGCCTCGCCCGCGGCGGCGGGGGACGGCGGGGCACGGCGCTCTGGCAGCCGGGCAACCTGCTTGCGGCGCGCTGGGTCGCCCGCCTCCCCGAACAGCTCGGCACGCTCAGCGGAGAGATGGTCCATCCCGCGGCGGCGCTCGCGATGAATGACGGCCTCGCCCTCGCCATCCTCAATGCCGCCGCCGCCGTCGCGGAGGGTGCGCTGCCGGAGCGGGTGCCCGAGCCGCAAATCTTTGCCGGCCTTCTTGATCTGATCACGCGCCTCTCCGAAGGGGCCGCCCTGCTCAGCGATTTCGTGCGCTGGGAGAAGGCATTGCTCGCCGCCCTGGGCTACGGGCTCGATCTCTCCCGCTGCGCGGTCTCCGGCAGCGTGGAGGCTCTCGCCTTCGTCTCGCCGCGGAGCGGCCGGGCCGTGAGCCGGGCAGAGGCGGCGCCCTGGCAGGGCCGGCTTCTTCCGCTGCCGCGCTTTCTGCTCGACGAGGCCGCCTCCGGCCCGGAGGATTGGCGAGACGGGCTCCGCCTCACCGGCCATTTCCTTGCCCGCGCCGTGTTCGGGCTCCACCACAGGCCGCTTCCGCAGGCAAGGCTGCTTCTCTATGACCGGGTAGCCGCCCTGGCCGCGAATACGGAGTCGCCGTCGTCATGCCCGACGCCATCACCGAACGCATAGAAGAAGCGCCGTTCGGCAAAGCCCTTTCCGAGCGCTATCTCGCCTATGCGCTCTCGACCATCATGGCGCGCAGCCTGCCCGACGTGCGCGACGGACTGAAGCCGGTCCATCGGCGCCTGCTCTACGCGATGCATGAGCTGCGGCTCGATCCCACGGCCGGCTTCAAGAAATGCGCGCGGGTCGTCGGTGACGTGATCGGCAAGTTCCATCCGCACGGCGATGTCGCGGTCTATGACGCGCTCGTGCGCCTCGCCCAGGATTTCGCCGCGCGCTATCCGCTGGTCGAAGGCCAGGGCAATTTCGGCAATATCGACGGCGATAACGCCGCCGCGATGCGCTACACCGAGGCGCGGCTGACGACGATCGCCGAGCTTCTCCTGCGCGGAATCGACGAGGATGCGGTCGATTTCCGTCCGACCTACGATGGCGAGGACCATGAGCCGGTGGTGCTGCCGGCGGCCTTCCCCAATCTGCTTGCCAATGGCGCGGCGGGCATCGCGGTGGGCATGGCGAGCGCCATTCCCCCGCACAATGCCGCCGAGATCTGCGCCGCCTGCCTCCATCTGATCAAGAATCCCAAGGCCGGCACTGCCGATCTTCTCAAGTTCCTCCAGGGGCCGGACTTCCCGACCGGCGGCGTGCTTGCCGAGGATCCGGAAAGCATTGCCGCCGCCTATGAGACAGGCCGCGGCAGCTTTCGCCTGCGCGCCTCCTGGGCGGTGGAGCGCGGGCGGCACGGCACCTGGCAGATCGTCGTCAGCGAGATTCCCTATCAGGTGCCGAAGGCGCGGCTCGTTGAGCAGATCGCCGCCCTGCTTGAAGAACGCAAGCTGCCGCTGCTCGCCGATGTGCGGGACGAAAGCACGGACAAGGTGCGCCTCGTGCTTGAGCCGCGCGTGCGGACGATCGAGCCCGAAATGCTGATGGAGACGCTGTTTCGGGCGACCTCGCTCGAAAGCCGGCTGCCGCTCAACATGAATGTGCTCGACCGCGGCCGCACGCCACGGGTGATGGGCCTCAAGGAGGTGCTGCGCGCCTGGCTCGATCATCGGCATGAAGTGCTGCTGCGCCGCTCCCGCCATCGGCTTGCGGCGATCGAGCGGCGGCTCGAAATCCTCGCCGGCTATCTCGCCGTTTTTCTCGATATCGATGCCGTGATCCGGATCATCCGCGAGGAGGATGAGCCGGCGCCGCGGCTGATGGAGCGCTTCTCGCTCACCGCGGTGCAGGCTGAGGCCATCCTGAACATGCGCCTGCGCAGCCTCCGCCGGCTCGAGGAAATCGAGATCCGCGCGGAGCATGACAAGCTCGCCCGGGAGAAGCGGGAGATCACGGCGCTGCTGAAGGACGAAGGCCGGCGCTGGACGCGGCTTGCCGCCGAGATCGAGGAAGTGCGCGCGCGCTTTGCCGCCGGCCCGCTCGGCGCGCGGCGCACGCGCATCGCCGCCGCGCCGCCAGAGATTGCCGTGACCAGCGAAGCGCTCGTCGAGCGCGAGGCGATCACCGTGATCCTCTCGGAGAAAGGCTGGATTCGCGCCGTCAAGGGGGCGGTCGCCGAACCTCTGGAGCTGCGCTTCAAGGAAGGCGACCGGCTTCGGCTTCTTGTTCCGTGCGAGACGACGGACCGGCTTTCCCTCTTCGCCACCAACGGGCGTGCCTACACGCTGAAAGCCTCCGACATTCCGCGCGGCCGCGGTGACGGCCAGCCGGTGCGGCTGCTGGTCGATCTTGGCAATGCCGATGATGTCGTGGCGCTTTTCCTCGCGCGGGAAGGTGCGCGCTTTCTCCTTGCCGGCCGCAGTGGGCGCGGATTCGTCGTCCGTGGTGAGGACCTGCATGCCGAAAAGCGAACCGGCCGGCAGATTCTCAATCTCAAGCCTGGTGAGGAGGCCGCCTGCGCCGCGCCGGTCGAAGGCGATCATGTGGCGATGCTTGGGGAAAACCGCCGGCTGCTCGTCTTCCCGCTCGCCGAAGTGCCCGAGCTTGCCCGCGGCAGCGGAGTCATCCTGCAACGCTATCGGGAAGGCGGTCTCGCCGCGCTCAAAGTCTTCCCCCTTGCCGAAGGGCTCACCTGGCGATCCGGCTCACGCCAGCGCACGGAAACCGATCTCTCGCCCTGGCTCGGCAGCCGCGGTCAGA
>DASZQO010000341.1:0-20491 GCA_035549615.1 Acetobacteraceae bacterium
GGTCGGCCCCAGGCTTGCGGCGCGGCCCACTCAGGGCACCGCGCACGGACAGGAGATGGAGGCGGAGGTCGCCACCTTCAAGGCGGCTATTTCTTTTTCGCGTCGCCCTTGCCGAGGCCGAGTCCTGCAAAGCGGCGATTGAACTTCGCTACCTGTCCCCCGGAATCGATGATCCGGTGCTGGCCGGTCCATGCGGGGTGGGACTTCGGATCGACGTCGAGATGCAGGGTATCGCCCGCGTTCCCCCAGCAGGAGCGCGTGGTGAAGCTGGTACCATCGGTCATCACGACATTGATCAGATGGTATTCGGGATGGATGCCGGACTTCATGGCGCTGCACCGGGTCAAGTAAGAGAGCAGCCGCGCTCTTTAGCGGTGCCGGGCGAAGAGGGCAAGCGGCCTGCCTGTCAGATGAGCGTCCCGCGGAGATATTGCGGCGGCCAGGGCAGGGAGACGCCAAGGGCCCGAGCGGCGCGCATGGGCCAAGCCGGATCCGCCAGCAGGGCGCGGGCGAGCAGGACGATATCGGCACGGCCGTTCGCCAGGATCTCCGCCGCGTGGTCGGGTGTGCGGATCATTCCGACGGCGCCGGTGGCGATGCCCGCTTCCTTGCGCACCCGTTCGGCAAAGGGAACCTGGTAGCCGGGATGGGTCGGCACCTTCTGGAGAGGCGAGTTGCCGCCAGAAGAGCAATCGACGAGATCGACATCGCCACGGGCGGCGAGGAGCTTGGCCACCTCCACCGCGTCATCCGCCGTGAAGCCTCCAGGCACCCAATCGGAACAGGAGATGCGGACGAAGAGTGGCAGTTCCGCCGGCCAGGCTTCGCGCACCGCGTCGATCGTCTCCATCAGGAAGCGGACGCGGCCCGCGAGATCGCCGCCATAGGCGTCGTTGCGGCGATTGGCGAGCGGGGAAAGAAAGGAGCTCAACAGATAGCCATGGGCGGCGTGAATTTCGAGCACTTCGAATCCGGCCTCGCGGGCCATGCGCGCGGCCTCGGCGAACTGGCCGGCGATCTCGGCGATGCCGGCCGCGCTCAGCGGTTCGGGCGCGCTATAGCCCTGGTCGAAGGGGATCGCGCTCGGGCCAACACCGACCCAGCCGCCCACCTCGGGGAGGATGGGTTTGCCACCCTCCCAGGGGCGGGCAACACTCGCTTTGCGGCCGGCATGCGCAAGCTGAATGCCGGGCACAGCGCCGCCGCGGCGGATGATCGCCACAACGCGCTTGAGAAATTCGCGATGCGCTTCGTTCCACAGGCCCAGGCAGTGCGCGGTGATGCGGCCCGGTGCCGAGATATGTGTCGCTTCTGTGAAGACGATCCCTGCGCCGCCCATGGCTTTGGCGCCGAGATGCTGCAGATGCCAATCGTCCCCAAGACCGTCGACGGCGCTGTACTGGCACATCGGCGAGACGACGATACGGTTACGCGCGGTGACCGCGCGAAACGTGATCGGCTGAAACAGAAGCGGCGGCTCGGCCATCGGACAGAAAATCCTCGCGATCGGAAATACCTTCGGCGCCGATAGAGCCGACCCGGCGACTTGGCAAGGATGGGTCGCGCTGCCAGTCTTTCGCCGGGCTTCTTACCTGGAGGAAAGATGCAGCTTGCCAAGAACACCACCCCGCTCATCTTCGGCCACTTGCCATCGATGACAGATGACACATCGATGGCAGAAGACAATCACAATTGAAATACCGTGAACATCCTTTCGCTTCAGTCCTGGGTGGCTTATGGCCACGTGGGCAATGCCGCTGCGATCTTTCCGCTCCAGCGCCTGGGTGCGGAGGTCTGGGCAGTGCATACAGTGCAGTTTTCCAATCACACCGGCTATAGCGACTGGACCGGTGAGGTTTTTGGGGCGGCGATGATCTCGGCACTGGTCGAAGGAATCGCCAAACGCGGAGCATTCGCGCACTGCGACGCAGTGCTTTCAGGCTATCTCGGCGCGCGTGCGGTCGGTGAGGCCGTGCTCGGCGCCGTCGCCAAGGCAAAGGCGGCCAATCCGCGTGCGCTCTATTGCTGCGATCCGGTGATCGGCGATAGCGACGGAGGGGTTTATGTCGCGGCCGAGATCCCGGGCTTCTTCCGTACGCAGGCATTGCCGGCTTCCGATATCGCATTGCCCAATCCCTTCGAGCTTTCCCTGCTTACCGGAATGCCGTGCGGCACGCTTCGGGAAGCGAAACAGGCCCTCACACGATTGCAGTCGATGGGACCGCGCATCGTGCTGGTGAGCGGGCTTCGCACCGAGGCGACACCGGCGGACGCGCTCGACCTGCTGGTCGGCGAGAGAGATACGTTCCATCTGCTGCGTACACCTCTGCTCCCCATCGCAGTGAACGGAGCGGGAGACGTGCTTGCCGCGCTCTTTCTTTTCCATTTTCTGTCGACCGGGGTCGCGCGCCGCGCGCTCGAAACGGCGGCCTCCTCACTCTACGGGCTGATCCGCAGGACCGCCGAAGCCGGAGCCCGTGAGCTTACGCTCGTCGCCGCGCAGCAGGAGTTTGTTTGCCCAACCTGGCCATTCACGGCCCTTGCCTGCTGAGCTCCTCAAGAATGTTCGGGATAGGACCGCGGAGGGGGGGCAACGCGCCGGCACACACGCCGGTTGGGAGGATATCTCCATTTTTCAAGCCTTCCGCAGATGGACGAAATATGTTTGAGGTTCTGCATGAGCATGTGGCTACCCTTTTGCAGGGCGTCGTTCGCCGGGAACGGAATCCGATAAGCACGCTTCGCCTGTGGCTGCCCGTAATGGCAGCGGTGATGTTCTTTGCCCCGTCCGCCGTCGCCGGCACCACGTCGAGCGACACGTCTGGCATCTGGAGCATCAATCTCGAGAATTCATCGATCACGCCGACATCGCCTCCCGACCGCAACTACACCAACGGTATCGGGCTTGGTTGGACCTCGGCACCAGGCAACGTCCCGCTTGCCGGTGCCGCGCAGCGTCTTCTGGGGCCGGGTGCGGTGCGCATAAGCCTCGGGATTTTCCAGCAGATCTTCACGCCCGATGAAACTCATATCAACCCGCCGAACCCGTTCGACCGGCCCTATGCGGGTTATCTTGCGGCGCATTTCGGCCTGATCGAGGACCAGCCAAGCACCGAGACCATGGCGGCGGTTGATGTCGGCGTGATCGGGCCGGCTGCAGGTGGTGAGGAAATACAGAACGGCTTCCATCGCCTGATCGGTCAGGAGCCTGACCAAGGGTGGGGATTCCAGCTTCATGACGAAGCAACGCTTGAGCTCTCAGCGGAGCGGACATGGCGCGTGCCGCTCGGTCAGGTCGGCGGTCTTGAGACCGATGTGCTCCCGGCGGCGGCGTTGGGATTGGGCAATGTGCAAATCTATGCCCAGGCGGGGGCGCTTTTTCGTATCGGAACCGATCTTGATGCGGATTTCGGCCCCAATCGCCTGCCGCCCGGCTTCGCCGGCAGCCCCGTGTTCGAACCCTCACGCCCGTTTTCGTGGTACTTTTTCATCGGTGCCGATGGTCAGGCCGTGGCGCACAATCTCTTTCTCAATGGCAATACGTTCTCGGCGGGACCGCACGTGACGATCTACCCTTACGTCGGCGAGTTCGAGGGCGGTTTGGCGATGATTATTCATGGCGTGCGCATAAGCGCTGTGCAGGTTTTCCAGACGCGCACATGGCACGGTCAGCAAGGCGAAATCTTCAGCTTCGCCGCGCTTGAGATCGCGACCCGGTTCTAGAGCGGATCGCGACTCGCTCTAGCCGCGCATGCGGGCGACGGTTGCCGTGGTGGAATGGCCGGGGAGCAGCCCGGCGAGCATTACTCGCCCGCCCCATTTCTTCATCTCCTCGGCTCCAACGACGGTTTCAAGCGTATAATCCGCGCCCTTGACGAGAAGATCGGGGCGCAGCTCCGACATCAATGAGAGCGGTGTGTCCTCCTCGAAGATGCACACGGCATCGACGGCGGCGAGGCTCGCGAGCACGGCCGCGCGCGCTGCTTCGGGCTGCACCGGACGACCATTTCCCTTGAGCCGGCGCACGCTGGCGTCGCTGTTGAGGCCGACGACCAAACGGTCGCAGGCAGAGCGTGCCTGCTCGAGCAGATGGACATGGCCAGGATGGAGCAGATCGAAGCAGCCATTGGTGAAGCCGATACGCCAGCCCTTGCTGCGCCAGCGCTCGACATGCTCGATAGCCGCTTCACGTGAAAGAATCTTCCGCAAGCAGCTCCCTTCGGCGCTGAGCGCCGTGAGCAGCTCCTCAGGTCGTACCGTCGCGGTACCCACTTTGCCGACAACGATGCCGGCAGCGATGTTGGCGAGGCGCGTGGCCGCGGGAAGCTCGAGGCCGGCGGCGAGCCCGGCAGCGAGCGCCGCCACCACCGTGTCGCCGGCACCGGAAACATCGAACACTTCAGCCGCCTCGGCCGGGAGATGCAGCGGCCCGGACTCATCAAGCAGCGTCATGCCGTCCTCGGAGCGGGTGACCAGCACCGCGCCGAACCCGTGCGCCGTACGAAGCGCGCTGGCCGCTTCGACCAAGGCCGCCTCGGTATCCACCCGCATGCCGGTGGCTTCCGCCAGCTCGCGGCGATTGGGCGTGATGATGTCGGCGCCGGCATAGCGCTGGTAGTCGAGGCCTTTCGGGTCAACGATGATGGTGCGGCCGAGCGCGCGCGCGGCGCGGATCAGCCCAACCGCGGTGTCCGTGTCGATGACCCCTTTCGCATAATCGGAGAGGACGGTGACGCTGGTTGCAGCCATCGCGTCGGTCGCGATGCGGACGAGCCGCTCCGCAAGCCGCGGATCGATCGGTGCCGTATTCTCATGATCGGCGCGGAGAAGCTGCTGGCCATTCGCGATATAGCGAACCTTGCGGGTGGTGGTGCGTCCGCCTTCGACCAGGAGCCACGGTTCGACACCATGCTGCCCGCCAATGAGCCCGGTGATCTCAGCGCCAGCCGGGTCATCGCCGACGACCGAGATGAACGCCGTCGCAACGCCAAGGGAGGTGAGGTTGCGCATGACATTGCCGGCTCCGCCGGGCATCGCTGCCTCGCGTTCGACCGCGAGCACGGGCACGGGCGCCTCCGGACTGATGCGGCGGACGGTCCCGTAAAGATAGCGATCGAGCATGACGTCGCCGATTACGGTGACGTTGCCGCGGGAGAGCCGGGGAATGGCGTCGGCGAGCTCGGCGAGGGCCGGCGCGGGACGCGGGAAAGGCGTACGACCGGTTTCCATGAACTCTGGCACTAGCCGTTCAGGACCGGGCAAGGCAAGCATGAAGAGTGTGACCCGATCTTGCCAGCCGAGACGAGTCCTTGGCCTGTCTTATATTTTCAGCATCTCCCTCCTCAGAGCAGACAAAGAGCCGCCAGCTCGCGGCGGAGCGGTTCCGGCAGCCGGGCGGCACCCTTGGCATGACGGAGAGCAATGTCTGGCGGCGCCGCCGCTTCTTCGAGATAGCGCCAGCCTTGGAACGGCTTGATCATGCGTGCTTCGACCGCCACGAGCCTTGCATCGAGAATGAAAAGCGTGGAGCGGCTGTCGTCCGCCGCACGGGATTCGATGATGTCGAGCAGACGCTGGCGCACCAGCATCGCGCCCCCGATCACCCAGTAAAGAGAACCGCCATCGAGCAGCTCGGCAGCACGGCGTGGAAAGTTGCGCGTGCGGTGGCGGAGCGGCGGATCGGAACGCAGCCGAGCTTCCTGAAGCCGCCGCAAATGGGCGGTATCGGTAACACCGACAGCAAGCTTCATCAGGTGCAGCACGGACCTCAGGGAGAATAGGGACCGAGCTGCTCCGACGCCACAGGGGGCGGACCCGTTCGTAGCGGGCAAGCCGGCGTTCGTGAGACAGGTAATGTGTCACATAATATTAAAAATTTACGTAAATGAGATCAAGATGAAACTTTGTAATATTGAATTGCAGATAATCTTAGCGCCACTGCCGACAGGATTAAGCAAGCGGGGCTGTTGCGCGGCCAGGGCATGGATCGGGAAGCACGGTAGGCCCCTTGCCCGGGCAAGTCTGCCAGCAATCTTTCACAGCGCGACATCGGGGCCGAAGAGTCGCATCGAGAGGGGTGAAAACAGGTTCCTCGATGCGGCGAGTCGAGACAAAGGCACTCTGCTTGGCCGATTGCCTGGCGGATCGCCCGCCCCACCCCCCTCGCCCGCGCGAAGCGGGGGATCATCGCTATGAATAGTGGCGAAGCCGTCACCCTTTATTGAACAGAAGAGAGCTTTTACTTGCCCATCCCGGGTCGGAGCCGGAAGAATCGCCGCAGCGGGAGCACAAAAAACAGTGGAAGGCGGCCCGTCGTTCTGCATTTACTTCCATCACGGCTGGATTCGTCAGACCCGGATACAGACCGCGTCTTCCCCTCCTCCGGCTCCATGGCGAAACCGCCGGGCCGGAAACCGCCCAAGGACTGCATGATGGATAGCGAACCCAGACCTGCCCTTGCCGGACCGGATGAGTCCGCCGCCGCAGAGACGGAGGCTGCGGAACCTCCGGAGCCTCCATCCAGAATTCCGCCGCGCCTCTTCCCCGCCACGGTCAAGGAAAGAGAGCGCGGCGCAACCTTCCCGCAATCCGAGCGTTCACGCGCCTTCCGCCGCCGCTTCTTCCCTTCTGCCACCGCCGTCCATTGGAATGACTGGCGCTGGCAGGTGCAGCACCGTATTCGCGATCTCGCAGAGCTCGGGCGGATCATCCGCCTTTCAGCGGACGAGCGGGCGGCGGTGGCACGCCATAGCGGACCCTTGCCGGTTGGGATCACGCCCTATTATGCGAGCCTTCTCTCCGAGACTGACCCGGCGCAGCCCCTCCGCCGCACACATATCCCCATCGAAGGGGAGTATCTCACCAGCCCCGGCGAATCAGGAGATCCGCTCGGCGAGGACCATCATTCGCCGGTGCCGGGGCTGGTGCACCGCTACCCCGACCGCGTGCTCTTTCTCGCCACCGGATTCTGCAGCACCTACTGCCGCTATTGCACACGAAGCCGCATGGTGGGAGGCGGCGAAGTAAGCTTCAGCCTGCGCCAATGGGAGCGGGCTATCGCTTATATCGAGGCGCATGGCGAAGTCCGCGACGTGCTGCTTTCGGGCGGTGACCCGCTGACGATCGCGACCGAGAAGCTCGAATGGCTGCTGGCACGTCTGAGGGCCATTCGCCATGTCGAATTCCTGCGCATCGGCACGAAAGTTCCCGTTGTTCTTCCGCAACGAATTACCCGCGATCTCACGCGCATGCTCCGTCGCTACCACCCGCTCTGGATGAGCATCCACTTCACCCATCCGGACGAGCTGACCCCGGAAGTGGCGGAAAGCACGGCGCGGCTTGCCGATGCCGGAATCCCGCTTGGCAGCCAGACGGTGCTGCTCAAGGGCATCAACGATTCGGTGCCAGTGATGCGGGCCCTGATGCACGGGCTGCTCAAGCTGCGCGTGAAGCCGTATTATCTCTATCAATGCGACCCGATCCGCGGCTCGGCGCATTTCCGCACCAGCGTGGCCAAGGGCCTCGAAATCATCGAAGGCTTGCGCGGGCATACGACAGGCTACGCCGTCCCACACTTCGTGATCGACGCACCAGGCGGGGGAGGAAAGATCCCCCTACTGCCTGACTACGTCCTCGGACGCGAGGCGGACAGCGTGGTGTTGCGCAATTATGAAGGCCGGATCTTCCGTTATCCGGACATGTGAGGGCAGGAGGATGCATGTCGGCCTGACTTACGATCTGGCAGAGGACTGGGCGGGAGAGGGTCTCGACGCCGAAGACCTCGCCGAGTTTGACGCACCGGAGACGATCGACGCCGTGGCCGATTTCCTGTGCCGAAGCGGTCATCGCGTGATGCGCATCGGGCGAGCACAGGCACTGGTGCCGCTTCTTGCAAAAGGCGAACGCTGGGATCTCGTCTTCAATATCTGCGAAGGTGCGCGCGGCGCCGGACGCGAAGCGCTGGTGCCCGCGCTGCTCGATGCCTACGCCATTCCTTGTGTTTTCAGCGACCCGCTCGTGCTGGCGCTCGCTTTGCACAAGGGCCACACCAAGCGCCTCCTGCGCGATGCCGGACTGCCGACCGCCCCCTTCGTTGTGCTCGGCAGCAGCACGGACCAGGTCGGCCTTCCGTTCCCTCTCTTCGTCAAGCCGGTTGCGGAAGGCACCGGCAAGGGAATCGGTGCGGCAAGCCTCTGCCGCGACAAGATCGAACTCCGGAGCGCCGTCGCACGGCTGACAGCGCGCTTCGGCCAGGAGGTGCTGGCAGAGACGTATCTGCCCGGGCGTGAATTCACGGTGGGTGTGCTCGGCAGCGGTGCCCATGCGCGCATCATCGGCGTGATGGAGATCATCACAGACGCAACCTACGGCTTCGATACCAAGAAGCATTACCGTGATCATGTCTCGTACCGGCTGGTCGAGGATGCGGAGGCCATCGCCGCCGGCGATGCTGCGCTAGCCGCCTGGCGGGTGATCGGCGGCCGCGATGGCGGAAGGATCGATCTCAAGAGCAACACAGAAGGGCAGCCCATGCTCCTTGAGGTCAACCCGCTCGCCGGATTGCACCCGATCGATTCCGATCTCGTGATCCTCGCCCGGCTTGCCGGACACTCATACGATTGGCTGCTTGGCGAGATCTTTGCCGCCGCCTGCGAACGCATTGGCCTGCCGTGGCATGGGCGGCACGAACGTTTCGCTGCCGATTGAAGCCCGGCCGCCAACGGAATTTCCAGAAAGTGTTATGCCCTTTGATAGAGTATCAGAGAAAAGAAACCTTCTTTTTCTAAAGAAAAGAAGTAAAAAGACATTTCTCCATTTTCCGAACCAGGCGCCGGCCTTGGACGACGAATGAAAGGAAAAAAGTTCTTTGGTTCTTTCTTCCAAGAAAGAACGGCTTCTCTTCCTCGTTTACCGCCTTGGGTTTGGGAGAAGACTCGAAACACCTTCTCACTCACAGGCCGAAGCGGCGGCGGCGGCCCTGGTAGGAGCGGATGGCCCGCAAGAGGTCGATTTTGCGGAAGTCCGGCCAGTTAATGTCGGTGAAGTAGAACTCGCTATATGCACTTTGCCAGAGGAGAAAGCCTGAGAGTCGGATCTCGCCGCTGGTGCGGATGATGAGGTCCGGGTCGGGAGCGTGCGGCATGTAAAGATATTGGCGCAGTGTCTCCGGCGTAATGCTGTTGATCAGGTCCTGCGGCGAGCGGTCGTTGACATGTTCGGACAGCAGGGCCCGCACCGCGTCGATGATCTCCTCCCGCCCCCCGTAGCCGATGGCGATCGTCAGCAACAGGTTGCCGTAGCGTCGGGTCGCGCGCTTGGCCTCGGCGATCGCCTCCAGGGTGGCGGGCGGCAGCAGGTCGAGCCGGCCGATCGCTTCGACGCGCACCCGGCGGGCGTGAATGCGCGGATCGGTCGTGAGCAGGCGAAGCTTGGCTTCGACGGCAGCGAGGATGCCCGAGACCTGTTCGGGCGGGCGGGCGAGGTTGTCGGTCGAGCAGACCCAGAGGGTGACGGCCGGAATCGCGAGATCGCTGCACCAGTCGAGCACGTCGTCGAGCTTGTTCGCTCCCGGCGTGTAGAGCTGGCGCGGGTCGGTGATGCCATTTTCACGGCCGTGCCGGCGATTGCCGTCGAGGATGATGCCCACGTGCTGCGGCAGGGGCCCGTGCGCGATCTCGGCCAGCAGGCGCCGCTCGTAGAGCCGATAGAGCGGCCGGCGCAGGAAGTCCGTGAAAGCCATCGTCGGAGTCGACACATGGCCCCGGAAAGGCATGGGAGGCAAGAGGCAGCGCAGGGTTGAGCAATGATGGGGATGGGCTGAGACTTAGGGGGCTCGCCCGAGCGTGATGAGCGGACGGTGGTGTCACCTTAAGTCTGAATCACGCGACAAAACAAAGACCAGGAGCAGAATGAGAGGGGGCGAGCGATCTCATCCTGCTCTGGGACTCGGAGATGATTCATGCCGGAAGGCCCGACCGAGCCGAAGCAGACAGACCAGGCGCATCTGCCTCTCGGCGATCTCTCCGTCCTCGATCTGACGCTCGCCCGGGCCGGGCCGACCTGCGTGCGCCATCTGGCGGACTGGGGAGCGAAGGTGATCCGGATCGAGCCGCCGACCAGTGGTGATGAAGACATCGCCGGGGATCGCGACGGGCCCGATTTCCAGAATCTCCACCGCAACAAGCGGCTGATCCAGCTCAATCTGAAGTCACCGGAAGGCCACGCGGCCTTCATGCGCCTCGCGGCGCGCGCGGATGTGATCGTCGAGAACATGCGCGCCGCCGTGAAGCACCGGTTGAAGATCGCGTACGAGGATGTGCGGGCGATCAATCCGCGCATCGTCTATGCGAGCATCAGCGGCTTCGGCCAGGACGGGCCCTACGCCAAGCGGGCCGGGGTGGATCAGATCGCCCAGGGGCTCGGCGGGCTGATGTCGATCACGGGCCTGCCAGGCCAGGGCCCGGTCCGGGTCGGGATCCCGATCGCCGATCTCACGGCCGGCAATCTCCTCGCCTACGGTGTGATGGTGGCGCTCTACGATCGCGAGCGCACGGGCGTTGGGCGCTGGGTGCAGACGAGCCTGCTCGAGGCCCAGGTCTTCATGCTCGATTTCCAGGCGACACGCTGGCTGATGGACCATGAAGTGGCGGGACAGGCCGGGAACGATCATCCGACCGGGATCCCGACGGGGGTCTTCCCGACCTCGGACGGGCTGATCAATATCGCCGCTTCCTCGGCACGCCTCTGGGAGCGCTTCTGCGATGCCATCGGACGGCCTGCGTGGAAGGCGAAAGCGGAATGGAGCACCCAGAAAGGAAGAAGTGCCGACCGCGCGGAGATCAACGCAGCGATCGCCTCGGTCACAAAGGAGAAGCCGACAACCCATTGGGTGGCGCTGTTCGAGGAGGCGGGCATTCCCTGCGGGCCGATCAACACGATCGACAAAGTATTCGCCGACCCGCAGGTGCAATTCCTGAAGATCGCTCGTCCCGTGATGCATCCGCGGCTCGGCGAGATCACACTCGTCGGCTCGGCGGTTACACTTTCTGGCTACCCGAAGGATATCCGCACGCCCACGCCGGAAGCGGGTGAGCATACGGAGGCAGTGCTGAAGGAAGTGGGATATAGCGCGGCCGAGATTGCCGAGATGCGAGCGAAAGGAGCGATCTGAATGGAGTATGCCGGCGGGAAGATGCTGGCCGAGGTGAGCGAAGGCGTCGGGCTGGTGACGTTCAACCAGCCCGAAAAGCGCAACGCGATGTCGGTCGAGATGTGGCAGGGGCTGGGCGAGATCCTTGACCGGTTCGCGGCCGATTCCGCCGTGCGGGTGGTGGTGCTCACAGGCGCCGGCGACAAGGCTTTCGTCTCCGGCGCGGATATCAGCCAATTCGAGAGGAACCGCGCCAATGCGGACGCACAAGTCGAGTACGACCGGCTGACCAGCGCCGGCAGGCGCAAGCTTGGGGACTTTCCAAAACCGGTGATTGCGCGCATCCGTGGCTTTTGCCTGGGCGGCGGCGTGGGCATCGCCATGCAGGCGGATCTCCGCATTGCATCCGCAGATTCCCAGTTCGGGATTCCGGCCGCTCGGCTCGGCATCGCCTATGGGTTCGAGATGGTGCGTGCGCTGGTTTCCCTGGTCGGGCCGGCGCATGCGCGGATGATGCTCTACACCGGCGGGCGGATCGACGCGGCGGAGGCGATGCGCATTGGGCTCGTCAACCGCGTGGTTGCTCCCGAGATGATCGAGCGTGAAGTGACGCTGCTCGCGCGCCAGATTGCCGAGAACGCGCCGCTTTCGCTCGCTTCCTCGAAGCTCTCGGTGACCGCTTCGTTGCAGGATCCGGCCGATCGCGATCTCGAAGGGTTGCAGCGCGCCTCGCAGGCCTGTTTCGACAGCGCCGATTATCGCGAAGGGCGCACTGCGTTCATGGAGAAACGCCGGCCCCAATTCATCGGCCGATAGACCAAGATGGTCGAGGAGGAGGTACTGCCTCCGGGCCGCCGGCGGCTCGCGCTTGCCACCGTATTCATGGCGATCTCGATGGCGGTGCTCGATGGCGCAATTGCCAATGTGGCACTGCCGACGATCGCACGGGACGTGCATGCCAGCCCGGCGGCTTCGATCTGGGTGGTCAACGCCTATCAGCTTGCCGTCACGATCTCGCTCCTGCCCCTTGCCTCGCTGGGCGAGATCTACGGCTATCGGCGTGTCTACCAGGGGGGGCTTTTTCTCTTCACCCTTGCCTCCCTCCTCTGCGCGCTCTCGACCTCATTGCCGGAACTCGCGATCGTGCGCGTGGTCCAGGGATTCGGGGCATCCGGCATCATGAGCGTGAACGCGGCGCTGGTGCGCTTCATCATGCCGCGCAATCTGCTCGGCCGCGGTATTGGCATGAATACGCTGGTGGTGGCCGTGGCCTCGGCCGTCGGCCCGACGGTCGCCTCGGCGATCCTCTCGGTAGCCGCCTGGCCGTGGTTGTTCGCGATCAATGTCCCGATCGGGATCGTCGCCATGCTGGTGGCGCTCGGTTCCTTGCCGGCGACACCGCGCTCCCCCCACCGGTTCGACTGGATGGATGCCGGGCTCAGCGCGGTCATGTTCGGTCTGGTGATCGTGGCGATCGACGGCATCGGCCATGCGGAGGGATGGAGCGTGCCGGCGTCCGCGTTCGCCGGTTCGGTGCTCGCCGCAGTGCTGCTGGTGCGGCGCACGCTCGGCCAGCCAGCCCCCATGCTGCCGCTCGATCTCTTCCGCCGGCCGATCTTCGCGC
This sequence comes from Acetobacteraceae bacterium, assembly GCA_035549615.1. Lineage (GTDB taxonomy): Bacteria > Pseudomonadota > Alphaproteobacteria > Acetobacterales > Acetobacteraceae > JAKAWQ01. The sequence goes on from DASZQO010000341.1 coordinate 12,774, forward strand.
TCTCCTCGATGACCGCAATCTGCTCCTTCACGGCACAGGGCCTCGCCTATGTGTCCCTGCCCTTCTATTTCCAGGATGTGCTTGGCCGTTCAGAGGTCGCCACAGGCCTGCTGATGACGCCCTGGCCGCTCACTGTTGCCATCGCCGCCCCGATCGCAGGCAGGCTCGCCGACCGTTATCCCGCCGGCATCCTGGGCGGGGTGGGCCTCGCCGTGCTGGCGGCGGGTCTGGTGCTGGTGGCGCTGATGCCTGCGCATCCCGCCAATTTCGACATCATCTGGCGAATGACCCTGTGTGGTGCGGGATTCGGCTTCTTCCAGTCGCCCAACGGCAAGGCGCTGATCGAGAGCGCGCCGCGCGAGCGCACCGGTGGAGCAAGCGGCATCATGTCCACCTCGCGGCTGCTCGGCCAGACGACGGGCGCGGCGCTGGTGGCGCTTGCCTTCAGCCTTGCGGGCGCAGCCGGAACGATGACGGCGGTCATCATGGCGGCATCGTTCTCGGCGATGGCCAGCATTGTCAGCATGCTGCGCCTGATGAACACAGGCTCACCCGCCGATCCTGGAGGGTTGGCTTTGCCCGGACCTCGTCGGAGGGGGCAGTAGAGCCATATGGCTGAAAAAACAAACTCTAGATCATGCCGAGCACCGCCTCCGCGGCGGCCTCGGAAGGCGTTCCGGTGGCCGGCGCGAGGCTCGAGAGGATGGGACCAAACGCGGCGCGCTGGGCCGCCGTTTCGCGCGGATCATCAAGCAGTACACTGAGAGCCGACGTGAGAAGCTCCGGGGTGCAGCGCTCCTGGAGAAGTTCAGGCACCACTTCGTGCCCGGCAAGCAGATTGACGAGCGAGGCGTGGGAAACTTTGACCAGCCGGTGGGCGATGAAGCCGGTAATCGGGTTGAGGCGGTAGGCAATCACCATCGGCACCTTGGCCAGTGCTAGCTCGAGCGCCGAGGTGCCGGACTTGCAGAGCGCGGCGGAAGCGGCGGCATAAGCATCGGGCTTGGCCTCGTCCGTCTCTAGAATGATCGGCCGGATCGGCCAGCTCGCCAGCGCCTGGCCCAGCATCGGACGAACCGCCGGCGTGGCGGGCACCACGACTTGCAGGCCTGCATGAGCCTTCAGAAGACCCGCGAGTGTGGCGCCAAAAATCCCGGCATGCCGGGCGACCTCACCGGGCCGGCTTCCCGGCAGCACAAGCAGAAGAGGAACGCCGGGCGGGAGGCCGCGCGCGGCGCGGAAACGCATGGCATCCCCGCCGCCCAGGCCTGATTCAAGCACGGGATGGCCGACGAAGGTTGCGGCGAGGCCATGGCGGGCGAAGAATGCCGGCTCAAAGGGTAAGAGGCAGAGCAACCGTTCCCAGAGCCCCGGGAAGCGACGAACCCTCCCCTCCCGCCAAGCCCAGACTTGCGGCGCGACATAGTGGGCTCGCGGCACGCCGAGCGGACGGATCTCCCTGAGCAAGCGGAGCGCGAAGCCCGGGCTGTCGATCGTGACCACCGCCGCCGGACGACGGGCGGCAATATCGGCGGCAGCATGCTTGAGCCGGCCGCGAAGATGGACGAGCCGCGGCACGACCTCGACCAGCCCCATGAGCGAGAGTTCCTCGAACGGGAAGAGACTCTCAAGGCCCCGCGCGCGCATTCGCGGGCCGCCAACGCCGGCGAAGGCGATTTGCGGTGCCCGCCGCGCCAGCGCATCCATGAGCCGCGCCCCGAGGAGATCGCCGCTTGCCTCGCCAGCAAGCAGCCAGATCAAGGTCATCTTAGGCCGAACGCTCGTGCCGCGCGTCTCTCGGGGTATCCGGCTCTTCCTCCGGTGCGCGCATCGCCTCGGCTTCGCTCCTCAAGCGATGGAAGCTGCGGCGGCTGAAGGGCAGCATCCCGAGATAAACGAGCACCAGGATTGCCAGCGCCCCCCACGCGTCGGCAACCAGAAGGGACGCGAAGGCCGCGGTCCCGACCATGAGCGGCAGCACATATTCCGCCGGGACCTTGAAATTCTTGAAGCTCCAGACAGGCAATGTGGAGACCAGCAGGCTTGCGGTGCCAATCAGCACGAACGCATCGAAGAGAGGAAAGCGGGCGGCGTCCACGAGCCACTGCCAGCCAAGCGATTGCGCCTCAAGCCCGACGAAGAGGGGAAAGAGCGCAAGCCCTGCGCCGGCGGGCGCGGGAACGCCGGTGAAGAAATTATAGGCGTACGCCGGGGCGGGTCCCGCTTCGAGCGAGGCGTTGAAGCGCGCGAGACGCAGAGCCATGCAGATCGCAAAAAGAAGGGGTGGCACGAAGCCGAAGCCGCGCCAGAAGGAGAGCGACCAGAGATAGATCGTGAAGGCGGGAACCACGCCGAAGCAGAGGAAATCGGTCAGGCTGTCGAACTCGGCCCCGAAGCGGGTGGTCGCCTTCAGCAAGCGGGCGAGCCGGCCGTCTAGCCCGTCGATCCCGCCGGCGAGAACGGTCGCGACCGCCGCCCAGCCATAATGCCCCTCGATTGCAAAGCGCAGGCCGGTGAGCCCGGCACAGAGGCCGAGCATTGTCATGATGTTCGGCACCACGCGGTTGAAGGAAGGGCCTTTGAAGCGCGGGCGGGTGCGCGGACGCAGTCGACCCGAAAGACGTCGAATCGGCGAGACCCGGCTGGAATCGGGCCGGGGTGGACCGTGGGAACCTCCAAAACCGCTCATGCACCGGTGCTCACGGCACGGCGGCCGGGCCGAGGCGAGCGACGACCGTCTCGCCGCCGATCATGGTCTGCCCTTCCGTCACCAAGGGCTCGACAGCCTCGGGCAGATAGAGATCGGTGCGGCTGCCGAAGCGGATGATGCCGAAGCGCTCGCCGGTGCTGACGGCATCGCCCTCGCGCACATTGCATACGATACGCCGCGCGATCATCCCGGCGATCTGCACAACCGCGATCTCGCGCCCGTCCGGCAGGCGGATGGCAAGCGCATTGCGCTCATTGCGATCACCCGCTTCGGGATCGGCGGCGTTGTGGAATCTGCCATGGCGGTAAGCAATTCGCGTGATCGTGCCCTGGGCAGGAATCCTGTTTACATGGACATCGAGAATCGAAAGGAAAATGGCGATCCGCCAACGCGGTTGAGCGCCCAGACCGAGCTCCGCGGGCGGCACAGCCGGCGCGACCTCGAGGACATGCCCATCGGCCGGCGCGAGCAGGACATCCCGCTGCGGTGGCGCCACGCGCTCGGGGTCGCGAAAGAAATAGAGGCAGAGCAGGATGAAAAGAAAGGCGAGCCAGGCGAGCCAATGGCCGACCAGCAGGCCAAGCAGGAAGAGAACCGCCCCGACGATCAGGAACGGGCGCGCGGCCGGATGCGGCGGAGCGAAATGCAGCGTGTCGGCAATGCCCATGAGGCGGGGTTATGGGAGCTCGCCTTCGACGGAGCAAGGCTCGCCCATTTTGTTCAAGCGTCGCATGCGCGCCCGATCTGGGAGCCGCTCAGCCATGCCCGCCCGGCGCAGGGGACGGAGCCGGAAGGATGAAAATCTGGCCGGGATAGATCAGTCTTGGATCGCGGATCTGATTCCGGTTGGCCTGAAAGACCAGGGTATAGCGCAAGCCGCTTCCATAGGCGTGCTCGGCGATCACCCAGAGACAGTCTCCGGGCCGGACCATCACCGCGCGGGCGGCAATGTTCAACGGTCCTTCCGGGCGGTCGAAGGGTACCACCACGCGAGCCAGGACCGTGCCGGCGGGCGAGAGCTGATCGACGCGAATCTCATGCTGTCCGGGAAGCACATTTTCGCCGCCCCTGAGCGACCAATGGCCGGAGCCGTCGGCATGAGCATCCCCGATCGGGTGATTATCGACATAGATCCGGACATTGGCATTGGGCGGCGCGCGGCCGGCCAGCAGCATGGCTGCATGCTGTCCGTATTGCAGAAGATCGAGGGCGAGCGGAGAGCGCGCGCCCACCGCAGGCGGCACCTGGAGCAGCTTTGGCGTCTCTGAAGGTCCGGTCAGCAAGGCAACCGGAGGGGCCTCCCCAGGATGCGCGGCAACCGCCACCGTCACCCGGTCCGGCCCGATGAGGCTCTTTCCGTCCGGAAGCCGGGCCGAGAGCGTGAGCGTGCCCACACCCGCCGGCAGGGGCTCGCTCGGCGTAAGGACCCATTGCCCCTCGTCATTGCTTGTCACCGTGCCAACCGCCCGCTTGCCCAGGCTGACCGTTACCCGCGAGCCGACAGGAGCCCGGCCTGCGATCACCGCGTTCCCCTCGCGATCGACACGGACCACATCGAAGCTCGGGCCTGCCGGAGCGGCTGGTACGGGAGCGGGCAGGTGAATGGCCGGCGGCTTCGGCGGCGCGGTCACGGCAAGCTTGGCTGGAACGGGCGGTGTCAGAAGCCCTTCCCATCGGATCACCGCGCCGGCCACGGCGAGGCCCACCAGCGCTGCTGCCGCGATCAGGAAAGGCCGCCAGCTCGGATGCCGGGCCAGGTGGGTCTGACCCTCTACCATGTTCTGAATCCTAACCCTCTCCATTTGCGATCGCAACAATCCTCGCCGCTGGCTTTGATTCCCCAACGGCCCCTGTAGAGCCGCGCTTTACCCTGCTTCGTGCCATGCCCGAAGATGTACCGCATGAAGCCGCCCCAACTCTCGCAGCCCCGATCTTCCTTGAACCAAGCGACCGCCGGAACAAGGCGCACGCCCGTCTGGGACCTGCCGACACGCCTTTTCCACTGGGCGTTGGTAGCCCTCATCATCGCCCTCTATGTGAGCCAGCGCATCAACCGGATGGACCTGCACGTGGCGGCCGGCATCATCGTGCTGGCATTGCTGATCTTCCGGATCCTGTGGGGGTTTTTCGGGGCCGAGACCGCTCGGTTCCGCCACTTCGCCGCCGCGCCCGCAAAGGCGCTCGAACATCTTCTCCATCTTGCCCGGCGCGAGCCGGACCGAACGGTCGGGCACAACCCGGCCGGCGCCTGGATGGTCTTTCTGCTGCTGGGCCTGCTGTTCGGAGAAACCCTTTCCGGGCTCTACACCAACAACGATATCGCGAATGAGGGCCCCTTCACCGAGATCGTCCCGGCGCCTCTGGCCAATTTCATCTCCGACCTGCACACGATTCTGTGGGACGCGCTGCTCGGCGCGATCGCGCTTCATCTGTTGGCAATCTTTATCTATGCGGTCCTCAAACGGCAGAATCTCGTCGGCCCGATGCTGACAGGCACGAAGCGCCTGCCGCGGGACGTGGCGCCGCCCCGTTTCGCGAGCCTCGCGCTGGCGCTCCTGCTCGCCGCCGGCTCGGCGGGGGCGGCTCTCCTGATGGCAAACTTCCTCTAACTCTGGGCGAGGCATTCTCCGTTGCTCCCGCGGCAAAACTGCCCTTAACAACAGGGCCCGGGACTGCAATAGGATCATTTTGGTCCATGCCCTGCTTCTTCCCACTGCCGCGCTGATCCTCGGAGACGCCATGCCCACGCCCGTTCCTCCGCCCGAACGACGACCGCGCGCCTCGCTGCTGCGTCTGCTCCTGTTGGTGCCGTTCGTCGGCGTCCTCTGGGTCTCGAGCTACAATTCGCTTACCCCCACGCTTGGCGGAATTCCCTTCTTTTACTGGTACCAGCTCCTCTGGGTCGTGATCGCCGCGGGGCTGACCGCCTTCGTCTATTTCGCCGAGCGATAAGTCACGGCACCGCCGGAGAACGTGTATGAGATGGACCGCCGCCATTGTCTGCCTGGCCCTGTTCGCGCTGATCACCGCCCTTGGCTTCATGGCCGCGCGATGGCGCCGCGGCGATCTCGACCTGCTGCATGAATGGGGCCTCGGCGGGCGCCGTTTCGGCACCTTCATCGCCTGGTTCCTGATCGGCGGCGATCTCTATACCGCCTACACTTTTATCGCCATTCCCGCCCTGGTCTACGGTGCCGGCGCGATCGGCTTCTTCGCCGTCCCCTACACCATTCTCATCTATCCGATCCTCTATGTCGTGTTCCCCCGACTCTGGGCGGTCTGCAATCGGCACGGCTACGTGACCGCCGCCGACTTCGTGCGCGGGCGGTTCGGCAATGGCTGGCTTGCGCTTGCCGTCGCCATCACCGGCATCATCGCGACGATGCCCTACATCGCGCTCCAGCTCGTCGGCATTCAGGTCGTCATCGGCGCGCTCGGCGTCGGCGGCCATGGCCTCCTGCACGATCTGCCGCTGATCATCGCCTTCGTAATCCTTGCCGCTTTCACCTACACGAGCGGCCTGCGCGCACCGGCGATGATCGCGGTTGTGAAGGACGTGCTGATCTACATCGCCGTCATCGCCGCGGTCATCGTGGTGCCGATCGAGCTCGGCGGCTACAGCAAGATCTTTGCTGCCATCCCCGCCGCCAAGCTCATCCTCGCCGCGCCCAAGGGGCCGACCATGGGCAGCTATGGCGCCTATGCCACCCTCGCCCTTGGTTCGGCGCTCGCGCTCTTTCTCTATCCGCATTCGACCACCGGAATCCTGAGCGCGCAGAACGGCGGCGTCATCCGCCGCAACGCCGCAATGCTGCCGGCCTATTCCTTTCTTCTCGGGCTGATCGCGCTGCTCGGCTTCATGGCCATCGCCGCCGGCATCGCAAAGAGCCCTGAATTCACCGCTGGCCTCAAACAATATGGGCCGAGCTTCGCAGTGCCCGCCCTTTTTCTTGCCACCTTTCCAGGCTGGTTCACCGGCATCGCCTTCGCCGCGATCGCGATCGGGGCGCTGGTGCCGGCGGCGATCATGTCGATCGCGACCGCCAACCTTTTCACCCGCAACATCTACAGGGAATTCATCAAGCGCGACTGCACGGCGGGCGACGAAACCGCGATGGCGAAGCTCATCTCCCTCGTCGTCAAGCTCGGTGCGCTCTTCTTCGTGATCTTCCTGCCGCTGACTTACGCCGTGCAGTTTCAGCTCCTTGGCGGCATCTGGATCATCCAGACACTGCCTGCGGTCATGATCGCGCTCTACACACGCTTTCTGAATGGCTGGGCGCTGCTTATCGGCTGGCTCTGCGGCATCGTGAGCGGCACCTGGATGGCCGCGAGCCTGCATTTCAAGGGATCGATCTTCGTCGTTCACCTGTTCGGGGTCGCTATTCCCAGCTATGCCGCGCTCTGGTCGCTGATCCTCAATATTGTCGTCTCATTCGTACTTTCGGCCGTCCTCAATCCCGTTGCCTCGGACCGGCACAAGGACGCCACTGCAATGGAAGATTACGCCTGATTAGACATTGAAGCGAAACAGCATCACATCGCCGTCTTGTACCACGTAGTCCCGCCCCTCGATGCGCATCCGCCCCTTCTCGCGCGCACCTGCCTCACCGCCGCAAGCGGTATAATCCTCATAGGAAATCGTCTCGGCGGCGATGAATCCACGCTCGAAGTCACCGTGGATGACACCGGCCGCCTGCGGCGCAAGCGCGCCACGCACGATGGTCCAGGCACGCGCTTCCTTCGGCCCGGCGGTGAAGAACGTGATCAGCCGAAGCAGGTCGTACCCGGCACGAATGACCCGATCGAGCCCGGAATCGACGAGGCCGAGCCCTGCCAGGAACTCCCCTCGCTCGGCCGCCGGCAAACGACTGATCTCCGCCTCGATCGCCGCGGAGACAACGATCGCCCGCGCCCCCTCCTCCATCGCCCGCGCGGCCACGCGGCGTGAGAATTCATTGCCGCTTGCGGCAGCCGCTTCCTCGACATTGCAGACATAGACAACCGG
>DASZQO010000342.1:0-18136 GCA_035549615.1 Acetobacteraceae bacterium
GGCGCATCGGCCCGTCCCGAACCTGCGCGATGAGCACCACGCCGCCGAACGCGGCCAGCACAAGACCAAGGATGCCAAGAAGCCAGAAGCCCAGAATCTCACCGATTGCGGCAAGCAGCGCGCCGATCGCATAGGCGCCGAGAAAAACCGGCAACCGCGTGAACGCCCCGCCCGACAAATGGGCCGGCCGCGCGGCTCGCCGCCTTCGTGCGACCAGCACCGCCCCGATGACGGACGTTGCGAACGCGATTGCAAGCAGCGCCCAATAAAGCAGGCTTGCCCGCAATGCCGGCACCACGCCGAGAAGGAGCAGAACCGTCCCGCCGAGCAGCCCGCCGGCAATCGCCTGATGCATCCGCGCCGCTTCCGGCTTGCGGCCGACAATCGCATGGACATCGACCAGATAGCGCCGCGGCAGCGAAGCGAGCCCGCCAATCCAGTTCACGCGCGCCGCTTCCCCGTGCCGCCATAGGGCAGCCAGCCTTGCGATCTCGACCGCCAGAAACACGAGCAGGGCCCATGCCAGCGCGATCAGCCACGCTCCCGGCGCCATCGCGGCTCAGAAATCCTTGCAGAGACGCAACGCATCATAGATCGCCGCATGGATGTTCCGCCCCGCCGCCGCGTCGCCGATGCGATAGAGCGCGAACCTGGGCGCGGCCATCGCCTTCTCGCGTGATTCAGGCCCTCGGTGATCCCACCTTCGGTCATCCCGCTCTCGCGGATCAAGATGCGGCTGTCCCCGCCCTGCGACCAGGGCGGCAAGATCGATCTGCCCATGATTGACCGATGCGTCTTTAAGCTCGCGATACAATTCATTGACGGGAAGCGTGCCGAAATCCACCACCACGTGATCGACCACCCGCTCCTCCTCCGCAAGACTCATGGTGTTTCTCAGCACCGCGACCAGCCGGTTGTCCTCCCGGCGCACTTCCAGAAGATCGAGATTGGGCGAGATGATCACGCCAAGCTTGTATACCTCGCGCAGATGCACCGGCTGGTTGGTGGTGCCCACTTCCTCCGCGGCCATCCGGTCCAGCGTGGCGAGTTCGACGAGCGCCCCGCGCCGCGCGATATATTCCGCACAGGAGACGCCGCTGTGCTGGCCCATCCCGTCATAGAGCAGCACCGAGCCACCGAACTCCATTCCCTGGCGCAGAACGTCAGCCGTCGTCACGACGAGATCGGCGCCCGGCATAAAGCCCCGATTGGGCCGCCCGCCGGTCGCGGCGATGACGATATCGGGCGCCTCCTCCAGCACCATCGCCCCGTTCGCTTGTACGCCAAGCCGCACATCGACGCCGAGCTTGCGCACCTGCCCGGATAGCCAGCGTGGAATGCCGGAAAGCGCCTCCCGCCATCCGGCCTTTGCCGCGATGTTGATCTGCCCGCCCAGGCTGCTTTCGCGTTCGAACAGAACCACGTCATGCCCACGCTCGGCGCTTACCCGCGCCGCTTCCAGCCCGCCCGGGCCACCCCCCACCACCACGATCCTACGCTTGCGCCCGGCTTTCGCGATGACATGCGGCATTGTCGCCTCGCGCCCGGTCGCCGCGTTCTGGATGCAGAGCGCATCCGCCCCGGTATAGATCCGGTCGATGCAATAGCCCGCACCCACACATTGGCGAATATCGTCAACCCGCCCTTCCTGAAGCTTCTTTGCAAGATGCGGATCGGCGATATGCGCGCGTGTCATCGCGACCATATCGACATGGCCTTCTGCGACGGCCCGCGCGGCCGTGGCGAGATCGGTCACCCGCTGGGCGTGAAACACGGGCACCTCCACCTCGCGCCGGATCGCACTGGCAAGGTAGAGAAAAGGCGCAACCGGAAATGCCATGTTCGGCAGCGACACCGCATGGGCGAGATGGTCGCGCGCCTGGCCGCCAACAACATTGACGAAATCGACCAGCCCGCGCCGAGCATGCTCCGCCGCGATTGAGATGCATTCCTCATGGCTCAGCCCCTCGGCGAGCAGCTCATCACCCGACATCCGCATGCCGATGACGAAATCATTGCCCACCGAGGCGCGCATCGCCTCGAGAATCTCGAAGCTGAAGCGCATCCGGTTGAGGAGGGGGCCACCATAGGAATCGGTCCGATGATTGACCGAGGGCGACCAGAACTGATCGACCAGATGCCCATGCGCCGCCGAAATCTCGCAGCCATCCAGCCCGCCATCCCGCGCCCGCCGCGCAGCCGCGGCGAAATCGGCGATCACCCGGTCGATATCCTCCTGCTCCATCTCCCGCGGGATGGAGCGGCTGGCAGGTTCGCGCCACGGCGAGGAGGAAATGGTCGGCAGCCAGTGCTCAGTGTCCCAGCGCGTCCGCCGTCCCATATGCGTAAGCTGGATCATCAGCTTCGCGCCATGGATGTGCACGCGCTCGGAGAATTGCTGAAAATAGGGAATGACGCTGTCGTCAGCGACCGAAATCTGGTTCCATGGCGTCGCCGGGCTGTCGAGCGCGACGGAGGAGGAACCGCCGAACATGGTGAGCCCGATGCCGCCTTTCGCCTTCTCGGCGTGATAAAGCTGGTACCGCTCCTGCGGCTTGCCGTCGCGGCCATAGCCCGGCGCATGGCTCGTGCTCATCAGCCGGTTGCGGATCACCACCCCGCGAATGCTGAGCGGCCGGAACAGCGCCTCGGCGCCCGCGATCACGCAAGCGCTCCGGCGCTGCGCGGCGAGGCATCGGCCATCGCCCGGATCTGGCGCTCGGCGCGCGGCGAATAGCCGAAATGGGCGCGATAGGCATTGGCGAAATAGGCGCTGGAGCCGAAACCGCAGGCCACCGCCACTTCCGTCACCGGCATCTTCATCATTTGCAACATGGCCTGCGCCCGTTTCAGTCGCAGCGTCTTGATAAACGAAGCCGGGCTTTCGCCAAGATGGATGCGGAACAAGCGCTGCAGCTGGCGAAGCGAGATCCCGAGCGCGGCTGCGACCTCGGCCGGATGCTGCCTCTCGGCGATCCCGTCCTCGATCATGGCCATGGCGCGTCCCAGCAAAGGATGGTTGAGGCTGACGCGGTCATGCTCATGGATCGGCTGCCGCTCGGCGCCACCGCGGATGCGATCGAGAATGAAAGTCACCGAGACCTGCTCGGCGATCTCTCGCCCGAGCCTCGCTTCGATCAGGAACAGCATCATATCGAGCGGCCCGATCCCGCCCGTGCAGGTCAGCCGGTCGCGGTCGAGCACGAAGAGCTCGTTCACGACTTCGATTGCGGGAAATTCCTCACGCATCGCCGCCGTATCCTCCCAGTGGACGGCGCAGCGATGAAAATCCAGCAGCCCGGCCTCGGCAAGGGCGAAGGTGCCGGTGCAAAGCGCCCCGAGCGGGATGCCATCGCGCGCGAGCTTGCGAAGTGAGGCGATCAGCTTCCGGCTGACCACGCTTCGCACATCCACGCCTCCGCACACGAACAGAAGATCGGGCAGGATATCGGGCGGATGCGCCCGATCCAGCGGAATGGTCGGGGCCATCGTCAAACCGTTGCTCGCCCGCACCGGCCTCTCATCAAGGCCGAAAAGAGTCCAGCGATAGACCGTCCGTCCGACACAGCGGTTGGCCATGCGGCAAGCCTCGATCGCGTTGGTGAGCGCGATCATCGAATAGTCCGGCAGGGTCAGAAACCCGAAATGGGCAAGCTTGGCGGGAATCATCGGATGCCGTCCTGGGCCTCTCAGCGCTCGATCACGAGGTCGGAAAGCGGGGTAGAACAACAGATCAGGATCATTCCCTGATCGATCTCGCGCTGGCGGATCCCGCCTTGATGCTTCATCTCCACCTGGCCGGAAACGAGCCTGCTCTTGCAGGTGCCGCAGAGGCCCTGGGTGCAGGAGGATGGCAGGCGCAGCCCCTCTGCCCGCGCGGCCGCCAACACATGCTGCCCCGGCTTCACCGCGATCGTCCGCCCGCTTTTCGTGAAGGTGACATGGAACCCCGATCCTGCAGAAGCCTCGTCTGCCGCAGCCACACCCACGGCCGAGGCCGAGAAATCGAAGCTCTCCTCGTGATAGCGCTGCATGTCGAAGCCGAACGCGCCCAGGCCCGCGCGTACTGCCGCCATGAAGGGGGCTGGCCCGCAATCGAACACGGTTCGCTCCATCAGGTCGGGCACGAGAAGCGAGAGCAAAGCCTCGCTCACCCGCCCACACGGCCCTCCCCAGCGCTCGCCGGGCGAATCCCCTTCGCAGACATGGATCACGCGGAGATGGGGCATATGGTGCGCCATCATCGCAAGTTCGTGGCGGAAGATGATATCGGCCGGGCTGCGCGCGAAATGAACGAACAGGATATCCGTCTCCGGCGCGACATCCTGATGCGCCCGCGCCATCGACATCAGGGGTGTTACTCCCGAGCCACCCGAGAGGAACAGATATTTCTCCCCGGGATGCGCAACGAAGCTGAAATCGCCGAGCGGACCCACCGCCCGCACCGTCATTCCCGGCCTGAGATTCGCATGGAGCCAGGGCGAGACCACGCCATCCATCTTGCGCTTCACCGTGATCGCGATACGGTCCGGCCGGGTCGGCGTGGAGGCGATCGTGTAGCAGCGATTGACGGTCATGCCATCGATTGGAAAATCGAAGGTCAGGAACTGCCCCGGCCAGTAGAGGAATCGTGAAGGCCTTCGGCTTGCGAAGCTGAAGGTGCGCACGTCCGCGGTCTCATCACGCACGCCCACGCACAGCAACTCGTCATCCGCCTCGCTGTTCCACGCGGCGAGCTTGCCCTCCCGCGCCGCCCGAAAAATGCCGGCGGCCGTCATGACCCCGCGAGGGCTGCCAGCCGCTGGATGTACCAGTTCACGAATTGCTCCACCTGGCCTTCGGTCTGCGGCGAATAGGGCCCGGGCACATACCCCCCGCTCGCTGCCCCGGCCTGCGCGAGCCCGACCAGCCTGCCATCCTGGAGATTCGTCTCTCGCCAGACCTGGATCAGAGTCTCAAGGTCGTAATCAACTCCCTCGATCGCATCCCTGTGCACCAACCATTTCGTCCGCAGCAACGTCCGGTCTGGCGCCAGCGGCAGCACGGCAAAGCTCACGATATGGTCGCTCATGAAATGGTGCCAGGAATTAGGCTGGGTATGGAATGAAAGATCACCAAGCTTCTTCTCTTTCGTCGCTCCAAGCAGCTTCCTGCAGGCGATCTTGGTATCGAGTGTCTGGGATTCTCCATCCTTGTCCATCGGCATTCGGCCGATCCGGAAGCCGGAGACCATGTCGTCGAGATGGCCGATCTCACGCGAGGGAAAGCCACTCCGGTCCCAGGCGGCACAGAAAGTCTCGACCATGAGATCGTAATTCCGCCGCTGCGCGATGCGCGCGGGATCATTCTCCTCGGCATCGAAGCCGAACCCGTATTCGAAGATCGAGGCGGTCAGTTCGGGATGATTCAAGGAGCAATGATAGCACTCACGATTGTTCTCCATCGTGAGCTTCCAATTGCCCTCCTCGATCAGGTCGATCTGGTGCGCGACCTTGCAGCCCGCCACGTCATGCGGCGCGATATAGGGGGCAACGATGCGAGCCATTTCGGCGAAGTCTTCTGGCGGATCCTCGGCCAGGCAGACGAACAGAAGCCCGGCCAGAGAGCGGAGATGAACCTTCCGCAAACCGTGGCAGGCGCGGTCGAAGTCGCTGCCCATATGCTCGGCATGCAGAAGCGCCCCATCCAGGCCATAGGTCCAGGCATGATAGGGGCAGACTAGCCGGCCGACAGTGGTCTTTTCCTCGGAGACCAGCCGCGCCGCGCGGTGGCGGCAGACATTGTGCATCGCATGGATCGCACCGTCATCGTCCCGGCAGATCAGGATCGCATGGCCCCCGATCTGCAGCGTCATCACATCGCCTGGCTCGGCAACATCCGGCTCCACGCCAACAAAAATCCAGTGCCGGCCGAAGATCAACTCGAGATCGGCCCGAAAGACGGCAGGATCGGTATAGAAAGCCTGATCCAGCATGAAATTGCGGCGACGCGTTGCGATCAGCCGGCGAAGCTCAGGCGAAACAACATCCGACATGGCGATCACTCTTGGGAGGAATGAACCGCAAGTCTCGCATGTCGCTTATTCAGAATATTGAGATTTTGCGACATTTCCCGACGCATTTTCTGCCATTCTGTGTCAGATCAGATATGATCTATATGCATGGCTTCGGATGGTTTCAATAGGTTCTTGACCCGGCACATTCCAGAACCGGTGCCAGCATGCGGGCCGCGCCGTCGCCTGCCGGATCGCCGCATCCGGCTTCGCCGGGCCGCCGCGCATGGGAGGGTGACATCCCGTGCAATGCCTTGAACTGGCGAGAGAAATGGGCGCAATCGGAAAACCCGGCATCGAGCGCGATATCCGTCACCGAGCGTGTGGTGGTCTCCAGCAGCCAGCGCGCATAGCGCAGACGCAGCAGGCGGTACAGATCGGAGGGCCGTTTGCCGAGCGCAGCGTCGAAGCGCCGTTCCAATTGCCGCGTGGAGAGATCAAGCCGTTCAGCAATCAGGGCGACCGGCAGCGGGTTGGCGAGATTCTGCTCCATCATCAGCAGCGCGCGGCGCACCTGCTCGTCCATCACGTCATGGGCGATCGGCGGATGCGGCTGCACCGCGTTCAACCCCCGTGTCTGGGTCAGCAGCAGAACTTGATGCGGCTTTTGCGCGAGCCGGCTGCCCAGATGCCGCTCGACCAGCGCCGCCGCGAGGTCGGCTGCACCCGCGCCTCCCGCGCAGGTGATCCGGTTGCCATCGATCTCGAAAAGCCGGTCGCCGATCACCTCGTGATTGGGAAACTCGGCGCGGAAATCCTGGTAATGAAGCCAGCTCACGCAGACGCGCCGCCCTTCCATCAGCCCCGCGCGGCAGAGGATGAAGCTGCCGGTACAGATGCCGATGAGCTTCGCATCCGCCTCGGCCGCGCGGCGCAGATAGGCATAAAGCGCGGGGTTGGCCGGCTGGCTGTTGTGCAGAATGCCGCCGATCATGGCGATATAATCGAATTGCGCCGGGTCAAGAAAAAGACTGCCCGGTAGGAGTTGGACCCCCGAGCTCGAGCGGATCGGCGCCGCGCTTTCCGCCATGATCGTCCAACGGCAATTGATCGGCCGCGAAAAATCGGACTCGTCGGCGGCCAGCCGCAGCGTATCGACGAAGAGCGAAAAGGCTGAGAGGGTGAAATCGTTGGCAAGCAGAATGCCGACCGAAAGCGGCTTCGGATCTCTCCGCCGGGTTGCGGCCTTTGGCTGCATTCTATCCTGCCCTCCGCCTCTCCCCCGGTTGCCAACCGGGAACGGACGCGAACCCTATAACAGAAAACCCTTCTCTTTTGTCAGGTTAACTCAGGGCGAGCGGCAGGACGCCGCCCCCTCCTTCGGAGACACGAGATACCGCCCCTGATCAGCCTGCCGGCTGGCATTGCGGGCAGGAATAGCCGGTGCGGCCGCCCAACTTGAACACGCGGAGCGCTGTGCCGCAGCGCGGACAGCGCCCGCCCGCCTGCCGGTGCGGGATCAGGAAATGCTTCGGCAATGTCTCGGTGAATTTCTCCGCCCCGGCACCGACGGCCACCGCCGTCTCAAAGACACGCCGCATTGCCTCATAAAGGCGCGACCGCGCGGCTTTATCCAGCGCCCGCGTGGCCAACCCCGGATGCAGCCGCGCCTGGAACAGGATCTCGTCCGCATAGATGTTGCCGATCCCGGCAAGACGGGACTGTTCCATCAGCACCGATTTGATCGCCTGCCGTCCGTTCCCGAGCGCCTCTTCGAAGGCGGCGAGATCGAAGGCCGGAGCGAGCGCATCCGGCCCGAGTTTTGTATCTGAAATGAACCGTTCCATGCTCCCAGCGAAGTGGACCCCGCCAATGCGGCGCGGATTGAGATAGGCAAGCTGATCCCCTTCCGCAAACCCGAGCGAGAAGTGAGTATGTGCCGGCACTTTCTCGTGGCGAGCGAGATGACGAAGCGAACCATTCATGCCGAAATGCATCGCGAGCGTGCCATCCGCCGCCATCTCGATGAACAGCACCTTGCCATGCCGCCGACAGGCACCGACGCGCTTGCCCGTGATACGCTGGCGCAAACTCGCCGGCGAGATACCCTGCACCATGCCCGGATCGATCACCGGCACCTCGGCAACGACCCTGCCCAGGCAGGTCTTCTCCGCCAGCCGGCGAAAGATCTCGACATCCGGCAGCTCTGGCATGCTCCCTCCGTCGCTCTCGCGCCGGCCGGTGGCGATCGAGCTTTTCCTACCGCGCTTCCGTCCCCCCGCGGTTCCAGCCGCGCCCGCGCACGCCAAGAATCTCGTGCCCACCCGGCGTCACCGCCACCGTGTCCTCAAGCTTGATGAAGCCGCGTCTCGGATGCTGCAGCGTCGTCTCGACCGAGAGCACCATCCCGGGCTCGAGCGGCCGCTCGGCGTCCGTCGGCGGGTACGGCATCTCCCCGTTGGTCGGCAGGCGCGGCGCCTCGTGGCTGATCATGCCCATCCCGTGCGCGACGAAATGCATGTGATTGTGCTCGGGCAGCCTGTGCAAGGCTTCCTGGGCGGCTGCGAACACGTCCCCGCCCGGCCGCCCCGGCGCGATCATGCGGAAAGCGAGGCGCTGAATCTCATCCACCTTCGCAAGCAGGTCCTGAAGCTCATCATCCGGCTCGCCCAGCACCGCCATGCGCGTGAGATCGCCGATATAACCCTCGTAATTGCCGCCCGAATCGAGCGAAAGTGGCTCACCCTCCTGCCATGGCTGGTCTGAAGGCGCGCGGTTGAGGCTCGAGCCCGCGGTGATCAGGCAATATTCGAAATCGAGCCCGCGGCTTGCCTCTTCACGTTGCAGCGCCTCGGCAATTTCCCGCTTGGTGGAACCGGCGCCGAAGCGGGCAATCACCGCCAGCATCGAATCGATGATCCGCTCGGAAGCCTCGCCGAGCTTGGCCAGCTCCGCGGCGCTCTTGATCGCGCGCAGCCGCTCGAGAACAATAAGCCCCTCGACGATCTTCGCGTTCGGCAGGCCGGTGTGGAGCGCTTCCGCTGCATCCATCGGCAGAAACGGCTTCTCGACGCCGATCCGCCCTTCTGCGAACCCGAGCCGCCGCACCAGATCGAGGGCGAACTCCATGGCATCGACACTGCCGGAAGAAATGGCGCGCATGTCCGGCACCCAGAATGACCGGACTGCAAGCTGATGCCGCTCCAGCTTGTGCGCGATATAGGCCGCCTTGTCGGGATGGCCCTTCGGATAGACGAGCACGGGCAAATAGCGGCTGAGGCCCATGGCGTCCATGTAGCTAAAGAACTGCGCCCGATGGCCGCCCAGCAGATAGCGGATATTGTGCTTTGATGTCACAAGCATGACGTCGATACCCGCTTCGTCCATCAGCCGGTCGAGCCGGTGGCGGTCGAACGGGATCGCTGCGCCTACGGTGGCGGCATTGGCGCTCTCCGTGGCAGAAGCCGGACGAGTCTCGGTTTCCAGCATGGCGGTCTCCTCCTCTTTCTGCCCTCTGTTATCCGCCCGCGCAGGCCGGCCCGCAAGCCTCGCAGCGTCCGCCACCGTCTCGCCCGCCCCATCGCAAGCAAGGTTTCACCGCCACGATTGATCGCGAAACCATTGCGATCCGCGCCGTGCCGGCGGCACGCTCAGAAAAGCCACGGGACCGTCCACAAAAGAATTATTCAAGAGATTCATTCACGGGCATTCGGCGGATTCATCCGCAGCGGCCGCGCTTTTCTTCTGTTCAGCCGCACGGGCTGCCTCGTCCCAGCGGTACCCGAAACCGTGATAGCTTCTAATGGCGGCGAACTCAGGGTCGACGAGGCGAAATTTCTGGCGAATGCGCTTGATCGCCGCCCGCACATTGCAGCGGTAGCCGTCCTTGCCGGCGCCGGACAAGAACCCTTCCCCTTTGATGAGGTCGTAAAGCTCGCGGTGGCTGACATCGCTTCCCCCTGCCCTCGCAAGCTCACTCACGATCCGGAATTCGGTCAGGCTGAGATCAACGCGCCGCCTCTTCCAGAACGCCCGGCTGGTGCCGAAACGAAGATCGAGTCCGCCCAGTGCTAGGCTCTGCCCGTCGTCCCGCACCGCCGTCTCATCCCGCCTTGCGTGCGCGCCCGCCATCAGCGTCTCCACCGATTTGAGAAGCTGAAGAAACATCCGTCCTGCCGTCGTGTTTTCGGCACGATGGGGCTCTGTCCCCACGCTTTCGTCCGTCGTCGCGGCGTTGCCTCCCGGGAGCAGCGCCCGCGCCTTCTCCCAACTCTCGGCAAAATGCCGCAACGTCTCGTTTCCTCCCTCTCTCCCCCAGTCGAGCACCACGAGATCCGGGCACGGGTTCCGGCTCAGCCGCGCGAGCAGCGCGGGAAACTCCGCAACCTCCTCGACGACGCCCCCACCAAGGGTGAAGGCGCGGAGCAGATCATCATACTGTTCCCGAACTCTGCCGAGCGTGATGATGTGTGCCGCGGGACGCGCGGCGGACTCGCGACGCATGTCCTCAAGTCGTGCAGGCTCATCCATGCACTTGCTCCTCCATCAGGGGCCCGATCCTCCATGGGTCTGCGCGTTATGGCGTTTGGCGGGGCGTCACATCTGCCTCCGAAGGCACATGCTCCAAACCTTGGATTTAGAGCGCAACACGGATACCGTTCGCATCGGGATATCCGTTCTTTGGCGGGGGCCTTTGCGGCACACCATCAGGAATGGCGTGTAATCCCCACACCCGACATTTCTCCGCGGAAATGCCGCTGTCCACTTCGCGAAGGCTGCGCAGAACCAGTGTCAGCCCGGAGGCCGGCTTGTGACTATTCTGTGGCTTCACAAGGCCGAGATTGTCCTCCTGCTTCTTGCCATATTGTTGGCGCCTGACTGCACAGTCATGCCGTCTTTAGTTCGAAATGATAACGTTCTATTGTGGCATGATTCTCCTTCGCTAACAAAATTCCCTGCTCTTCTCACACGCATTTCCGCTGCGAAGGGATATCGGAAACGCCGCATCTCACGCGCTGCCTGCCGGGCCTTCTCGCCGCGCTCCTTCTGTCGGCTTGTGCTCCGTCCCCACCGCAGCTCTCCGGCACTGGCGCAGGCTCTGGCGCACGGGCGAGCGCAACCACGCCCCTGCCCGTGCTGCTGCAATATCACGGGCTCTATGCAGTGGCGCAGAACACTTTGCTGCCGATCGGCAGCAGCGCAGAGCCGGATCCGGAAAACGGGTTGAGCCCGGCGGATCTCTCTCCCGAAACAAGTTTCCTGATCTATAGCCGCAATTTGACCGTCGACCCCGAGCCTCTCGACAGCGCAATCACTCTCGGTCGCTTGGCCCAGGTGCGTGACGAAAGAACCGAGGACGGCGCGGTCATACCCCTTGCCAGCCGCCGGACGGCGCCGAACCTTCCGGGCTATCAGGTTCTGCTCCAGGTCCAGCCCGTCGCGGGCCAACCTGACATGATCATCGCCGCGCCGCAAACCCTGCTGACAGCGGGCGTCTATTCGCTCAAGCTCAACGGCGTGGATGTCTGGAAGTCCCGTTTCGGCGTGACCTGGTCGAGCATCTCGGCACAGCAATCTGCGGCGGAGCATTGCGTCGAAAAACTGCCATCGGGCTACCAGCCCTGCATCGCCGTCAGCGGCAGCCGCGGTTTCATCGTACGTGAGCTTCGTTCGCTTCGCACAATCGAAGGAAACGCACCAGGGCTCACGATCGAAGGCCAGCTCGTCAATATCTCTCCGGTAAACGAGATCCTGCCGTCTCTCTCGGCCTCGCTGCTCGATGACCAGAATCAGATGGTGCAGGCACTGCCGGCGGTGACCCTCCCCAAGCAGGTGTTGGCGCCGGCGGCGTCTATGATTTCCGCATCAATGTGACGGGGGCGCCTTCGTGCGTGTCGGCGCCGGCCCAGCGCCAGCCAAGCGTGCCATAGAGCGGCTCATCGACCGCGGTCAGCGGCAGCCAGACCAGTGTCGGCGGCACCGGAACCGGCAGCGCGGGCGCGAACGCCAGCGATCATGCGACTGCCTCGATCGGCGCCGGCGGCAGGAGCGCGAGCAACGTCGCCTCCGGCAGCGGCAAGGCGCGCGGCAACGGCTCCGCGACGATTTCGATCATGCCGTAACCTCCCAACAGAGCAATTTTTGCGCGGCCGGCGGAATCCCCTCTCTGCCGGCCGATTTTTTAGGAGCACGCCGTCTCTGGCCGCATAGCAGCACCAGGCTCGCCACGGATTGACGCGATGGCGCCCCCGTCCCATCCTGCCGGCCATGGTCACCAGCACCCGCATCGCCGCCAGCATCGCTGAACGACGCCGACGCCGCATTGTCCGCGGCGGTCCCGGCTCGTCTCGTGGGGATTGGCGCGCTCGATGCGGGTAGTCCAGGGCGGGTAGCCCAGGCAGGCACCACCCGCAGATCAGAGCGCCGACCAGACACCCATCCGGAACCCCGCCCCACCAAAGGCGGGGTTTTTCATGTCCTTCCCTTACCCATGCCCGGCCGCCCGATGCCCCCAGCCGTCATCTCCCCCCTTGAACCGCCTCCCGCCCCGGCCGCCTCCGCGCCGCGCATCGTCACCCTTGCAGATCGTCCCGATCTCCTGCCGACAATCGTGCAATGGCTGCGCGATCATCACGCGCCCCAGGCGCCGCTTGCGCCCTATGCCGCCCAGATCGCCAGCCGTGTCTCGCTGCTCGGGCCTGAGCAATGCCTCATCCTGCTCGCCGGCTCCGTTCCCGCCGGCACCGCGAGCCTCACGGCCCAAGGGCTGAAATCCCGTTCCGAGCTCACCCCGTGGCTCACCAACGTCTTCGTTGCGTCATCATTCCGGGGCCGCGGCTACGCGCGCCGCCTGGTCATGGCGGTGGAAGCGGCCGCCCGTCGGGCCGCCATCCCGACACTCTGGCTCTACACACGCTCCGCTGAGCCGCTCTATGGCGCGCTTGGCTGGCGCTGGGCCGGCGCCGACACGCACGACGGTGCCCCCGTCACACTGATGCGCCGCGATCTGGTGGATGACGATCGTTGATCATCATCCGCCTGCTTTGTCGTCTCGATCGACTGCCTGGCTCTACTCAGGCTTGCCGCTGTTCCCTTATCCCCTTGCGCTTCGGTGGATGGAGAGGCCCTCCTATAGATGGAAGGGCATCACACGCCGTGCCCAATTAGTGCTGCCTCTTATTCGCACTTATGCCTATAAAATAGGCAAATATTTCGTCATCTTTTGGCGGGCTCTGCCGCGATCATCTCAAAATTAATGCACGCCATAGGCGTTTCCTCGTTCATCGCGTTCAAACAAGAACGAAGGCGTGATGAGACGAGATTGCTGGCACGCTCCTTGCAGTTTTCCCTCGGGGCATACGGATTTCATGCCCCGTTCTTCGGAGGGAATCATGCTGCTACCCAGTCCAAAATGGCTCGATACGGGGGACAATGCCTGGCAGCTCGCCGCAGGCACGTTCGTTGCCCTGCAGAGCGTGCCGGGCCTCGTCATTCTCTATGGCGGTATCGTCAAGAAGAAATGGGCCATCAATTCCGCATTCATGGCGATCTATGCGTTCGTCGCCGTGATGGTGGTCTGGGTGCTCTGGGCCTACAAAATGGCGTTCGGGCCCCAGCTCTTCCCCTTCCTCGGGATGCCGGGGCCGGCGATGGCGGCGCTCAGCGAAACGGGCCAGGCGGTCATTCCCGCCGCCGCCTCGGGCATGCCGCCGATGGCCTTCCCGATGGCCACTCTGGTTTATTTCCAGTTCGTCTTCGCCGCGATCACCGTGATCATCCTTGCCGGCGCCGTCGTCGGGCGAATGCGCTTCTCCGCCTGGATGATCTTCGTGCCGCTCTGGATGACGTTCATGTACACCGTCGGAGCCTTCAGCCTGTGGGGTGGCGGCTGGCTCGCCAGCATGGGCGTGGTGGATTTCTCGGGCGGCTACGTCATCCATCTCGCGGCCGCGAGCTCCGGCTTCGTTGCGGCCTGGATGGTCGGGCCGCGGCTCGCCACCGACCGTGAGAACTTCCAGCCCAACAGCCTGCTCATCACGCTGGCCGGGGCCGGCATTCTCTGGCTCGGCTGGAATGGCTTCAATGGCGGCGACCCGTATTTCGCCAATGCCGATGCCGGCGCCGCCGTGCTCAATACCAACATCGCCGCCTGCACGGCCGTGCTGGTCTGGACGATCATGGATGCCAGCAATTTCGGCAAGCCATCGGTGCTTGGGGCCGTCAACGGGATGATCGCGGGCCTTGTCGGGATCACGCCCGCGGCCGGCTATGTCAACGGCTATGGCGCGCTGATCATCGGCATCTGCGCCGGCATTATCCCCTGGCTCAGCATGAACAAGCTCGGCAAGACGGCGTTCATGAGCAAGGTCGATGACGCGCTCGGCGTGATCCACACCCATGGCTGCGCCGCGATCGTGGGCGGGCTTCTGACCGGCATCCTCGCCGATCCGAAGATGATCGTCTACGTCGGCACCGAAAAGGATGCCCCCGGCGTCAACGTCACGGGCTGGCTCTACGGCAACTTCCACCAGTTCCTCCTGCAGATCTACGGCGCTCTCTTCATCATCGTCGTCAATGTCATCGGCACCTTCATCCTGCTCAAGATCGTGAGCATCTTCGTGCCGCTGCGCATGGACGAGCGGATGCTCGCCATCGGCGACGATGCGGTGCATGGCGAAGAGGCGTACGCGATCTTTGCCGACCACGCATTCGACGACCGCGAATCGATGGCCAAGGCCGCCGGCGACTAACAGAGAAAGAGAGCCAAAACCGGACTTCTTTTTTCCCTCCCCTGCCGCCGTGCGGAGGCTCCTCCCCCCGCACGGCGGTTCTTTTTTGCTTCCGGCCTTTGCCCCGCAATTTTGCCTTGAGGCGGATCACGCCATATGAAGGCGGTGATGACCCGCCCGCGGACCTTTTCAAGGATGCGGCTTCGCCGTCTCGGGTTAGTGGCGATGCTGGCCCTCTCTTTCCTCTTGCCCGCGCCGGCACATGCCGCGGCGAGCGGATGGGTGGGGAACCATCACGCCTCGGTGCGGCTGATCACCGCCGAGCAGGCGACCGGATCAGCCGGAACGGTCGATGCGGGGCTTGAGTTCCGTCTCGCGCCCGGCTGGCATATCTACTGGCGCGAACCGGGTGCGGCCGGTCTGCCGCCCACGATCTCCTGGCACGGCTCGCAAAACCTGAAGCAGGCGAGCCTTTCCTGGCCGGCCCCTCTTCGCAGCGTGACCGACGGGCTGCAGACCTATGGCTATGCCGGAACCGTGGTCCTGCCGATTGCGGCAGAGCTCGAACATCCCGGCGCGCCGCTTCGCCTTCACGCCACCGTCAATTACCTTGCCTGCCGCGATATCTGCGTTCCCTTCCACGCGGTGCTGGATCTTAGCCTTCCCGCCGGAATCGCAGTGCCCGGACCCGAAGCCGGAAGGATCGCGGCGGCCGCGGCGCACGTGCCGGGCGATCTCGCAGAGCTGGGTCTGAAGCTCATCAGGGCCGAGGTCGCGCCAGCCGGCGCTGCGCAGTCAGAGCTGGCCCTCGTGCTGAAAGGCCGGAGGGCGCGCCTCACCCACCCGGATCTCTTCGTCGAGGGGCTGCCGCGCGGTGCGCCGGGGCCGCCGCGTCTCGTTCCGGGCAGTGAGGGCGGCCAGGTGAGCCTGGTATTGCGCGGGATCGATGCCCCGGCGGCGGAGATCGCGGGCCGCACCCTCACCTTCACGCTGACGGACGGGCCAGGCCGCGCCGCGACCTTCAGCGCCCGGCCGATCGCGGCAAACCCCGCCAGTCTCCCCGGCCCGCTGGCCACCCCACTGGCCACCCCACTGGCCATCCCATTGACCCCGTTCGCCCTTGCCTTTCTGGGCGGGCTTCTCCTCAATGTCATGCCCTGCGTGCTCCCTGTGCTCGCGCTCAAGCTCATGGGGCTGGTCGCGC
This sequence comes from Acetobacteraceae bacterium, assembly GCA_035549615.1. Classification (GTDB taxonomy): domain Bacteria; phylum Pseudomonadota; class Alphaproteobacteria; order Acetobacterales; family Acetobacteraceae; genus JAKAWQ01. Next base: position 15,926 of record DASZQO010000342.1, read on the forward strand.
TTGCGGGGGTGGAACGGCGCGCGGCACGGCGGGAGCTGCTGGCTTCGGCCGGCGGGGTCCTCGCCGGCTTCGCCGTGCTTGCCAGCGCGTTGATCGGCCTCAAGGCCGTCGGCGCCTCGATCGGGTGGGGAATCCAGTTCCAGGAACCCTGGTTCCTGGCCGCGATGACAATGGTGATGGTGCTCTTCGCCGCCGATCTTTGGGGCTGGATCACAATCACAACCCCGCGTGGTCTTGCCGCCCTCGCCATCGCCGGCCGTCGCCGCCATCTTGGCGCCTTGCTCACCGGCGCCTTTGCCACCCTGCTCGCCACCTCTTGCTCGGCCCCCTTCGTTGGCACGGCCGTCGGGTTCGCCCTTGCGCGAGGTCCGATGTCAATTCTGGCGATCTTTCTCGCCATGGGGCTTGGCCTCTCCCTACCCTATCTGCTCGGCGCCGCCGCGCCACGGCTCATCATCTTCCTGCCGCGGCCTGGCCCATGGATGGTCCGGCTTGCCCGCCTGTTTGGTGTTTTCCTGCTGGGCACGGCGCTCTGGCTGCTCCTCGTCCTATTCCAGGTCGGCGGCACGTCCACCGCACTCATGGTGGGCGTGCTCGCCGCCTTGCTGCTCGGCACGCTCGGCTGGCGCCATCGCCTGGGCGGCCGGCGGGAAGGGCTGCGCCGGATCGCCACCGTGGCGGCGAGCGGGCTGGCGGCGGCCGCCATCCTGGCCGCGGAGCTGGGAGCGGCCGGAGCCGGCACCGCCGCGCCGCGCGCGGAAGCGGCGAGCGCCTGGCATCCCTTCACACAAGAAGCGCTCGCCCAGGGGCTCGCAGAGGGCAAGCGCGTGGTGATTGATGTCACGGCGGCCTGGTGTCTGATCTGCCAGGTGAATGCCGCGACGGTCCTGGACCGGGCCCCGGTTGCCGGCGCGCTCGCCGCGCCGGACATTCTTCTTCTTCGCGCCGACTGGACACGGCCTGATCCCGCGATTACCCGCTATCTGCAGAGCTTCGGACGCTATGGCGTGCCGCTCGACGTTGTTTATGGTCCAGCAAGCCCTGCCGGCATCGTGCTGCCCGATCTCCTGACATCGGGGGACGTTCTCCGTGCGCTCGACCGCGCGGCGGGAATGCGCCAGGCGGCCGAACGATAATGCCGCAAGGCCGGTGACGGAGACTTCTATGGCCGGTTCTCCCCTCCCTCGGCGCGTTCTCCTGGTGAGCCTGGGTGCGCTCGGCCTCCTGGCAACGCCGCGGCGATCGAACGCCCTCCCGCTCGATACCCTGTCCGATGCGCTGGAGCGCGTGAACCCGCGGACCGTGCCGCCGCCCATTTCCTTCAAGACCGCAACCGGTGCCCGGCAAACGCTCGCCGATTATCGCGGCAAGGGCCTCGTGCTCAACATCTGGGCGACATGGTGCGGGCCCTGCGTCGCCGAGATGCCTTCGCTCGACAGGCTCGCGGCCGACATCGCGCCATTCGGAATTGCGGTTCTGCCCATCTCGATCGACGCGATGGGATTGCCCGCGGTGAAGTCGTTCTACGCCACGAACCGGATCGAGCACCTGCCGATGCTTCTCGATCCGGACGGTGATGTCGCGCATGCCTTCAAGCTCGACGGCATCCCGACAAGCTTCATCGTCGATCGCAGCGGCCGCATCACCGGCCGCGTCGAAGGTTCCGTCCAATGGGACACGAAACAGGCGATCGCGATGCTGCGGAATCTGGTTGAGCCGCTGCCCCAATCGGGCTGATATCGATGGACTTTTCCACAATAAAAAGGAAGCGTCATGAATTATCGTTCGCAATTCAAATCGATCCGCGACGAGGTCAGTCCTGAGGAGTGGCAGGCGCGGCTCGATCTTGCCGCCTGCTATCGCCTGGTGGATTGGTACGGCATGACCGACCTCGTCTACAACCATATCACCCTGGCCGTGCCTGGAGAGGAAGGCCATCTGCTCATCAATCTTTACGGCCTGCTCTACAAGGAGATCACCGCCTCGAGCCTGGTGAAGATCGATCTCGACGGCAACATCATCTGGAAGCCGGACACCGACTACGGAATCAACCAGGCCGGCTACGTAATCCATGGCGCCAGTCATCGCGCCCGCAAGGATGTGACCAGCGTCATCCACACGCATACGCGCGCCGGCATGGCGGTCTCTTCCATGAAGTGCGGCCTGCTGCCGCTCAACCAGACTTGCCTGCGCTTTTACGGCCATCTTGGC
>DASZQO010000343.1:0-14683 GCA_035549615.1 Acetobacteraceae bacterium
TGGCATCGTGCAGCGGTTCGGGCGCGGAAAAATCGTCGTCATGGGCGGGCTCGTTGCGGCCAGCGGCCTGGCGCTCGTTGCTTTGGTGCCGGTCTGGCCGATCGGGCTTCTGGGATATGCGCTGGTTGGCGCCGGCTGCGCCAATCTCGTGCCGATCCTCATCACCTTGGCGGGCGGGCAGAAGGATATGGCGGAACATGTCGCCGTGCCCGCGGTGAGCACGCTAGGATATGCGGGCATGCTTGCCGGCCCGGCGGCAATCGGTTTCCTGGCCCACGCCGCAAGTCTCTCCGCGGCATTTCTGGTCGTGGCGCTTCTGCTCCTCGGTGTCGCCCTGAGCGGGTTCATCTTGCGAACACGCGTGATTTGATGGGAGAAGATCGGCATGGCCTCTCGTGCCGCGGCAAGGCCGAGAGGCCGGGGTTGTCGCAGCCGCGATCTCAAACCGGCGCTCAGGCCATCCGGGCGAGGCGTAAACGGTCGATCTTGCCGAGGTGGTTGCGTGGTATCGCCGCGACCGGCAACAACCGGTCCGGCACTTTGTGGCGCGCCAGTCGGGTGGCGGTTGCGCGCAGGATATCCCCCAGCCGCTCCACCCCGGCCCCTTCCTTGAGCTGCACAAAACCCACAACTCTCCGGCCGAGGACTGGGTCCGGCAGGCCCACCACACCGGCATCACGAACATAAGGGTGCTCAGCCAGGACCTGCTCCACCTCAACCGGAGAGATGCTCGCCCTCGCGCGCTGGATCAGGTCTTTCGCCCGCGCGACGAACCAGAGATTTCCGTCCTGGTCCTCGCGCTTGACATCACCGGTCCGGTACCAGCCATCCGCGAAGCCGATCCATTCTCCCGGACCGCTCCAGTAGCCGAGCGCGATATGCGGGCCGCGCAGCAGCATTTCCCCGGGCTCGCCGCGCGCCACCGGGCGGTCCTCTTCATCCACCAGCCGGATCTCGGCACCCGGGATCGGACGGCTCACCGCGCCGGCTTGCAGCCCGTACGTGCAGGAGCCGAAGGCCTCCGTCGCTCCCCAGAAGCTGCGGAGCGGCAGGCCGAAAAGGGAAGGGAACGCCCGCTGCTGACCGGGCAGGCAAACATCCCCCACCGTCGCGCAGAAGCGAAGGGAGCTCACATCACGCCGGTCGATATGCTGACGCTCCATGATGCCAGCGAGCGTCGTCGGCAAGGTGATGAAATAGGTGCAGCGCTGTCTCTCAATGGCATCGAGGATGGCGGCCGGATTGTCGGCATCCAGCATGACGAGTGCTGCACCGACCCATTGGCTGGCGATGAAGCCGAACAGGCCCGCAGCATGCGTCATCGGCAGGAAGAAAGCGCAGAGATCTCCTCCCAGGATTGGGAAGTTCGCCATTCGCGCAGCCATGCAGGCAAGCGTCGCCTGGCTGTGCGCAACGAGCTTGGGCTCGCCGGTGGTGCCGGCGGTTGGGAGAAGAACGGCGGGCGCGTCCGGATCAACCTGGCCAAAGATTCCGGGCACCGGCTCAAGATGGAGAGAGGTCCAGCTCCTTGCCGTCCCATCCTCGGGTTCGCCCACCACATAGCGCGCCGCCGCGCCGAGCACCTCGGTCTCGATCGGCGAGACCCTCCGGTAAAGCGCCGCATCGCCGATATAGAGGCGCGGCCTCAGGCGGCGCAGCATGGCCTGGAGTTCCGCCCTTTCAAAACCCGGATTGAGCGGCGCGGCAATGGCGCCGAGCCGGAAGCACGCGAGATAAGCGGCCGCGATCTCCGGCCCATTGCGAAGATGCAGTGCCACCCGCTCGCCCGCGCCCACACCCGCAGCGGCGAGCCCTGCGGCAAGCCGTTCCGCCGCCGCCGCCAGGCGCGCCCCGGACCAGCGGTCTCCATCCTTGACGAAAGCAAGCCTGCCAGAAGGCTGGAAAATGTCCGTGAGCAAGCCGGGCGTGACCGTTTTCCGGCTTGCAACCGTCCGATCGCCCGGCCGGGCAAGGCCTAGTATCATGCCCATATGCGCTTTTCCCCGTCCCCCGATGGCGGGAAAGAATGAAACGGAGGCGGCTACATTCCTATGTCAAGCAGACGAGAGACGGTTACATAGGAAATATGCACCGAAAATCGGCATATTCGCTCTGCTTTCTCTAGCGGCGTGCGCTTCCATGGTGCCGTGCACACCGCTTTCTGGATTTGGTTTGCGAGCCTCTTCATGCGATCAGCCGTTTCCGGCCCATCGCGGTCTGCCCTAGCTTGGACCAGGCGTAAAAGTGGCGAACATCGTTTCCATCTCGGATGGGCAAACCATGCCGCGGCGCGGTTTGCAGCGCTTCCTGGGCCGGCTGCTTCTGCTTGTCCTTACCGGATGGGCGCTCGCGACGATCCTGCCCGAGCTTTACCGGGTGGCCGAGCCGCTCTCCGCGTTCGGCCTCTCCGCGGACAATGACGGAGTCATCTTGGACGTCATCGCGCCCTTCGCGAGCGCGCGCGAATCACCGGCTGCGCGGGCCGGCCTTGTTGCGGGGGAACGGCTTGACCTTGCGCACATGCGCTGCACCGTGCCGACGAGCCCGGCCTGCGCAAGCCTCGTCGTGCTGCTCGGCGGCCTTGGCGGGATGCAATATACGCGGCCGGGCCGGAGCATCACGCTCGTCATCCTGCCGCCGCACGCTGGTCCTCCGCGCCTCGTCCGTCTCACCGCCGTGCCCGCTCCCCTCGGCTGGCCTGCCCGGCTGGTGCTGCTCGCCGATACCGTCGTTGGCGCGCTTTTCATCGCCGTCGCCTTCCATCTTGTCTGGACCCGGCCGAGCCGAATGACCTGGGGATTCTTCCTCTACGCCATCTGGTTCAATCCCGGGCAGACCTATGCTTTTTATGCGCTGATCCAGCCTTGGCCGCCGCTTCTGCTGGCCGAGCAGTTTCTCGAGGCGCTGGCGCAGGGCGCCGCCTATGCCGGCTTCTTCGCTTTCACCTTCCGCTTTCCGACCGCGGAACCCGACCCCTTCTGGCGCCGCCTCGAACCGGCGCTGCCCTGGCTCGGCGCGGCGATCGCCCTCTTGATGCTGCTCTGCGCCGGCAATCTTTTCGGCTTTCAGACCGAGCGGATCACCGACGCCGTCTTCCTCGCCGGCTATGGCCTCGATTTCGCCGCCATCCTTGTACTGCTGCTCCGCCTGCGCACGCTCAATCCGCAGGACGAGCAGCGCATGCGCTGGGCGATCGCCGGCTGCGTCATTGGCCTGCCAGCCTTCATCTTCGCCGAGATCAGCCAGTCCTCAGGCCTGCTTTACGATCTCTGGGGCGCTCTTCCTTCGCAGGTCGCGATCGGGCTTCTCTACCTCTTTCATGGCGTCATCGCCTATTTCGTCGGCACGGCGGTGCGCCGCCGCCGCGTCGTCAGCGTCGCGATTCCGCTTCGCCGCGGCGCGGTCCTCACCGCGTTCACCTTGGCCCTTGGTGTGCCCATCCTCTATTTGCACGAGGCGCTCGCCTCCTATCGAGCAGGCCTGGATTTGCCAGGATGGATTTGGGCGCTCATCGTCGGGCCGATCAGTTTGCTCGTCCTTACCCGCATGCATGAGCTTTCGGTCGATATCGCCGACCATGCCTGCAACCGGCGCTATCACCGGGCCCGGGAAGAGCTGCGCGTGGCGGGCGAAGCGATTCTGCGTGGCAAGGATTTCGCCACGATCGACCGGCTGCTCGCCGAGGTCCCGACGGAAGCGCTCCGGCTGTCCTCGGCCGCCGTTTTCCGCTGGATCGATGGCGCGTTTCGCCGCACCCGTCCGTCGATCGGCTGGGCAGAGAACGGGCTTGTCACGCTCGATCGGCAGCAGGATGCACAGATTTTCGCAAGTCTCGCCCGCGGCGTGCCGCTTGCGCTGCCGCGCGGCCAGTGGCGGCGGCCCGGCCTGCCTGCGGATGATCAGGCGCCCTGCCTCGCGGTGCCTGTCCGCGGCGGTGAGGTCGAAGGCATCGCCGTCGCCCTTTTTGGCCCGCACCTTTCGGGCAGCGACGTTAATGCCGATGAGCGCGCGCTGCTCGGCGAATTCGCCGCCCGCGCGGCCTTCGGTTATGAGCGCGCCGAGATCGAGCGCCTGCGAAACGAGGTGAGCGCGTTGCGCGCCCTGCTCAGAACGGCCCCTTCTTGAGCGAGAAAACATCCGGATGCGCCGGGTCCGCGGCATAGGCGAGGGCGGGCGCCATCGGCATGAGCGTCTCGCCCGCGCCGGTGCTGATCTGGGCAGAATTGTCGCTGCCGATCGTGAAGCCCTGCCAGTTGATGATGCCGCGGCCGGTCGATGGGCTGATCGTCATCGCTGGCGCGGTGGCCGCGATACTGCCCGCGTCCGCAACATAGGCACCACCCGTCGGTCGTTTCCGCGCCGGCACTGGGAAGCCTGGGCATGATCGGGTGAAGCAGCGGGTTCAGCCGGCCGCCAGGCCGGGAAGAGCGATCCCGAAAGTCTGTAACAAAAGAACCATGTTCAGGACGAGGATGATGGCCGTGCCGACGATCGCGGCGAGATCGGTGAGCCGCCCATTGGCGTAAGGTCCCATGATGTCGCGTCTTCGCGTGAAGAGGACGAGAGCGACCATCGGGATCGGCAGCGCGAAGGAGAGAACGACCTGGCTGATCACGAGCGAGAGGGTGGGGTTGGCCCCGATTCCGATGACCACGAAAGCCGGCACCATCGTCACCAGCCGCCGCACCCAAACCGGAATGCGAAAGCCCACGAAGCCCTGCATGATCATCTGGCCGGCCATCGTGCCGACTGCAGAGCTCGAAATCCCGGATGCCATCAGCGAAAGAAGGAAAATCGCCGCCGCACCGGCGCCCAGCAGCGGTGTCAGCGTGTGATAAGCGGTCTCGATATCCGCAACCTCGCTGTGGCCGGTATGGAAAGCGGCGGAGGCCATCATCACCATCGCCATGTTGACGAGCCCGGCAACGGAAAGTGCCACGATGACCTCGCGATTGGAGAAGCGCAGCAGCTTGCGCCGCTCGCCGTCATTGCGCGCCGGCGTACGGTTCTGCGTCAGCCCGGAATGGAGATAGACCGCATGCGGCATCACCGTCGCGCCGATGATGCCGACCGAGATCGTCAGCGCCTCGGCATCGGGTAGGCGCGGCAGCACGGTAGAGAGTGCCGCGGCGCCCCAGGAAACGGGGGCGATGAACATCTCGATCAGGTAGCAAAGCGCGATCACCGCCACGAGTGTGCCAATGATGATCTCGATCGGCCGGAAGCCGTTTCCCTCGCAGAGCAGGATGAAGTACGTCACCATGGCGGTGACGATCATGCCCTCGAGCAATGGCATGTGAAAAAGCAGCGAGAGCCCGATCGCCCCGCCAAGGAACTCGGCAAGATCGGTCGCCATGGCGGCGATCTCGCTCACGCCCCACATGCCGAGCACGATCGGCCTTGGAAACTGCTCGCGGCACATCTCGGCGAGATTGCGGCCGGTAACGATGCCAAGCTTGGCGGAAAGCGCCTGGAACAGCATGGCGATCAGGTTCGCAAGCAGCACCACCCAGAGCAGGACGTAGCCATATCTGGCGCCGGCCTGAATATTGGTCGCGAAATTGCCGGGATCCATGTAGGCGATCGAGGCGATGACCGCCGGCCCCGCGAACAGCAGCGCCGACCACGGACCCCGCCGCCGCCCCTCCAGCACCTCGCGAATGGCCGTGCCGGTGTGCTCGCTGAGGGTGAGAGCCTTTCCGTTCATCACGCTCCTGCCTTGCCTCGCCCGCCTTGCCCCGAAGGTCGATGCACCGCTCCCCGGTTGGTCTGCCTGGCCGAAGCTCCCCGAAAGCCGAAGCAGGCTTCCGGCACTCCCGCCGGCCCAACCCAGCGTTCGCTGTTAAATATAGCCTTACCTACATCTCTGACAAGAGGGTTCACGATCGGGCCGGCGGCACAAAGTCCGGAAGGTGCTCAGCCTTGGATTCCCTCAACGATGAACACCCGGTGGTCGGCGGCCAGGAAGCGATGCTTCACAGCCTCCTGGTAGGCAGCGCTGTGATAATAGGTTCTTGCGGCCTCCATGGTTGGAAACTCCAGGATCACCGCGCCCTCGATTGCCGGGCCTTCGAGCACTTCGTGGTTTCCGTAGAGCGCCAGCGGCTTCAAGGGATGGCCAGAGTTCACCGGGCGTGATTTCTCGCGATAGAGGTCATATTCCTGGCTGTTCCGCATCTTTTCTCGGGTGAAGACGATATAGGCGGTCATCGGTGATGGCTCCTTATCTTCGCGATGTACAAGCGTAGTATTCTATGTTGCTGCCGATTTCCGTCAGGAGCGGTGCCCAGGTCGCGATAAGAATTGCCTGGAAGGTCGGCTCGACATGATGGGCAGCGGTCGAGCGGGGTGGCCTTGCCACGATTGCTGTAACCACGGCAAGGCTCGTCCGAATTCTTCCGTATGAAACCCTTTGAACCCCTCCGTACGACGGCTCAGCCGATATCGTGCCGTCGTCTCGGCTTGATCTCACGCTAAGCCAGCGGGGGAAACGGAAGAAACATGATGCGCGACAATCCCATCCATACATTCTTTCAATTCATGGTCGGCCAGATCCCCGATCAGAGATCCCTGGGCGATCTCCGCTGGTACACGGTCGTCCTCTACTGGCTTCTGCTTTTGGCAAGCCTGACAATCGCGGCCTATAACTGGCAGCGCGACCCGCAGCAGAGAACCGGCCATCACCTTGGCATTTACGGCATGCGGCTCGTCGCTGCGGGAATGTGGTACCTGGGCACGCTCTGGAAGATCCCGTTCCCTGTCGCGGCCGGCTTCCGGTATTGGCTCAAGGCAACCGTCAAATACAGCTCCTTTCAGATTCATTCGGATTTCATGCAGATCTTCGTCAACCATATCGGCATTGTCGATCCTCTCGTTTACTTTCTTGAGGTATTCTTCACGGCCTCTTTAATGCTTGGATTCATGGTCCGCGTGTCCGGGATCCTGGCGGCCCTCTTCACCTTGAATCTTCTGATCGGCCTTTATAACGATCCCACGGAATGGCCGTGGACCTATGTGGGAATCATCTGTGCCCACGGCATGTTCGCGGCCGCCCAGGCAGGGCGCAGCCTGGGGCTCGACAATTTGATCTCGAGACGAATCATCCCGCTGCCGGGAGAGCAGGGATTTCTCGCCGGCGCCGTTCGCTGGGCCTTCTCGATGGAATGATCGGATTTCGCTGAAATCGGAGCCCTGTCAATCGAAATGGCAAAGCCAAAAATGTCGTGCTCTTCGATGAAGTGTCAGAGAGAAGGAGACTGCTTTTTCTGAAGAAAAAGAAGCAAAACGACTTTTCTCCGTTTTCCGGACCCGGCACCGGCCTCGGACGACGAATGAACGAACACAAACTCTTTGGTTCTTTCTCTCAAGAAAGAACAACCTCTCTCTAGAATCCAGTCGAGAGCCATGGCACCGCGGCGACGATCGCGAGCGCGATCACGAGGCTCGCCATATAGGGCCAGATCCGCCCCAGCGCCTGGTCGCTCGCGACCCGCCCGATCGCGCAGCTCTGATAGAACCCGACCCCAAAGGGCGGCGAAAAAAGCCCAATCCCCATCGCCAAAATCGCAACAATTGCGTACTGCACCACGTTGATCCCAACCTGCTGCGCGATCGGGAAGAGCAGGGGGCCGAACAGCACCATCGCCGGCAGCCCTTCCAGCACGCTGCCGAGAACGATGAAGACGATGATGGAGACCGCGAGAAAGCCGGCCCGCCCGCCCGGTATTCTGGTCATCAGCGAAGCGAGCGAATCTGCGAACCCCGCCTGCGTCAAGGCCCAGGCCATCGCCGAGGCCGCGCCGATGATGAGCAGAATGGCGCCCGAGAGAGACGCCGTTTCGACCAGGATCGGGAACACCCGCCGCCAGTCGAAGCGGCGATAGACGAAAAGCCCGACCAGCACCGAATAGATCACGCCGAGCGTCGCCACCTCGGTCGCGGTCGCGATGCCGTCGAGCACCGCATAACGGATCAGGATGGGCAGCACCAAAGCCGGGATCGCCACCAGGAACGCCCACCCGATATCGCGAAGCGGCGGCCGCTCCGTGCTCGGCCGTTCCCTGCGCGTGCGGAAGAAGATCAGCACGACCAGGGCGAGCGCGGCGACCGCAGCCGGCGGCAGCCCGCCTGTGAACAAGGCTGAGGTCGAAACGCCGGTCACCGCGCCGACGATGATCAGCACCAAGCTCGGCGGAATCGTCTCGGACATCGCCGCGGAGGACGCGAGCTGCGCCACCAGCTCACCCGCATCGGCGCCGCGGCTGCGCATCTCCGGCAGCAGCACCGGCGCGATCGCGGCCTGGTCGGCGGCCTTGGAGCCGGAGATACCCGCGACCAGGAACATCGCCCCGATCAGCGAATAGGAAAGCCCGCCACGGAAATGTCCGACCAGCGCGCTCAGGAAGTCCACCAGCGCTCGCGCGATGCCGGTCATCTCGAGCAGAAGGCCAAGCGCCACGAACATTGGCACGGCCAGTAGCTCGATCGACGACATCCCCTGGTCCATCTGGCTCACCACCACGGAAAGCGGGATCGTCGTCGTGAAGACCATGTAGGCCATCGTCGAGATGCCGAAGCTGAAGGCGATAGGCACGCCGCAGAGAATGCAGGCGCCCACCATCCCGATGAAAAAGATCACGAGATCGCCATTGCCGATCGCATCCAGCATCGGCTCGAGCGCCCAGAGCCCGAGCCCGATCGCCACCACCACGGCCAAGCTCGCCAGCAATTCGCGCCATGAGGCGCCTGCAAAAAGCTGGCGGAGCGCGGTGAACAGCAGCAGGACGAAGGCGGCAAGCTCGCCCGCAATCTCCCATGATCCTGGAATCTGCAGCGTCGGCGTCGTGATCGCCGCCTGCTGCACCATGTAGCCATAGCCCGGGACGAGGATCGCGATAACGAAGATCGTCGCCGCCAGGGCCGCGATTCGCGCGAGAAAGCCCCGTGCCACTGGCGAAAGCCGGCCCACCAGCACCGTCATCCGCATATGCTCGCCGCGGCGCAGGGCGATGACCGCGCCAAGGCTCACGAGCCAGAGGAACAGCATCTCGCCGAGCTCGCCCACCCAGACCAGCGGATTGTCGAGCGCATAGCGCCAGATCACCCCGGCGAGAAGGATGATGATCTCGACGAGCACAAGGATGGCCGCCGCCCCTTCGGCGAACCAATCCACGGTGCGATCGAGCTGGAGCAGGAAGCCGCGCATAGGACTGGGAGGGGCGTCCCTGCGGGGATCGTCACTCAGCCGGTCAAGCGTCCCTCAGGCGAGAGTCCCGGTATATTTTTCGAGCGCGGACCAGAGCGTCGCGCCGAACTTGCCGCGCCATTCCTTGTAGAATCCCGCCTGCATCAGCTTGGCCCGGAACGGCGCGGTATCCGGCGTGTTGAAGATCAAACCCTGCTGGGCGAGCTTCGCCTGGAGCGAAGCGTTGAGCTGGTCATTGGCGATCCGCTGCAGCGGCGCCTGGGTCGCGAAAGCATCGGCGACGATCTTCTGGTAATTCGCCGGCAGCCGCTTCCAGAAGGATGCGCTCGCCACCATCCAGTACCCCACCCACATATGGTTGGTCATGGAGCAGTATTTCTGCACCTGGTAGAATTTCTGCGTCTCGATATTGCCGAGCGGATTCTCCTGCCCATCCACCACATGCGTCTGCAGCGCGGTGTAAAGCTCGGCGACATTGATCGTCTCCGGCGCCGCGCCCAGCGCCTTGAAGAGGGAAAGCGAGATCGGGCTCGGCGGCACGCGGATCTTAAATCCCTTGAGATCCTCGGGCGTCACGATCGGCTTCGTGCTCGTCGTGGTCTCGCGGAACCCCTCGTCCCAGATCGCATGCATCGGCACGAGCCCGGCTTTGGCAATTTCCGCACGCACGATATCGCCCACCGCCCCATCCAGCGCCGCCCAAGCGGTCCTGCTGTCCTTGAAGGCGAAGCCGACATTGTCGATCGCGGCACTCGGCACCAAAGTCGCCAGAATGTTATCGCCGATCCCCATCATCTCGATCGCGCCCGCGCGCAGATCGGAGAGCATGTGCGTATCGTCGCCAAGCTCGCTATTGGGAAAGACACCGATCTGCACGGCCCCGCCAGTCGCTTTCCGCACCTGTGCCGCCACCTGTTGCACATGCACGGTGGCCGGATGGTCGGTTGCGAGATCTATGCCGAACTTGATCACATAGCGCCGGGCGGCCCGCGCCGGGCGTTCCATGAGCAGAGACGTGCCCGCAGCGGCGGCCGCACCAAGCAGGAAATTCTTGCGGGAAATCGCAGCACCCATGGCCATCGCCCCCCGTCGCGCTCCGGCGAACGCAAAAATGCGTTCCGTCCCGCTTTGTGTGTGCCAACCTGGAATGAGACATGCTCGCCCGCGCTTACATATCCCATTCTAGGCATGTGTTCTGCCGAGTGATTCACGCTTTCGGCAATCACGCTCTAATCGTTTCTCAAGGCGAGGTCAACGACCCAGCCGCGCGTTCGCGCCGGAGCCCTATCCCCGGAAACCGGCGATCGCCGCAGCGATCGCGTCCGCAAGCCGCGCCAGCGCCGTACTCATCGCGGCCACCTGTGCCGCCACGGCCGCTTCCCCGCCCAGCGCTCCCGGTCCGGCCAGCGGCGAGGCCGGCACGCTCACGCTGAAGGTGCGCGGAGCGGCCGTGCTGCGCCTGCCGACCAGCACGAAGGTCGCGTTCAGCACCACCGCCCCCGATGCATCCTCCTCGAATTGCTGGATCGAGACCTCGACGGCGATATTCGCATCGGTCGTGATCGCCACGCTCTCGGCCAGCACCGTGCTGCCCGGCAGCCGCGTGGCGAGGTCGGCGACCAGCACCCGTCCCAGCATCGCGCCGAGCGGCTCGCCCCACCAGTCATTGGCCAGCACGTCCAGCCGATAATCCGCCGAGGAGCGGACGATCCCCGGCCGCTGGAGATAGCGGGCGAGGCTCACCTCGCGCACGAGAACGATCCGGCGCGGCGCGCCCAGGGCGGGGCCGGGCAGGGGGGCCAGCGTATAGAGCGTCGGGTTGGGTGAGGCGCAGCCCGCCGCCAGGCTTCCAAGGCCGACCCCGAGCGCCAGCGCCACACGCCGCCGCCCGAGCCTCGCGCGCCGGATCGCGCTCATGGCAAAGGCGAGGCGCCGGAACGGCCGCGGATCAGCGCCGAGGGCTGCTGGGTGAGCAGCTCGGAGAGCGCGCGGAGCGACTGCATGGTGTCGTTCATCTGAAGCAGCACCCGGTCGAGGTCGCGATAGAACATGGAATTGTTGCCGTAGCCGGATTTTGCCGATTCCACCAGTGTATCGGTTTGCGCGAGCAATCCTTGCAGGTCCCGCGTGATCGCCGGCAGCTCGGCAAGCGCGGGCGCAGCACCCCGGTCGAGCTTCTCGATCGCATCCTGGGCCGCCGCCATCGTCGTCTTGAGCGCGCTCAGGGTGTCACGCAACTGTCCATTGTTGGCGAGCGCGTTGAGCCCGGCGAGCGTGGCGTTGAGATTGTCGCCGATCTCGGCAAAGGGCATCTGGTTGATCTTCTCCAGAAGCGCCTGCGCCGCGTTGGTGATGCCGGCGAGCTGTCCCGGCGACGTGGGCACGACGATGTTTCCGTTTTCAACACGAACCTCTGCCTTGGGCGCGCCGGCAACCAGCGAGAGCGCAATCTCCTTCTGTCCCGTCAGCAGATTGGCGGTGGCAAGCTCGGCCCGCATGCCGCGCGCCACCAGGATTCGCGCATTGGCGAGCGGTCCGCGCCGGCTCGCGACGCCGATGCCCGCGATCCGCTGCGGCTGGACGACGAAATGCACCGGCACACCGATGTGACCGCTCTGCGGATCGTAGCGAAGATCGATCGACGTCACCTCGCCGATCGGGATGCCGAGCAGCGTCACCGGCGCGCCCACCGCGAGCCCCGCGACAGAGCCCGGGAAATAGGAAACCAGCGGAACCCTCTGCTCATAGGCGGCCGCAGCGGCGGCTGCCGCATCGGCATAAAGCGGGAAAACCTCGTTCGCCACGGCGGGCTTCGTGGTGAGCGCGGATTGCGGCGTCTCGAAAGCGATGCCGCCGAAGAGCAGGGCGCGAAGCGATTCGACATTGAGCTGGATGCCGCCTGCGCCGAGCGAGACCGATGCGCCGGAGGCATTCCAGAAACGTGAACCCTGCCGGACATATTGGTCGAACGGCGCCTGCACGAAGGCATGCACGGTGACGCTCTCGGCCATCTTCCCGATATCCCAGCCGAGCACGGTGCCGACATCGAGATCGCGATAGAAGATCGGTGAGCCGAGCGTGAGCGAGCCGAGCCGGCTTGCCTTCAGCAGAAACGTCCGGCCCGGAATGTCGGACTGCAGGACCGGCGGATTCTCAAGGCCGGTATAATGCCGCTCGGGCGGTCCCGGCGCCTTTGAAGGCAGGATCGCGATATAGGAGCCGGAGAGAACGGTCTCGAACCCGGAAAGGCTGCCAGCGAAAAGCCGCGGCTTGACCACCCAGAACCGTGCCTTGTCGGTCAGAAGCCGCTCCGCCGCGCGCGTCATCCGCACCGAGACCACCACGCCGCTCAGATCATGGCGCAGGGCGATGCCTTGCACGGTGCCGAGCGGGATATCCTTGAACCGGACCTGGGACTGGCCGGCAACCAGCCCCTCGGCATTCTGGAAGGTGATGGTGATGAGCGGCCCGCGCTGGGAGAGCGTCTGGTAGGTGAGCCAGGCGGCGATCAGCAAAGTCACCGCCGGAATGATCCAGATCGGCGAGAGCCGCCGCCGCTTCATGATAAGGGCGGATGCGGCGTGGTCCCTGGCGGCGGCCGGATGCGCGGGCGTGTTCAGGGACTCGGCCATCGCTCAGCCAGGGAGCGCCGGCACCGGGTTCTCTGTCCAGGCGCCCGGTTCACACGACGAACAATGCCCGCTCCGCGAGTCACTTTCCTCTGCGGTCGGGCCCTCGGAGCAGGCAGACGTTCGCGGTAGCGGATGGGTCCTCTCCCGGGAGGCTGTGATAAGACACGCGGAAAACACCGCCCACCAGGGCCTTCATAGCATAGGGTTTTGCATTTTGCCGAGAACCTGCCGATTGAGCCGGGACGCGCCACACCCCTTCCTGGGGCTCAGTCCCCCGTTCCGGAACGACCGCGTGCGGCGATTTTTCCTTCATGAACAACTTGCTCTGCCGCGCCTTGGCCGCCTCGGCTCGGCCGATTGACCACCAACGCGCCGCCTCGATATCCATGCCTCCGCGGACGGGCCGGCACAGAAAAAGCGTGACCGCCGGAGGTGGCGTCAGCACAGGAACGAAAGCGAGCAAGAATGAGCAAGATCATCCTCTACGGATTCGATGGCAGCACCTATGTCCGCACCGTGCGGATGCTGCTCGCAGAAAAGAAGGCAGTTTACGAGCAGGTGCCGGTGCATGTGCTCAAGCGCGAGCCCCACCTTCCCGAGCATCTCGTTCGCCACCCCTTCGCAAAGGTGCCGGTGGTCGATTATGACGGGTTCCGCATCATCGAGACGAGCGCGATCGCGCCGTTCCTCGACGAGGTGCTGCCCGGCCCCTCCTTCACGCCGGACAATCCCCGCGACCGCGCGCGCATGCGCATGGCGATGGGCATCGTCGATTCCTACGGATACGCCGCACTGATCGGTGTCGCCGGCTTCCACCTCTTTCCGGACTTCATCGGCGGTCCGGACGAGGAGGCGCGGCGTCAATCGATCGCGAAAAGCCGGCTCGTCCTTACCGAACTGATGAAACTGCGCGGGAAGGATGCGTTTCTTGCCGGCGCGCAGCCCTCGCTCGGCGATTTCTACCTCGCGCCCATCTGCTTCTATGTGGATCTGACCCCCGATGCCGCAGAGGTCTTCGGCGTCGAAGGTTTCGCCGCCTGGTGGGAACGGATGCGGGCGCTGCCGAGCTATCAGGCGACCGCGCCGCAACTAGGATAGATCACGATCACTTCCGGAGCGGGTTCAGCCTGACTCTCGGCCTCGCGAATCACGTGTTTCTGGTTCACAGCTTTGATGACGCGCAAAGGCGCGCTGTGCAGCACGGCTTCGTCCCATCCTAGGCTGCCGAGACCTTGAACGGCCACGTCCGCAGGCTCACGCGCGTGCTCGCAGGGGCTCGGCAGCCCACGTCCCATTCCGGGATGAGAGAGCAAGCTCCCGTTCAGGAAGCAAGATGAGTTTGCTCGCGAAGGGCCGCCGGGCGATCATCGATTCTGATGAAACAATGCTCTCACAAACAGGCCGTTTGCCCTGATGTGCGGGGAAATCTCAATGTGCAAGTCGCGCGCGTAGGCACTCACGCGTGCCGTGCTCTCTACGGAGAGAGCGGTGAAGCTCGGCCCGTATCCTGATTCCAAAGGGCGCCTCACTGGAACGCGGATGAAATCGGAACAGACGAATATTTGAATTTGAAAATTATCTTTAAACAATAGAATTTTTTGAATTCAGACATTTGTAATTCCGGCCATGACATTCGCAACACTTAAATGATGGCTTCTTTGGTGTGGCCATTCTATCGCTGTTCATGTGTAGAGCCTGCGATCTGACCGAGAGCGAAAGCAGGAAATTTTGCACACGCGGCGTGCGCCGGCAGGGAGGCAACCGCGCCTAGAAAAGCCAGTTGATGAGGAGAGACACCCTCCATGCCTTACAGTTTTCTTCTCGTGCCCTGGGGTAGCTCGGGCAA
>DASZQO010000344.1:0-4473 GCA_035549615.1 Acetobacteraceae bacterium
TTCAAGGAAACCCAGCTTGCCCAGCTCCGCCCGGGACAGCGTGTCACGATCAGTGTCGATGCCTACCCTAACCTCCGTCTCACCGGCCGCATTGACAGCATCCAACAGGGCTCCGGCTCGGTCTTCAGTGCCTTTCCTGCCGAGAACGCGACCGGGAACTTCGTCAAGATCGTGCAGCGCGTGCCGGTGAAGATCATCATCACCGGCGGGCTCGGGCCCGAGGATGCGCTGCCGCTCGGGCTCTCCGTGGAGCCGGTCGTGCATCTCAGATGAGCAGTGCGCATGAGGCGGCGGATGCCGCCTGGCGGCCGCGGCACAATCCCTGGCTGATCACGGTGGTGGTGACGCTCGCCGCCTTCATGGAAATCCTCGACACCACCATCGTCAATGTCAGCCTGCCATATATCGCAGGCAGCCTCTCCTCGAGCTACGACCAGGCGACCTGGACGCTCACCTCCTATCTCGTCGCCAACGGAATCGTGCTGCCGATTTCCGCCTGGATTGGCCGGGTGATCGGGCGCAAGCGCTATTTCCTGCTTTGCATCATCATGTTCTCGGTCTGCTCGTTCCTCTGCGGCAGCGCGATCTCGCTCGGCGAGCTCGTCGTCTTCCGCCTGATGCAGGGATTCTTCGGCGGCGGGTTGCAGCCGAACCAGCAGGCGATCGTGCTCGATGTCATGCCGCCCTCCATGCGCGGCCGCGCCTTCGGCGTGGTGGCGATTGCGGTGGTCTTCGCGCCGATCATCGGTCCTACGCTCGGCGGCTGGATCACCGACTCCTATTCATGGCGATGGGTCTTTTTCATCAATATTCCGGTCGGGATCGTCACGTTCTTCCTGGTCAACCGCCTGGTCGAGGATCCGCCCTGGGTGCTGCGCGAACGGGCGCGGGACCAGCGTGTCGATCTGCCCGGCCTTCTGCTGATCGCGATCGGCATCGGCGCCGCCCAGGTCATGTTCGACCGCGGCGAGGACGCTGACTGGTTCGGCTCGCCGGCGATCCGCCTGCTTGCCTTCGCGGCGGCGCTGGGCTGGGTCGGCGCAATCTTCTGGCTCACCGAGGCGCGGCGTCCGATTGTTCGTCTCAGCGTCTTCAGCGACCGCAATTTCTCGGTCGGATGCCTGATGGTCGTGGCCCTGTTCGGCACGCTTTATTCAAGCGGCGTGCTGATCCCCGAGCTCGCGCAGGTTCATCTCGGCTACACGGCGCTGCTCTCCGGCCTCGTCCTCTCACCTGGTGCGCTGGTGATCCTGCTGTTCATACCGATCGTGACACGCGTCCTGATGCCCCGGGTGCAGACGCGGCTGATTATCGCGACCGGCTTTATCATTCTTGGCTTCGGGCTCCTTTATGCGAGCCGCCTCTCGCCCGATCTCGATTTCCGCACGCTGATGCTGATGCGCATGGCGCAGACGGCTGGCCTCAGCTTCCTCTTCGTTCCGATCAGCACGAGCGCCTATCTGACGCTGCCGCGCTCTCTCAACAGCGATGCCTCGGCGCTTTATGTATTGGTGCGCAATGTCGCGGGCTCAGCGGCAATCTCGCTCTCGACCGCAGCGGTGGTTTCGCGCACCCAGATCAACATGGCCTATCTCGCCGGCTCGGGACATCTGAGCCCGGCGAGCCCGGTCTTTCGCACCACTTTCGCTCAGGTCTCGGCGGCCCTGGCGGAACTCGGCCGCGGATCGGCAGAGATCGGCACCGAGGCCATGGGCTGGCTCTATCAGACGCTGAACACGCAGGCCGCCTTCCTCGCCTATCACGACGTGTTCATCGGCTGTGCGGTGATTGCCTTCGGGGTGGTGCCTTTCACTTTCCTGCTTTCGCCCGCGCGGGCCGGGGCGGGCGGTGGCGGTCATTAATCAGGGGGACAATCACGCATTCCGCTGTTACGGGTCCGCTTGCTTCCACATCTCGGCGACGAAGCCGCGCGGGTCGACCCGGAAGACAGTTCCGATGATGACGGCCTTGGGCCCGGCGCAGCGCCAGCGATAGATCGTGTCGTGGCCGGTCACGTACATCGGAATGAAATCGGAATTTTGGTTCTGCGCGCACCATTCATCGGCGCCGGAGAGATCGCGGCTGGTATCGGCTTTCCCGCAAGGAAGATTGGCGCCGAGATTGCAGACGAAGACATGGCCCGACATGCAGCGATAATAGGTGCTGCGGCGCACCTCGGACGGCGGCATGGCGGAGAGGCCGAAGAGCCGTGTCGATATCGGAACAAGCTGCGCGGGGATCTCGCGCAGCGTGTCGTCGGTGCCGGCCTGCCGGCAATAGGCATCCGGCGATTCGGCGCGCGCCGGATGAATGCCACCCAGGATGGCTGCGAAAATGAGCAGCGCGGCAAGCCAGGCGGTGCGCGGCATGATCACCCCCCTCGTCGATCGTTCTTGGTGAGTCGCCCCTTGGCCATCGCCCCGGGGGTCAATCCAGCATCACCAGCACCGGCACATGATCCGATGGCTGCTCGGCGGCGCGTTCGGCACGACAGATCTCCACTGCGCGCAACCGTTCGGCAAGAGTGGGCGAGAGCAGCACATGGTCGATGCGCAGGCCGAGATCACGGTCGAATGCGTTGGCCTGATAGTCCCAGAACGTATAGGCCGGTCCCTGCGGCTGCAGCGCGCGCACCGCGCAGCTGAGGCCGAGCCAAAGCAGGCTGCGGAAGGCAGCCCGGCTTTCCGGGCGGATGAGCGCGTCGGTCGGCGGCAGGGCGCCCTCCGCCACATCCACCGGTTCGGGCGCGACGTTGAAATCCCCGCCGATCGCGAGCGGAATATCCTCGCCGAGCAGGGCCTCCGCGCGCCGGGCAAGCTGGGCGAGGAAGGCGAGCTTTGCCGCGAAGCCGGCAGCTCCGCCGGAATTGCCGTTCGGGGCATAGATGTTGATCACCGTGATCTCCGCGGTGGAGATCTCGAGATAGCGGGCCTCGCCCGCGCCCTCGCGCAAGCGGGGCAGGCGGCGGTGGCGGACCGTGACGGGCTCGCGGGAAAGCACCGCGACGCCGTTATAGCTTTTCTGGCCGACGATTTCGGCGTGATAGCCCAGGGCACGAAATTCGAGGGCGGGGAAACTCTCCGCCTCGCATTTCAGCTCCTGAAGCAGGAGAAGATCGGGATGCCGATCTTCAAGGAAGCGTGCCACGTGGCGGGCGCGGGCACGGACGGAATTGACGTTCCAGGTCGCGAGCTGCACTGCCTGTCCTGATTGCGAGACAAATGGAACACGGCGCCGGCAAGCAGAGCGCGTTCAGACCGGCTCAGTCGATCGAGAAGCTGCTACCGCATCCGCAGGACGCAGTGGCGTTCGGGTTACGCACCGTGAAATGGCTGCCCATCAGCTCGTCCGTATAGTCGAGCACGGCGCCGGCGAGCAGTTCGAGACTGGTCGGATCGACGAGGATGCGGGCGCCGTGGCGGTCGATCACCAGATCCTCGGGCTGCTGGCCGGATTCCAGAGCGAAGTGGTACTGAAAGCCGCTGCACCCGCCGGCGAGCACGGCCACCCGCAGAGAGGCGGGTTCCGTGCCCATGCTCTGAGCGGCGGCAAGCTCTGCGATCCGTTCGGCCGCGCGGTCGGAGACCGTGAAGGGTGTTTCGTTCATGTCCGGAATATAGGCGAGAGCGGGGGCGGGTTGAAGCCGTCCGCCAGCCGTCCGTCCCCGGGTGACCAGCGGGCGATGACCGGGGAGCCCGGCTCAGAGATAGACGCCCTGCATTCCTGCGGCGGGATAGCGGGTGCCGGCGGCGGCCCCGGCCGGCACGATCTCGGCGAGGCGGGCAATCTCCGCGGGCGAGAGCCGGACGGCGAGCGCGCCGATATTCTCATCGAGCCGATGCCGGTGGCGCGTGCCCGGAATCGCCACCACATCCTGCCCCTGGGCGAGCAGCCAGGCCAGCACGAGCTGGGAGGGCGTGCAGCCTTTCCCGGCCGCCATTGCCTCGACCTGCTGCACGAGCGCACGGTTATGGGAGAAATTCTCACCCTGGAAGCGAGGGAAATCGGCACGCCGGCCGCTGATATCGGCAAGCTCGCGGATCGTGCCGGTCAGGAGGCCGCGGCCGAGCGGCGAATAGGCGACGAAGCCGATGCCGAGCGCGCGCGTGGTCTCGCGGGTCTCTTCGGCCTCCGCGCGATAGAGCAGCGAATATTCGGTCTGCACCGCGGCGATCGGATGGACCTTGTGGGCGCGACGGATGGTTTCCGGGCGCGCCTCGGACAGGCCGAGGAAACGGACCTTGCCCTGCTGGACCAGATCGGCCATCGCACCCACCGTCTCCTCGATCGGGACGGCGGGATCGACGCGATGCTGGTAATAGAGATCGATCACATCGGTGCCGAGGCGCTTGAGGCTCGCCTCGCACGCCGACCGCACATAGTCCGGCCTGCCATCGACGCCGTTCGGTTGCCCCTCCCGGCGGGTCTGGCCGAACTTGGTGGCGAGAACGACCTGGTTCCTGCGGCCCTTCA
>DASZQO010000345.1:0-12791 GCA_035549615.1 Acetobacteraceae bacterium
CTTCACCTCCGGCCTTGCCATCGTCATCGTCGCGGTGCTTCTCGATCGCGTCTTCCGGCCGGCCAAGGAGAGTCCCTGACTTGCCCCTCGCGGCACAGTTCGAGCGGGTCGATATCCTCTTTCCCGGCCTCGTCCAGCGCGCCACACGCTCCCGCGTGGAAGCCGCCCTGCGTGATCTCGATGCCGGCAAGTCGCGAAGCGAGATCATCGCCTCGACCGGCGTCGTCGTCGGCGCGGCGGATGTTTCTCTCGAGATCGAGCAGGGCGAGATCTTCGTCATCATGGGCCTCTCCGGCTCCGGCAAGACCACGGTGCTGCGCGCGATGAACGGGCTGAACACGATCAGCCGCGGCCGCGTTCTCATTCGCCACGGTGAGGCAATGGTCGACATGACCAACCCGGCTCCCGCCGTGCTGCGCCGGCTCCGCAACGAGGCCATTTCAATGGTCTTTCAACAATTCGCCTTGCTGCCCTGGCGCAGCGTGCGCCGCAATGTCGAGTTCGGGCTCGAGCTGCGCCGCATGAAGGCAGCCGAGATGCGCGACGTCGTGGACAAATGGCTCGATCTCGTCGGGCTGCTGCCCTGGGCCGAAAAGCACGCCCATGAACTCTCCGGGGGAATGCAGCAGCGCGTCGGTCTTGCCCGAGCGCTCGCCACCAATGCGGATATCCTGCTGATGGACGAGCCCTTCTCCGCGCTTGATCCACTGATCCGCAACAAGCTCCAGGATGAGCTGCTTTCGCTTCAGCGCTCCGTCCAGAAGACGATCCTATTCGTCACCCACGATCTCGATGAGGCGCTGAAGCTCGGCAGCCAGATCGCGATCATGAAGGACGGCAGGATCGTGCAGATCGGCAAGCCGGAGGATATCGTTCTTCGCCCGGCCACCGAATATGTCGCCGAGTTCGTAAGGCATATGAACCCCCTTAGCGCAATCCGCGCCGCCTCTCTGATGCGCCGGATCAACGCGATCACCACCACCGACGGAACCTGCCATTTTGTCGATCGGGCGCATTATCAGATTCGCCTCGATGTCGAGGGAGGGCTCGCCGCCGTTCATTGCGAAGGCGCGGAGCTGACCTGGCGGGAGCCCGGCATGGATGGACCGGCGGAGCAGCCCGGCGCTCCGCCGGATATTCACATCGTGGAAGCGGACCAGTTGCTCAAGGATATCGTCACCCTGCGCCAGCAGTCCGGACATCCGGTCCTTGTTCGTGCCAAGGGGAAAATCATCGGCTTTTGCGGGTCGGAGGAGATCTTCTCCGCCCTTACCCATGCCGGAAGATCCGAGTTTCGCGACACACTCACCGCCGTTGGGTGACGGCGGCATGACGGAATTCGACTATATTGTCGTCGGCGCCGGTTCTGCTGGCTGTGTTCTCGCCAATCGTCTGAGTGAGGATGGACGCAATCTTGTTCTTGTTCTGGAATATGGTGGTTCAGACCGCTCGGTCCTGATCCAGATGCCAAGCGCGCTCTCGATCCCGATGAACATGCCCCGCTATGACTGGGGCTATCGCAGCGAGCCCGAGCCCCATCTCGGCAACCGCCGCATGCATACACCTCGGGGAAAGGTGCTGGGCGGATCATCCTCGATCAACGGCCTCGTCTATATCCGCGGCAATCCGCTCGATTTCGATCATTGGGCCGAAATGGGCGCGCGCGGCTGGGCCTATCGCGACGTGCTCCCTTATTTCAAGCGCGCCGAGAATCGCGCCGAAGGCGGCGATGAATGGCGCGGAAGCGGCGGACCGTTGCACACGGCATACGGAAAGCTGCGTAATCCGCTCTATCGAGCCTTCATCGAGGCCGGGCGAGACGCGGGATATCCGGTCACGTCCGATGTGAACGGCTATCAGCAGGAAGGCTTCGGCCGGATGGACATGACAGTCCATCGCGGCCGGCGGTGGAGCGCGGCCAATGCCTATCTGAGGCCGGCGCGCGGAAGGGCGAATCTCTCCGTGCTGACCGGGAGTTTGGTTTCCCGTGTCATCATCGAGCGCGGGGCGGCCGTCGGCGTCGCCTATCGGCTTGGCGGGCGCGATATCATCGCCCGTGCCCGCCGGGAGGTCGTTCTCGCCGCCGGCGCGATCAACTCGCCGAAATTGCTGAAGCTCTCGGGCATCGGTCCGGCCGCGGAACTTCACGCGCTCGGGATCGATATCGTGGCCGACCGGCCCGGCGTCGGGGAGAATCTGCAGGATCACCTGGAATTCTACTTCCAGATGACCTGCACGCAACCCATCACCTTGTTCTCGAAAATGAATCCGCCAGCCAAGGCGCTGATAGGTCTGCGCTGGCTCCTTTCCCATGATGGTCTCGGGGCAACCAATCATTTCGAGAGCTGCGGATTCATCCGTTCGCGTCCGGGCGTGGAATATCCGGACATCCAATATCATTTTCTGCCCGCCGCGATCCGCTATGATGGCAAGGCCCATGCCTCAGCGCACGGGTTTCAGGCCCATGTCGGTCCCATGCGCTCGGAGAGCCGTGGGTGGGTACGGCTGGCCAGCCCCGATCCTGTCACCGCGCCAAAGATTTTCTTCAACTACATGAGCCGCGAGGAGGATTGGGCGGATATGCGCCAATGCGTGCGGCTCACCAGAGAAATTTTTGCGCAGCCGGCGTTCGCACCCTATCGGGGGATGGAGATCGCGCCGGGGGCGGAGATCACCACGGACGAAGAGATCGATGCCTTCATCCGGGACAATGTCGAAAGCGCCTATCATCCCTGCGGCACGTGCCGAATGGGCGATCCGGACGACCCGATGGCGGTTGTCGCCCCGGATACCCGGGTGATCGGCGTGGAGCGCCTCCGCGTCGCCGATTCATCGATCATGCCGCGCATCACCAACGGCAATCTCAACGCGCCTACCATCATGATCGGCGAGAAAGCGGCGGACCATATTCTAGGCCGCCCGCTTCTAGCGCCGAGCAACGCGCCGTTCTACCGCGCGCCAAACTGGCGGACCGCGCAGCGTTGATCCACCCTCCATGTCCAAATCATTCAAGCACCACGCCGAATATTTGACTGCCAGGCGACGCTCCAACCGGCATAATGGCGTTCACAGAGGGTGATCGATGCAGCGATTCTCCGCCTTTGCCCTTTTGCGGCAGGCACTCAACGGCCAGAAGGGATGGAAGCAGCAATGGCGTGATCCTGAGCCCAAGCCAGCCTATGACGTGATCATTGTCGGTGGCGGCGGCCATGGACTCGGCACCGCCTATTATCTTGCGAAAAAACACCAGATCCGCAATGTCGCGGTGCTGGAGAAAGGCTGGATCGGGGGCGGCAATACCGGCCGCAACACCACAATCATCCGTTCGAACTATCTCTTCGATGAAAGTGCCGCGCTCTACGATCATGCGCTCAAGCTCTGGGAATCGCTCGCGGAAGAGTTAAACTACAATGTGATGTTTTCCCAACGCGGTGTGCTTATGCTGGCGCACAATGTGCATGATGAACAGGTATTCAAGCGGCATGTCCATGCCAATCGGCTCAATGGCGTCGATAATGAATGGCTCTCGGCGGAGGCGGCAAAGCACTTCTGTCCACCGCTGAACATCGCGCCCGGCATGCGCCATCCGGTTCTCGGCGCGGCGCTGCAACGCCGTGCCGGCATCGCGCGGCATGATGCCGTCGCCTGGGGCTACGCGCGCGCGGCGGATTCGCTCGGGGTCGATATCATCCAGAATTGCGAAGTCACCGGCATCAACCGCGATGAAACGGGCAGCGTCAGTGGCGTGCAGACCACGCGCGGCGCGATTCGCACGCGAAAGCTCGGCATCGTCGCGGCCGGCAACACATCGGTGCTGATGGCGATGGCCGGGCAACGCATGCCGCTCGAAAGCTATCCATTGCAGGCGCTCGTCTCCGAGCCGGTCAAGCCCGTATTCCCCTGTGTCGTCATGTCGAACACGATTCATGCCTATATCAGCCAGTCGGACAAGGGCGAACTGGTGATCGGCGCCGGAACGGATGCCTATATTTCCTACAGCCAGCGTGGCGCCCTGCATATCTCGATGCACACGCTGGAAGCGATCTGCGAGTTGTTTCCAATGTTCCGCCGCATGCGCATGCTTCGCAACTGGGGCGGCATCGTCGATGTCACGCCGGATCGCTCACCCATCATCGGGAAGACCGAAATCCCCGGCCTCTATGTGAATTGCGGCTGGGGCACCGGCGGGTTCAAGGCCACCCCCGGTTCGGCCGATCTCTTCGCCTGGACCCTCGCGAAGGACGAACCTCACCCGATCAATGCTCCGTTCAGCCTCGAACGGTTCGGCTCCGGCCGCCTGATCGATGAGGCCGCCGCCGCCGCGGTCGCCCATTGATAAGCTCGTTTGTCGGCTCGGCGCCATGCTTCTGATCCCCTGCCCCTATTGCGGTTCACGCCCAGAAATCGAATTCAGCTACGGTGGTGAGGCGCATGTCGCCCGTGCCGCCGATCCGCGCCGCGTCGATGACGCGGCATGGACATCATTCCTCTATCTGCGCAGCAACAGGCGGGGCGATCATGCCGAGCGCTGGCGCCACGTCCATGGCTGCGGGCGGTTCTTTAATGCCATACGCAACACGAACAGCGATCATTTCCTCACCACTTACAAGATCGGCGAGCCCCGGCCATGACCCAGCCCTACCGGCTACCCAGCGGCGGACGAATCGACCGGGCGAAGACACTTTCCTTCTCGTTCGATGGCCGGGGCCTGACCGGCCAGCAGGGTGACACGCTGGCGGCAGCCCTGCTTGCCAATGGCGTGCATCTGGTTGGGCGCTCGTTCAAATACCACCGGCCGCGCGGCATTCTTTCCTCCGGCGCGGAGGAGCCGAACGCTTT
Source organism: Acetobacteraceae bacterium (assembly GCA_035549615.1). Taxonomy (GTDB): domain Bacteria; phylum Pseudomonadota; class Alphaproteobacteria; order Acetobacterales; family Acetobacteraceae; genus JAKAWQ01. The sequence goes on from DASZQO010000345.1 coordinate 4,840, forward strand.
GGTTAGAGTGGGCCGCGACGAAGCGCATGACACGCCCAATCTTCGCGCGACCCAAGTGGAACTCTATGAGGGATTGAAAGCAGTCAGCCAGAATCGCTCGCCCTCTCTGGAGCGTGATGCCGGCAGCATCATCGACAGGCTTTGGCGGTTCTTTCCTGCAGGATTCTACTACAAGACCTTCATGTGGCCGAGGCATGGCTGGACCCGCATCTTTGAACCACGGATTCGCGCCATGGCCGGTCTCGGCCAGGCCCCGGCCGCGCCCGATGCCGCGCGCTATGCACAGCGCTACGCGCATTGCGACGTGCTCGTCGTCGGTGCCGGGCCCTCAGGCATCGCCGCCGCCCTTGCCGCCGCACACTCCGGTGCACGGGTGATCCTCTGCGACGAGCAATCCGAGCTTGGCGGCACGCTGCTCGCAGAAAACGAAGCACATATCGAAAATCTTCCCGCGGCGCAGTGGCTAGCGGAGAACCTCGCCAGTCTCGCCTCGTTCGACCGCGTCACGCTTCTTCCGCGTACAACGGCTTTCGGCTATTTCCCGCACAACATGATCGGGCTCGCCCAGGATCTCACCGATCATCGTGGCGAACCGGACGACGGAACGCCGCGCGGCCGGCTATGGCAGGTGCGGGCCCGTGAGGTCATTGTCGCCAGCGGCGTGATTGAGCGGCCTTTGGTCTTCCCTGACAATGACCGCCCCGGCATCATGCTGGCCGAATCCGCCCGGATCTATGTCGAACGCTATGCAGTGAAGCCAGGCAATCGTGCCGTCATCTTCACTGCGCATGATGAAGCCTATCGCGCGGCGCTGGCCCTGCATCGTGCCGGTGTTTCTATCGCCATGATCGCCGATCTCCGGCCCGCCCCCGAAGGCCCATGGGTGGAAGCCGCATGCGCGGCCGGCCTTTCCATCCACCCTTCCACGACGATCGTACGAACGGAAGGCAGGCTGCGCATTCGCTCGGCCCAAACCGCGCGCGTCGCCAATGGAACGGTCTCCAAAGGTGCGCGGATTGCGTGCGATCTGCTCCTGATGTCGGGCGGATTCACACCGAACATTCATCTCTTCTCCCAGAGCCGGGGCAAATTGCGATTCGACCCTGCACTCGCTTCCTTTCTCCCTGTCACGCCCGCCGAGGCGACGCACGTTGCGGGCGCCGCCGCCGGAGCGCAGGGCCTAGAGGAAACGCTTGCGTCCGGCTATGATAGCGGTCTCGCCGCCGCGAAAGCAGCCGGCGCCAGCAGCGCCGCGCCCCGCCGTCGCTTCGCGGTTGATTCCGCACCCGTTTCGCGCGGCGGCTTTCTTGGCGCCGCACCGCATGGGCGGGATCCCTCTTCGGTGCGTGCCTTCGTCGATTTTCAGAACGACGTCACCGCCAAGGACATCACGCTCGCACTGGCCGAAGGCTTCCGCTCGATTGAGCATGTCAAACGCTACACCACCACCGGCATGGCGACCGACCAGGGCAAGACCTCCAACATGAATGCCTTGGGCATCGTCTCGGCCACGCTCGGCCGTCCGATTCCGGAGATCGGCACCACCACATTCCGCATGCCGTACACACCGGTGCCTTTCGGCTATTTTGCCGGCTATGCGCGGGGAGAGTTGTTCGAGCCCGTGCGCGAGACCGCGATCCATTCCTGGGCCGCAGAGCATGGCGCCTGCTTCGAGGGTGTGGGCCAATGGAAACGCGCACGCTATTTCCCTCGTGCGCGGGAGGACATGCGCACCGCTGTCGCCCGCGAATGCCGCACCGTACGCAGCGATGTCGGGATCTTCGATGCCTCGACTCTCGGCAAGATCGAGGTCGTTGGGCCAGACGCTGCCGAGTTTCTCAACCGCATGTATGTCAATAGCTGGTCGAAACTGAAGCCCGGCCGGCTGCGCTACGGCGTTCTACTCCGCGAGGACGGGTTCGTGATCGATGACGGAGTGGTAGGAAGGCTTGCGGAGGATCGTTTCCACGTCACCACAACGACTGGGGGCGCGGCGCGTGTTCTCTCAATGATGGAGGATTATCTTCAGACCGAGTTTATGGACCTCAAAGTCTGGCTCACCACAGTCACCGAGCAGTTTGCGGTGATCGCAGTGCAGGGACCGAAATCACGCGCGGTTCTTGCCCCCCTGGTCGAAGGGGTGGATATCTCGGCGGCGACGATGCCGCATATGAGTGTCGTCGAGGCACATGTTGCCGGTGTGAAGGCACGGCTCTTCCGCGTGAGTTTCACCGGCGAGCTCGGGTTCGAGGTGAACGTACCGGCCGATTACGGGCGCATGGTGTGGGAAGCCATCTACGAAGCCGGCCATCCGCATGGTATCGCCCCGTACGGAACAGAAACAATGCATGTTCTGCGTGCCGAGAAGGGCTATATCGTTGTCGGCCAGGAAACCGATGGCACGGCCACGCCCGACGATGTTGGCCTCGCCTGGGCGATCGGCAAGGCAAAGCCGGACTTCGTGGGCAAGCGCGCGCTCGAACGAACCGCATTCGTCGCCCAGACAGACCGCAAGCAACTGGTGGGAATACTCACCGGCGATCCCCGCTTCGTTCTGGAGGAGGGCTCGCACATCGTCGCCGACCCGGCGCAGCCGCCCCCGATGACAATTCTCGGCCATATCACCTCCTCCTACTGGAGCGAGACGCTCGGCCGCTCGATCGCGCTTGCGATGGTGCGCAATGGTCGCAACCGGATCGGCGAGACGTTGCATGTGAAGCTGCCGGACCGCAGCATGGAAGTCACGCTGACCAACCCCATCTTCTATGATCCTGAAGGAGCAAGGCTCGATGGCTGATCTCACGCTCATCCGTGAGAGGAAGCCGCGGCTGTCGCCGCTCGCCGCTCGCACGGGGGACCCGCGCGCCCGACCGATCGGACCAATGGCGCGATTCTCGCTCCGCCTGCGCGAAACTGCGCTGCCCTCCGCCGCCTCAGCGCTCGGCGTTGATCTTGCGCAACCGATCAATCGTGCCGTTTGCAAAGGCGGACGCAGCACGCTTCATCTTGGGCCGGATGAATGGCTGGTCCTCGCCCCCGAAGAGGATGCGGAGGCGATCGCCGCCGCGCTGGATCGCACTGTTTCCGCTGGCGACTTCTCTCTCGTGGATATCGGCCACCGTCAGACTGCCATCCAGCTCGAAGGGAAAGACGCGGCCTTCATGCTGAACGCCGCCTGTCCGCTTGATCTCGATCTTGCCGCCTTCCCGGTGGGCATGGCGAGCCGCACTCTCTTCGCCAAGGCGGAAATCATTCTCTGGCGTTTCGCCGCAACGCAATTCCATATCGAAGTCTGGCGCTCCTACGCACCCTATGTCTGGGATCTGCTTCGGGAAATCGGCCGCGAATACCCGCTCTGACCGATGATCAGCATCTTCGACCTGTTCAAGATCGGCATCGGCCCCTCCTCGTCGCACACGGTCGGACCGATGCGCGCGGCGCACCATTTCGTCGCGCGGTTGATCGAGGAAGGCCGGATCTCCCGCGTCGCATCGCTCAACGTGACATTGTTCGGCTCCCTCGCATGGACCGGCAAAGGCCATGGCACTGACAAGGCGGTGATCCTCGGCCTTGCCGGCGAAGTGCCGGAAACGACCGATCCCGATGCGGCGCATCGTCTCGTCGCCACGGTCGAGAGCGGGGGCATACTGCTGCTCGCCGGCCACCACCCGATCCTCTTCGATCCCGCCGCCGATATTCTGTTCGACCGCAAAACCCCGGCCCCACGCCACCCCAACACGCTCGCATTCACCGCGCTGGATGAAGCCGCCGCCGTCATTGCCACCGAACGCTGGTGCTCGGTCGGCGGGGGGTTCGTGGCACGCGAGGATGCGCCGGCGGAGCTTGGAGCCATCACCGTTCCAGTTCCCTATCCTTTCACCAATGCTCTCGAGCTCCTTTGCATTGGCCGTGATACCGGCCTCTCCATTGCCGGGATCGTGCGCAAGAACGAATTTTCCCTTCGCGACGAAGCGCTGGTACTGGATCATGTCGATCGAGTCATCGCGACGATGATGCAGGCGATCGAGCGGGGCATGCACGCCGAAGGCGCATTGCCTGGGAGTCTCCGGGTGAGGCGCCGCGCCCACGCGCTTCGCGCGCGTCTGGAATCCGACACCGGCCGCAACGACCTCGCCCCCCATGAGAAGATGGACTGGGTCAGTCTCTACGCCATCGCGGTGAACGAGGAGAATGCCGCAGGCGGGCGCATCGTTACCGCCCCCACCAACGGCGCCGCCGGCGTCATTCCGGCAGTGCTGCGCTATTATCGTGAGTTCTGTCCGGGGGCGACGCCGGAAGGCATGCGTGATTTCCTATTTACCGCCACCGCGATCGGCGGTCTGTTCAAAACCAATGCCTCGATCTCGGGCGCGGAGGTAGGCTGCCAGGGAGAGGTCGGGGTCGCCGCCTCGATGGCAGCGGCAGGGCTTGCGGCGGCTTTCGGCTGCACCAATGCACAGATCGAGAATGCCGCCGAAATCGCGATGGAGCACCATCTCGGCATGACGTGCGACCCGGTCGCGGGTCTCGTGCAGATCCCCTGCATCGAGCGCAATGCCTTCGGTGCCATCAAGGCGATCAGCGCCGCCTCGCTCGCCGCGCGCGGGGACGGCTCGCATCTCGTCTCGCTCGATCAGGTGATCGCGACGATGCGCCAGACCGGGGCCGACATGAACAGCAAATACAAGGAAACATCGCTCGGGGGGCTCGCCGCGAATTTCATTGCCTGTTGAGCATTTACGTCGAGACCGGACGGAAGCTCGCGACATAATCCAGGATCGCCGCCGCCGCTTCCTCAGGTTCGGGGTGAACCATCAGCCGCCCGCCGACCGACCGCGTCTCGCTCACCGCCCGCAACCGTTCCTCCGCAGAACCGCCCACGTACCCCTCCCCGATCAGCCGCGGTCGCGGTCGGTACGGATGAACCTCGGTCGCCACCCATGCCCCCGATCGCCAACCCCCGGCTTTTCCTCGATCTTCCCCGCAAGCCGCGCGCGATAGATGAAATTTCGCGCCGGCGGTGCCGCCTCATGCACCGTCACCACGGCCGGGATCGTCAGCGACAGGCGGCGGCGCCGGCCTCGCTTCAGGAACTGGATCACGCCGAGTTCCTCATCCTTTAACGACACCGAAACAGCATCCGCCGCGATCGGCCAGCCGCACGCACGCGCCAGCCGATAGGGCAGCAAGCCGCTGTCGGAACCGCCAAACCCGCGCCGCCCGGCGAACACGAGGTCGGGCGCGCGCGCCATGATCTCCGCCGCCAGAGCGGGCAAAGGATCATCCCCGGCGCCGATGCGGAGAATCGTGATCGCATCCAGCCCATGGCCCAGCGCATCGGCGACAGAAGGATCAACCATCCCGGCATGCAGTCCGTTCACCGATCCGGCTTGATTTTCCGCCAGCGCCAGGGCAAGCGCGATCGCCTGCAATTCCACCGCAACCGGCCGTGGCGCGCCGGAGGTGGCGTGGCGTCCGGCTGAAAGAAGAACCAGAATCCTCATGAAGCCGCGCCCAGCCGTGCGAGCAAGGCACGCATCACCGCCTGCGCATCGGCGATGATCGCAAGCTCCGCCCGCGCGATGATCGCCGCGTGCAGATCGGTGTTGACCGCCACCACATGCTCGACCGAGCCGATCCCCTGCAGATGCTGCGGCGCGCCCGAAATGCCGAGCGCGATATAGCAATCGGCATTGAGCAAAGTGCCCGAAGCGCCCACCTGCATCGCCCGCGGCAAATGCCCGGCATCGCAGACCACCCGGCTCGCCCCCGGCGTCGCCCCGAGCGCTTGGGCCAGGCGCAGGAACATCGGGAAATCGACGACACCATTGCCCGCGGCCAGAACGAGCCCGGCCTGGTCGAGCGGGATGCAGGCCGCGTCGATGGAGATCATTCCCGCATTGACAAGGCCGGGCACAGCTCTCGTCACCTCGGGCGCATCCAGCTTTCCGACCGCATGTGGCGGGCCGTGATAAGGCGCGATCATGTCAGGCGCGATGCTGATCAGGCGCGGCGGCGCGGCATGCCATTCCGACCTGCCCGCAGAGGCCGGGCGGATCGCACGCCGCGCCGAGAGGCTTTCCACCCGGTCGAACAGAGGTTCATCGAGCAGGGAAGCAACCCGCCGCGCCAGATCACCGCCATCTTCGCTCTCCGTGAACAGAACATGGCGCGGCCTGTAAAGCCGAACCGAATCGGCGATCCTCATGGCCGCGCCATCCGGGTCGTGGCCTGCCAGCTTCAGGTCCATCGTGAGATCGGCACCGGCGGCTCCGGCTTCGGCGATCGGCCCCGCCGCCAGCACCACAACCGCCCCGGCCCCGCCCCCATCGAGCAGCCTGGCCGCGCCGATCGCCTGCCGGTCATGGCGTGTCAGAACGCCCTCGGGCGCTTCGGCAATCACGAACATAAGAAATTCCGGATCTGCAATGGTGACGGAACGGGGGGCGATTTCGGCCGCCGGCAGGGCACTCGCACCAGGCTCCCCCGCCCCGCTGCGATGCGTCCAATCGATCCTCAGTCGCGGCGCGGTTGCCATCGTGGCTGCCGCGCGTTCCGCCCGCGGATCACGCCGTTGCCGGGTCATGCCGGCACGCTCGGACGCGCGGGCACGAGAAGCGCATCGCGCACCAGCTCGGCGATGTCACGGATCGCAGGGCGCGGCCCGACCACGCCTTCCAGCATCGCGGTGCAGCCGGGGCAGGCAACCGCCACGGTCGTGGCGCCGGCCTCCCGCGCCTCATCGATCCTGAGATCGGGAATTCGTTGTTTGCCGGGAATATCGGTCACCGGCGCGCCACCGCCACCGCCGCAACAGAAGGATTGGCGCCCGTGCCGGGCCATCTCGCGCGCCGCTCCGGTGAGCCGCGTGATAATGCGGCGCGGCGCCTCGGTCTCGCCATTGTAGCGGCCAAGATAGCACGGATCATGATAGGTGATCGCCGTCATGCCGGGCGGGGCGAGCGCGATCCGTCCTTCGACCAGCAATTCATCGATCAGCGCGGTATGATGCTGCACGATATATCGGCCGCCGAAAGCCGGATATTCCTGCCGCAGCACATGCAGCGCGTGCGGATCGGCGGTGACGATGCGGTGGAAGCGCCGCCTCGCGAGCGTCGCGATATTGGCGCGCGCCAGTCGTGCGAACCCTGCTTCGTCGCCCAAGCGCCGCGCGACATCGCCGCAATCCTGCTCATCCGCGCCCAGAACGGCGAAATCGAGCCCGGCCGCCTGCATGATCTCGATCATCGCACGCAAGGTCTGGCCATAGCGGCGATCGAAAGCGCCATCGCCGAGCCAGAGCAGAATGTCGCTCGCCTCGCCCGGTCCGAGGATCCTGAGATTCAATCCGGCCGCGAAGTCGATCCGCTGCGCCGGCGGCTGGCCGCCCGGATTGCCGGCATAGCGGAGCTCGGAGAGAACGGACTCCGCCTTGCCCGGTGCCGCGCCGCGCGAGAGCGTCTGATCGCGACGAAGCGCGATCACCGCATCAACATGCTCGATCATCATCGGGCACGATTCCACGCAGGCGCGGCAGGTCGTGCAGGACCAGAGCGTTTCGGGATGGATCACGCCCAGGATCACACCGGGCCCGGTATGTTCGAGCCCTGGATGCGGGCTGCCAGTGTAACGCGGCGCATCTTCCGGCCGCATCGCCGCGCAGAAATCCTGGATCAGCGCTTTCGGATTGAGCGGCTGACCAGCGGCGAAAGCAGGGCACGCCTCCTCACAGCGACCGCACTGGATGCAGGCATCGAACCCGAGCAGCCGGTTCCAGGCGAAATCCTCGATCTTCGAGACACCGAACCGATCCTGCGGTCCAAGCCCGATCGGCGTGAGGCCGCTCGCCTTTGCGCCGGCAAACCGTTCCGGCCTCGGATGCGCCGCGAGATGCAGCGCGCCGGCAACGGCATGGCGCATCGGCCCGTCCCGAACCTGCGCGACCAGCACCA
>DASZQO010000346.1:0-3540 GCA_035549615.1 Acetobacteraceae bacterium
GGAACCGGGCCGAAGCAGGCATAGCCGAGCAGGAGCCCATGCGGCTGCTCGGCGAGCAGGAAGCGGTACCCGCTTTGATCGCCCCGCCCATACGCCTCGCGCGCCAGCTCTTCCGCCACCGCCAGCTCAGCCGGGCTGAAAAAGCCGGTGGCGCGGCAGAGCGCGCCGATCGCCGCCTCGTCGCTCGGCACGAGCCGCCGGCGCAGCGCCACCGCCGGGGATTTGTCCGCGCCGGGTTCAGGCCCGGGTTTGGGCGCATCACCCGCCCCCGCCTTCTGGCCGGGCGCGAGTGCTGCGCTCGTGATCCGCGCGATGAGCGCGGGGAAACCCATTCCGGCCTGCCTGGCTGCCGCGGCAAAACCCGCGTCGGGAGCGAGCGCAGGATTGGCGTTCACCTCCAGCACGTGCGGCACGCCGGCTTCATCGAGCCGGAGATCGACCCGCCCATAGCAGCGAAGCCCGATCGCCCGAGCGGCGCGGCACGCCTGGTCCTCGATGAGCGCGGCAAGCTCCGGCGGCATGCCCCCGAAGCGCCGTGTCGTGCGGGCATAGAGCGGATCCTCCACCCGCCATTTGCCCGCATAGTCGAGGATGCGCGGCATTCCCGCCGGCCAGTCCGGCGAATAGACCAGTTCGGCGGCCGCCAGCACCTCAAGTACGCCGGCCTCCTCGAGGAGAGAGACATTGAACTCCCGCCCCGGCAGGAAGGCTTCGGCGAACCATCCCTCCGGCATGTCGTCCGGCAATCGCGCGACCACCGAATGCGGCCCGAGCCCGAACGAGGCATGCTCGGCGCGGTGTTTGAGGATGAAGGGGCCGGGGAACCCGTCCTCGGGCCCGGGGGCGACGCGCACACCGGCCGCCTTGAGCACGCGCTTGGCCGCCGGCTTGTCGTCCGAGAGCGCGAGGGCCGCGAGCCCGCTGCCGGTGAAGCGAACCCCGGCCGCTTCGAGCAGAGCGGCTACGGCGAGGGCCGCCGGCCCGCCCGCGCCGACCCCGGGCAGGCTTTCGACGAGATTGAACACCACCGAGGGCGGATCCACCGCAAGCCGGCAGGCCAGCGGGCGCAGATCAAGCCCGATCGCCTGCCGCTCCACCGCCCAGCCATTCGCGGCCAGCGCCGCCGCGACCGCGCTTGCGGCGGCGCGCGTGTCCTGCTCGTCCGGCCCGGCCTCCGGCGCGACCTCCTGGTGCACCAGCAGGCAGCGCCTCATGCGGGCGGGAGCATCCTCCCGAGCGGACGGCCAGCGAAGATGTGGACGTGGAAGTGCGGCACTTCCTGATTCGAATCCGGACCCATATTGGCGAGCAGCCTGTATCCTTTTTCTTCGAGCCCGAGACTCCGCGTCACCGCGCCCACCGCGCGGAAGAATCCAGCAATCTCCGCATCCGTCGCGCGCGCGGAAAAATCGGCGAAAGACACGTAGGGGCCTTTCGGAATCACCAGCACATGCACGGGCGATTGCGGGTTGATATCGTGAAAGGCGAGCGCGTGCTCATCCTCATGCACCTTGCGGGCGGGAATCTCGCCGCGCAGGATGCGGGCGAAGATATTGCTCTCGTCATAAGGGGGAAGGCCGCTCACCGCCATCGCCGGATCTCCTGGCTTTCATCCCGCCATCAAAGAGAGGGACCTCGTCCGCGGCAAGGGGCGCCCGCTCACACGCTCTCCCGGGCCATTGCGGCACGTGGCAGCAAAGCGCGCGGAATATGGCAGCGGATCGCATGCTCGCCGAAGCGATCAAGCGCCGGCTCCTCTCGTTCGCAGATCGTGCCGAGCTTGCGCGGGCAGCGCGTGTGAAAGACGCACCCCGGCGGCGGCGCAGTGGGGCTTGGGATCTCGCCCTCGAGGCGGATGCGCCCCCGCTCGGCGCCGAGCATGGGCATGGCGGACAGCAGCGCCTCGGTATAGGGATGGTGAGGGCCGCCAAAGACCTCCTCGGCCGGGCCGTACTCCATCAGCCGGCCGAGATAGAGCACGGCGATCCGGTCGGCGAGATAGCGCACCACGCCAAGATCGTGCGAGATGAAGACATAGCTCGCCTGCCGCTCGCGCTGCAGATCGGCGAGCAGATTGAGGATCGCCGCCTGCACCGAGACGTCGAGCGCGCTCGTCGGTTCGTCGCAGATGACGATGCGCGGATCGCCCGCGAAAGCCCGCGCGATCGCCACCCGCTGCTTGAGCCCGCCGGAGAGCTGGCGCGGCCGCTGGCCGAGATGCCGCTTCTCCAGCCGCACCGCGGCGAGCAGCCCGGCAAGCCGAAGCTCGCGCTCCCTCCCCTTGAACCCGCCGAGCCGGCCAAGCACGCGGCCAATGAGATGCCGCACGGTATGGGCGCGATTGAGCGCCGAATCGGGGTTCTGAAAGACGATCTGCAGCGCCTTGCGCGCCGCTGCGCTCCGCAGGCGCGCGCGCGCCGCGAGGGGATCGCCGTCAAGGCGGATCGTGCCCCCCGCATCGGGCTCCGTGAGGCCGAGCAGGAGCCGGGCGAGCGTGGTCTTGCCGCTGCCCGACTCGCCGACGAGCCCGAGTATCTCACCCCTGCCGAGTGCGAGCGAGACGCCGGCGAGCGCATGCACGGCCCTCCCGCCGGCCCGATAGGTCTTCGAGAGATCCTCGGTCTCAAGCAACGGTGGACGATGGGCGGGCGGAGCCGGTGCCGCCCCGGCCTCCACCGCCATCGGCGAAGGCCCCATCGGCGAAGGCCCCATCGACGAAGGCCCCATCGACGAAGGCCCGGCGACACGCTCAGCCAGATGACAGAGCGCGACATGGCCGCCGAAATCCCGCCGGGGCGGCGCCTCCGCGCGGCAACGCGCATCCGCCAGGAAGCAGCGTTCGGCGAAGACGCAGCCGGCGATCCACCGGCCCGGTGCCGGCGGAAATCCCGGAATCGTCTCGAGCCTCCCCTGCTCCTTGCGCCGCCCGGCCCCCGGCAGGCAGCGCAGCAGTCCGCGCGTGTAGGGATGGCGAGGCCCGGCGAACAGCCTCTCCGCCGGCCCTTCCTCGACGAGTGTGCCGGCATAGAGCACGCCCACACGCTCGCACATCCGCCCGACGATGCCGAGATTGTGGCTGATCAGAAAAAGCGCGGTTCCGAGCTCGCTGCGGAGCGAGGCGATGAGGTCGAGCACCTCGGCCTCCATCGTCGCATCGAGCCCGGTCGTCGGCTCGTCAAGCACGAGAAGCGCTGGTCTCTTGGCCAGCGCCATCGCGATCAGCACACGCTGCTGCTGGCCTCCCGAAAGCTGGTGCGGGTAGCTTGCCATCACGCGCTGAGGCGCGGCGATACGCACGCGCCAGAGCATCGAAGCCGCGCGTGCCTCCCCCTCCGCGCGTGGCAGGCCCAGCACCTCATAGGCCTCCGCCATCTGCCGGCCGATCGTGAGCGTCGGGTTGAGCGCGCGCGCCGGGTCCTGAAAGACCATCGAAACCTGCCGCGCGCGCAACTGCCGAAGCGCGGTGCCGCCGAGCGCGCTCAGATCCTGGCCGTTGATCCGGATGCGTCCTGCGGTGATCCGCCCGGCGCGCGGCAGAAT
>DASZQO010000347.1:0-8360 GCA_035549615.1 Acetobacteraceae bacterium
AGCCCGCCCGTATAGGGCCAGAGCGCCGGCGGGATCAGGATGGAGCCATCGGCCTGCTGGCCATTCTCCATCACGGCGATCAGCGCCCTGCCGACCGCGACACCAGAGCCATTCAGGCTGTGTACGAGCTGCGGCGCGCCGCCATCGGCCGGACGGAAGCGGGCATTCATCCGCCGCGCCTGGAAATCGCGGCAATTGGAGCAGGAGCTGATCTCGCGCCAGGCCTGCTGGCCGGGCAGCCACACTTCGAGATCGAAGGTCTTCGCCGCCCCGAATCCGGTATCCCCTGCCGAGAGCAGCACACGACGAAAAGGCAGATCAAGCAGCCGCAGCACATCCTCGGCTGAGCGCGTCATCCGCTCATGCTCCTCGTCGGAGTGCGCGGGATGGACGATCGAGACCAGCTCCACTTTCCGGAACTGGTGCTGGCGCATCATGCCTCTCGTGTCGCGCCCGGCCGCGCCCGCCTCGGCCCGGAAACAGTCGGTGAGCGCGGTCACGCGGATCGGCAGCCGCGCCTCGGGAAAAATCTCGCCGGCGGCAAGATTGGTGAGCGGCACCTCGGCGGTCGGGATCAGCCAGCGGCCGTCGGTGGTGCGAAAAAGGTCGTCGGCGAATTTCGGGAGGTTGTTGGTGCCGAACACCGCTGCGTCATTGACCAGCGACGGTACGGCCGTCTCCTCATAGCCGTGCTCGCGCGTATGAAGATCGATCATGAACTGGCCGAGCGCGCGCTCAAGCCGCGCCAGCGCCCCACGCAGCACCACGAAACGGCTGCCGGCGAGCTTCGCCGCCGCGGCGAAGTCCATCATCCCAAGCGCCTCGCCAAGCTCGAAATGCTGCCGTGGCGCGAAGCCGAGATCGCGCGGCGCCCCGTGCTGCGCCAGCACGACATTGAACCGCTCATCCGCTCCCTCCGGCACGTCCGGATCGAGCACATTGGGCAACCCGGCGAGCCGCGCGCGGATCTCCGCCTCCAGCGTTTGCGCCTTTGCCTCGAGCGCTTCCATCTCCCCGCGCAGGCTCACCGCCTCCGCCTCCAGCGCGGCGCTGTCCTCGCCCCTGCGCCGCGCCTCGCCCACGAGGCGGGAGAGCGCATTGCGCCGCGCCTGGCGCTCCTGCAGTTGCGTCAGCGCGGCGCGCCGCTCGCCATCGAGCGCGAGCAGGGAAGCGGCGGCCGAAGGCAGGCCCCGCCTCGCCAAGGCGGCGTCGAAGGCGCCGGGGTCGGCGCGGACGGCGCGGATATCATGCATCGGTGAACCCTAATCGCTCGCGGGCTTCGGCTCGACCCAGCGGGCAGCGAGAATCGAAATCTCGTAGAGCACGATCAGCGGCAGCGCGAGCCCGGTCTGGGTGAAGACATCCGGTGGCGCCAGCACGGCGGCAACGACGAAGCAGCCCACATAGGCATAGCGCCGCTTGGAAGCGAGCGTGCGCGCCGAAATCAGCCCGACCCGGGCGCAGAGCGAGAGCAGCACTGGAAGCTGGAAGGTGATGCCGAAGGCGAAGATCAGCTTCATCACCAGGTTCAGATACTGGCTCACCGTCGCGAAAAGCTCGATCTGCATCCCGCTGCCGCTCGGTGGCGTCTCGAAGCTCAGGAAAAATTTCCAGGCGAAGGGGAAGATCACGTAGTACGCCAGCGCCGCCCCCATCAGAAACAACACCGGGCTTACGATCAGAAAGGGCAGGATGGCCCGCTTCTCGCTGCGATAGAGGCCCGGCGCGATGAAGAGCCAGAGTTGGGTCGCCGCGACCGGGAAGGAGATGAAGGCGCCGGCGAAGATCGCGACCTTCACGTAGGTGAAGAAAGCCTCATAGAGCACGGTGTAGATCAGCCGCGGCTCCTGGCCCTTGCTGCGCAGGATCTCGGCGAGCGGGGCGGCGAGGAACTCATAGATCCGTCCCGAGAAATGATAGCAGATGAGGAAGGCCACGAAGAATGTGCCGAGCGACCACATGAGCCGCCGCCGGAGCTCGAGCAGATGGTCGAGCAACGGCATCGGCTTGTCATTGATGGTATCGTTCTCGTCGCGCGGCACGGGGGGATCCGGTCGTTTTCTGGGCGTGATTCAGGAACGCCGGCCGAGCAGGTCTGGCGGCACGAAGGCGGGCGGGTGCATCACCGCCGCCGCCACGGCGGGCGGCACGAAAGCAGGCGCCGCTTCTGTCGCTCCCTCGCCGGTCTCCTGGTGCGCCGACCATCCCTGGCCCTGCGATGGTGCCTCTCCCACCGTCTCGGTCCGCTCGAGCACGGCGGTGTCCCCATCGGGGAGCGGCCCCTCGGGGATCGGTCCGGTCGCCGTGAAGCTCTCGGGCGAATAGGCCGTGGCGGCGCTGGCAGGTGCGAACGGATCCTCGGTGAAGGTCCTGCGGAGGCTCTGGTCGGGGTCGATCGCCCGCTCGACCGTGCCCTTGATGTCGAAATTGCGGATCTCATCGATATGCTTGCGCACATCCTCAAGATCGGCCTCACGCATCAGGTCGTTGACATGGGTCTGGAATTCCGCGGCCATGCCGCGGGCTTTCTTGACGAGTTGCGCCACGGTCTTGAGCGCGGCGGGCATGTCCTTCGGGCCGATGGCGACCAGTGCCACCACCGCAATCAGCGCAATCTCGGACCAGGAGAAATTGAACATGCCTCAAGCCTGAAGTCGCGGCCTCTGCTAGCAGGAATTCCCCGCGCTTGGAACCTCGTGGCGATCAGGTTGGGGTGGGCGGGCTCGCCAGCAGATCCTCCCGCCGCGGCAGCTCCGAAAGGCTCGCCAATCCAAAGGCGGCAAGGAAATGCGATGTCGTCCCCCAAAGCGTCGGACGGCCCGGGGCTTCCTTGCGCCCTTGCGGCGCGATCAGCCCCGCCTCGAGCAGCACATCCAGCGTCTCCTGCGAAAGGTTCGTCCCGCGCAGCGCCTCGATCTCCGGCCGCGTCATGGGCTGATGATAGGCGATGATGGCAAGCGTCTCCATCGCCACCCGCGGCAGACGGCGCGGCTGCTGGATCACCTTGCGCAGGCTTGGCCCGAGATCGGGCGCGGTGCGGAACTGCATCCCGCCGGCAACCGAAACAAGCTCCACCCCCCGCCCGGCATAGCGGCGGGCGAGCGCGGCCAGCACCACCTCCACCTCCTCGCCCTCGGGAAGAATCTGGCCGAGGGCCCGCATCGGGACCGGCTCGGCCGACGCGAAGATCAGCGCCTCGGCAAGCCGGAGCGCCATTTCGGATGGCTCGGCCTCCGCCGGGGCAGCCGGCCGCACGTCCGGAAGGGGTTCCTCTTCCATCGCTCAGCCGGTCTCAGTGCTTGCGGTCCCGCCATTCGCCCGCCCGACCAGCACCGGCCCGAAGGGCTGCTCCTGGCGCAGCCAGAGCACCCCGTCCCGAGCCATCTCGAGGCTCGCGAGCAAGGTGCTCGCAAGCGCGGCCCGCCGCTCCTCCGGTTGGCCCAGATGCTCGGGCAGGAATTGTTCGAGGCTTACCCAGTCCGGCAGGCTGCCGAGCAGGCGCTCAAGCCGGCCGAGCGCATCCTGCACCGACCAGATCGTGAGCGGCGCTGGCTGGTAGCGCGCGGCCTGCTGCACGCGCCGGAGCGCGCCGAGATAGGCAGCAAGAAGGGACGGCATGTCGAGCCGGAAGCGCGAGCGATCGATCTCGACAAAGCTCTCCGGCGCGCCGCGGGCGAACACGTCCCGCCCGAGCAGCGTCCGCGCCCCGAGCCAGAGCGCGGCGGCCCGCAAGCCCTCCAGCACGGCAAGCCGTGAAGCAAGCACGTCCGCCGCCCGTTCCCCCTCATCCGCCTCCGGGCTTCCCGCGGGCAGCAGCAGGCGCGATTTCAGCCAGGCGAGCCACGCCGCCATCACCAGCCAGTCGGCCGCCAGCTCCAGCCGAACCGCCCGCGCGCCCTCGATCACCGCGAGATATTGCTCGACCAACGCAAGGATCGAAATCCGCGCGAGATCGAGCTTTTGCGCCCGGGCGAGTTCGAGCAGGAGGTCGAGCGGCCCCTCGAAACCTTCGAGACGGAGCAGGAGCTGCTCCGAAGACGCGGCCTCAGACATGGTCAAACCCGATGGCCGGCGAGGGTAAGGGCAAGGTTCGCGGCCGCCGGCAGGACCCGGTCGAGCACCGCCCGAATCGGGTCGAAGGCGATCCCGGCACCTTGCAGCAGGGCCGGCAGCAAAAAGAAGAACACGAGCACGATCAGGATGCCCACCCGCTCCACCCGGGCATAGGCCAGCGCCAGCGGCGCCGGCAGCACGCCGATGACGATCCGCCCGCCATCGAGCGGCGGAATCGGCAAGAGGTTGAACAGGCCGAGGGCGAGGTTCGCAAGGATAAAATATTGGCAAAAAAGGGTCGCGAAGTCCGCGGAGAGCCCCGGCAGCACGCCCGGCAGATAGAGCGCGAGCGCGCCGAGCCAGGCGAGGAAGAAATTCATCGCCGGCCCAGCCGCCGCCACCACCGCCATGCCGCGGCGCGGATCGCGGAACTTCCACGCACCCACCGGCACCGGCTTGGCCCAGCCGAAGAGGAATAGGATGCGATGAAAAACAAGCAGCTGGCTCAATACCAGGATGCCGGGCAGCAGGATCGTGCCGACCCGGTCGATATGCCGGAGCGGATTGAGTGAGAGCCGCCCGGCGAGCTTCGCTGTGTCATCGCCCATCGCGAGCGCGGCATAGCCGTGCGCGGCTTCATGCAATGTGATCGCGAGCACGACAGGCACGCCCGCCAGCAGAATCCCGATGACGATCGCGCTCACGCCGAAAGAAGCCTCGCCCGCTCCGCGGCGAGAGACGCGGCATCGAGCGTCACCCGCGCGGAAGCTGCCATAGCGCGTGCCTGCGCCAGCCGCGCCGCCACCGCTGGCGCGATCTCGGGCACCGCCCGAAGCACCGCTTCGTTCGCCTTCCCCTGGCCTGTGCAATAGAGCGCGAGATCGGCCCCGGCTCCAAGCGCCGCCATGGCACGCGCCTCGGGCGGGCCGGTAAGCGCGCCCATGGCAAGATCGTCCGTCACCAGAACGCCGGTGAAGCCGATCCGGCCGCGCACGATCTCGCGGATGATGGTCTCGGACAGGGTCGCCGGCATCTCTGCATCCCAATGAGGGTAGAGGATATGGGCAGTCATCGCCCAAGGCAGGCCGGCATTGTACACGAAGGGCGCAAGGTCGGCGCCAAGATGGGCGGTTTCAACCCGCGGTAGCACACGATGGCTGTCCACCATCGCGCGGCCATGGCCGGGAACATGCTTCATCACCGGCTGGCAGCCGGACGCGAGCAGCCCTTTCGCGAAGGATCTGCCCAGCCGCGCCACCATTCGCGGATCAGGGCCGAACGCGCGGTCCCCGATGGCCGCATCCGCGCCGGGAAGGCCGAGATCGAGCACCGGCGCGGTGACCACATCGAACCCCGCCTCGCCGCACATGAGGCCGATCAACGCTCCGGTGAGCCAGGTAGCCCGCATTCCAGCCGCGCGATCCTCACCGTAGAGCCTGCCGAGCGCGGCGGCCGGCGGATGCGCCGGCCAGTGCGGTGGGCGAAGCCGCGCCACGCGTCCGCCCTCCTGGTCGATCATGAGCACCGATTCGGGCGGCAGCACCTGCCGCAGCGCATCCATCAGCCGGGCGAGCTGATTCGGCGCCTCGATATTGCGTGCAAACAGGATTACGCCGGCGGGAGGATACTCGCGCAGCAAGACCATTTCGTCCGGCGCAAGCACCGGCCCGGCCAGGCCGACGATGGCGGCACGCATCCGATGGGAGAGCGATCAGATCAATATGGCTTTAGGAGATCGCATAGCGATCCGCCAAAGCCATGGAATTGATGTGACTGGGCGACTTGACACGTCATTCGGCCAAATCCGCTTGCATTAGGGCCACGCCAACAGGTTGGCGGGAAGCCCCGTCGCAGCCATGTGGTAACGATCACCAGGCCCGAGAGGTATTTGCGCTCGCTCTGGCTCACGCAAACCGCTCTCTCTGTTTGTTTCTGCAGGCATCTTCACGCGATCAGCCGAGTCCGCCTGATCGCGGTCAGCCCTAAAAGGAGGCAATGTCGCAAGCCATCCCCTTGGCGCGCACCGAGGCGCAGAAGCTGGTCGCCTGAGCGATATTTTCGAAACCGCCCGTCCGCAGCCGCCAGAAGACATGTCCGTCCAGTTCGACCTTGGAGATGAGCGGCTGGCGTCCGTCGAGCAGATCGGGCATCGCCGCCTGCAGCTTTTGCCATTCGCTGAGAGCATTCTCTTTCGAGCTCAGCGCGGCCAACTGCACCTCTGTCCGCGTGCCGGTGCCGATCGCGGCGGGCGGCGGCGGCGTGGCGGAGAGCGCGGCGAGCTGGAGCGGTGGCGGCGAGGGCGGTGGCAGCGGGAGGCCATTGGCGGAAACGGGCGCGCTGGTGTTCGCATTGCTCGCGCCCAAATTGTTCGTGCCCATTGCCGCGCCGGCGGGCGGCACGGACTCGCCGTCCTCCGTCACCTGCGTCGGCGCTGACGCCGGCTTGGCGGCAGGCGGGCTTTGCAAGGCTTGCAGATCGGGTGTCTCAGGTGGCGGCGCGAGCGCGGGCTGGCCGTTCGAATCGCCGCCGCCATCGAGGATCGACTCGTTCGTGCCCGTCACCTGCATTCCGCCAGGATTGGCGGGTTTCTCCCGCATCGCGCCCGCTGGCGCCACGACGGTGGGGATCCCGGTGCTTCCCCCGCCAACCATCGACCAAATCCCCACCAGCACCACCAGCGCCCCGCCGATGCCTGCGGCAATCGTCGCAAGCCGCCGCGTGGCCGGGTCCAGGCCGCCCGATGACCGGGCCACACGATATCCGGGGGCGGGAATCTCAAGATCGTCGCGCACGGCTCAGCGCATCTCCTCGACCGGGGTTACCCCCAAAATGTTCAGACCGGCCCGAATCACCACGGCAGTTGCCGCCACCAGCGCCAACCGTGCGTGCGTCTCGGCCGGCCGGCTCATGTTCAGGAAGCGGAAGCTCGAGTCCTCGCGCCCCCGGTTCCATAGGATATGAAAATCGCCGGCTAGATCATAGAGGAAAAACGCGATTCGGTGCGGCTCCCGTGCCTCGGCAGCAGCCTCCACGGTGCGCGGGAACGCCACCAGCCGGCGCATCACCGCAAGCTCCGCCCCGGCCTCCAGCGGATCGAGCGCCGCCTTCGCCAGTGTGCCCTCGGCCACCGCCTCCGCGCCCAGCATGTCCACCGCCGCGCGCAGCACCGAGCGGCAGCGCGCATGGGCGTACTGGACATAGAAGACGGGATTCTCCCGCGTTTGCGCCACCGCCTGGTCGAGATCGAACTCCATCTGCGCGTCGGCCTTGCGCGTCAGCATGGTGAAGCGCACCGCATCGCGCCCGACCTCCTCGATCAGGTCGCGCAGCGTGATGTAGCTGCCGGCACGCTTGGACATGCGGACCGGCTTGCCGCCCCGCACCACATGCACGATCTGGCAGAGAATGACCTCGAGCGGCACACGCCGCGCGGAGAGTGCGCCCACCGCCGCCTGCATGCGCCGCACATAGCCGCCATGATCAGCGCCCCAGACATCGATCAGGATCTCCGCCCCACGTCTGATCTTATCCGCATGATAGGCGATGTCGTTGGCAAAATACGTGTTCGTGCCGTCGGCTTTCCGCAGCGGCCGGTCGGTCTCGTCGCCGAACTCACGGGCGCGAAAGAGCGTCTGCTCGCGCGCTTCCCAATCCTCAGGCAGCTTGCCTTTTGGCGGCTCGAGAATTCCTTCGTAGATCAGCCCCATGTCCCGGAGATCGCTGATCGCCTCGTCCACCGCCCCTGCTTCAAGCAGCGCGCGCTCGGAGGTGAAGACATCCGGCACCACCCCGAGCAACGCAAGATCCTCGCGGATCGCCCGCATCATTTCTTGCACCGCGAACGCGCGAATGATGGCCATCGTCTCGGGCGCCGGCGGCTCGCCCACCAATGTCTCACCGTAGCGATCCGCAAGCGCTGCGCCGATCGGGATCAGGTAATCGCCCCGATATTGCAGCCCGCCCGGCACGATCGCGGAAAATTCCTCTTCCGGAACGGGCCGGCCGAGCGCCTCAAGATAGCGCCAGTAGGCAGCCCAGGCGAGCGCCTCGACCTGCGCGCCCGCATCGTTGATGTAATATTCCTTGGTTACCTTGTAGCCGGTCTTGGCAAGCAGGTTGGCGAGCGCATCGCCTACCACCGCGCCGCGGCAATGGCCGATATGCATCGGCCCCGTCGGGTTGGCCGAGACATATTCGACGTTGACCCGCCGTCCCGCCCCTCGCTCGCTCATCCCGTAAGAAGCGCCGGCGCGCAGGATCGCGGCGATTTCCCCGCGCAGCGTGTCGGGTTTCAGGCGGAGGTTGAT
>DASZQO010000348.1:0-15812 GCA_035549615.1 Acetobacteraceae bacterium
TCATGCTCTCGCCGCTGCTCGCCGGCGACAAGCGCTTCGAAGATATCGTCATCAATGATTTCGCCTGGTACGAGCGCAACAATATTCGGCTCGTCGCCGGCGAGCACGTGGATTGGATCGACCGCAAGGAGCGGATCATCCAGGGCGCCGCGGGCACAAAAGTTCATTACGATCTCGCCCTCCTCGCGACGGGCTCGAATCCGCTCGCCCTGCCGGTTCCCGGCCGCGAGCTCGGCAACGTGCTCACATTCCGCAGCATCGCCGATGTCGAGGAGATGCTGGCGATCACCAGGCCCGGTTGCCGCGCGGTGGTGATCGGCGGCGGGCTGCTCGGGCTCGAAGCCGCGCACGGGCTCAGCCTGCGCGGTGCCGCGGTCAGCGTGATCCATCTCATGCCGACGCTGATGGAGCGTCAGCTCGATGCCTCGGCGGCGCATCTTCTGGAAGCGGCGCTCACCGCGCGCGGTATCACGATCCTCACGGCAACCGAAACCGAGGCCTTTCTCGGCGATGAGCGCGTGCGCGCGGTACGGCTCAAGGACGGGCGCGAGATCGCCGCCGATCTTGTGGTGATGGCCGTCGGCATCCGGCCAAATGCCGGCCTCGCCCGGGCGGTCGGGCTTTCCTGCGGCCGCGGTGTCATCGTCGATGAGACAATGCGCACATCGGATCCCGCGATCTTCGCGATCGGCGAATGTGTTGAGCGTGACGGCGAGACCTTCGGGCTGGTCGCTCCGATCTGGGAGATGGCAAAGATCGCAGCGAAGGCGATCGCCGGGATGGAAACGGAGGGATTCCGCTCCGCCGCCGCAATGACACGGCTCAAGGTCTCGGGCATCGATCTTGCCTCGGCAGGCAGGTTTCTCGGCGACGCGACGACCGAAGACATCGTGCTGCGTGACGCCGCGCGCGGCGTCTATCGCCGGCTGGTGCTGCGCGAGGATCGTATCGTCGGCTTCATCGCGATCGGCGATGCGCGCGACGCCGGGTGGCATTTCCAACTGATGAGAGACGGGGTGGATATCGATCCGATCCGCGATACCGTGATCTTCGGCCCTGCCGTGGCGGAGAGTGCGGAAAGCCCGCCCGATCCCTTGGCGCGGACCGCTTCACTCCCGGACGAGGCCGAGATCTGCGGCTGCAATGGCGTGAGCAAGGGAAGGATCACGGCCGCCATCGCGGAATTCGGCCTCAAGACCATTGAGGACGTGCGGGCGAAGACCAAGGCCTCCGCGTCCTGTGGCTCATGCACATCTGAGGTGGAGGCTCTGCTCCGGGCAACGCTTGGCGCGGCGTACGCACCCGCTCCGGTCAAGCCGATGTGCAAGTGCACGGAACTTTCGCATGACGAGGTGCGGCGGCGCATCGCCTTCGGGGCGCTCAAATCGATCCCGGCGGTAATGCAGGCGTTCGAATGGAAGACGCCGGATGGCTGCGCCTCCTGCCGGCCGGCGCTCAATTTCTATCTCCTCTGCGCCTGGCCCGGCGAATATGTGGATGATGCGCAATCGCGCTTCGTCAATGAGCGGATGCACGCGAACATCCAGAAGGACGGCACCTTCTCGGTCGTGCCGCGCATGTGGGGTGGCATCACGAATGCGCGGGAGCTTCGGGCCATCGCCGATGTGGTCGAGAAATATGCAATCCCGGAGGTCAAGATCACCGGCGGCCAGAGGATCGATATGCTGGGCGTGAGGCGTGAGGACCTCCCCGCCGTCTGGCGCGATCTCAACGCAGCCGGGCTCGTCTCCGGCCATGCCTATGGCAAGGCGCTGCGGACGGTCAAAACCTGCGTCGGCTCGGAATGGTGCCGCTTCGGCACCCAGAATTCGACGCGGATGGGCATCGCGCTCGAGAAAATGGCCTGGGGATCATGGCATCCGCACAAGGTAAAGATGGCGGTCTCGGGCTGCCCGCGGAACTGCGCCGAGGCGAGCATCAAGGATTTCGGCGTGATCGCGACCGAGTCGGGCTGGGAACTCCTCGTCGGTGGCAATGGCGGGATCAAGCTGCGCGGCACCGACCTGCTCTGCAAAGTGGCAACCGAGGCCGAGGTGCTCGAATATTGTGCGGCATTTCTGCAGCTTTACCGGGAGGAGGCGCGCTATCTCGAGCGTACTGCGCCGTGGATCGAGCGCGTCGGCATCGAATACGTGCGCGCGCGCGTCGTCGAAGATGAGGAGGGGCGCGCCGCCCTTGCCGCCCGGTTCCGCCATGCCCAGAGCTTTTCCCAGAGCGATCCCTGGGCAGAACATTCCGGGCGTGATCATGCGGCAAAATTCCAGCCGGTTAAGGAGCTCGCGTGATGGATGGAACCCTCGTCAGCGACGAGAGCATCGATGTCGCCGGGCTCGAGGAAATCCCACGGCGCGGCGCGCGGACGGTGGTTACGCAGGGGGAGACGATCGCCCTGTTCCGCACCGGCGAAGACCGGGTCTTCGCGCTCGCCGATCGCTGCCCGCATCGTGGCGGCCCGCTCAGCCACGGCATCGTGCATGGTGAGCGTGTCACCTGCCCGCTCCACAACTGGGTCATCGCGCTCGCAACCGGCATCGCCGAAGGAGAGGAAGCCCCCTGCGTGCCGTGTTTTCGCGTGCGGGTGGAGGACGGGCGCATTCTCCTTTCCCTCAATGGAGCATGAAAACCACCTGCCCTTACTGCGGCGTCGGCTGCGGCGTACGCGCGGCCTCCGATGGCATCGGGGGCGATCCGGACCATCCGGCCAATCGTGGCCGGCTTTGCGTCAAGGGGAAAACGCTCGGCCTCACCCTCGATGATCGCGAACGTCTCATCACGCCTTTGATCAATGGCCGGGAAACAAGCTGGGATGCAGCGCTCGATCTCGCCGCCGCCCGCTTCCGCGCCGCGATCGCCGCTCATGGGCCGGACTCGGTCGCCTTTTACGTGTCCGGCCAGTTCCTCACCGAGGATTATTACGTCGCCAACAAGCTGATGAAAGGCTTCATCGGCAGCGCGAATATCGACACCAACTCGCGCCTTTGCATGGCCTCCCCGGTTGCTGCGCATATCCGCGCCTTCGGTGAGGACGTTGTTCCGGGACTCTACGAGGATTTCGAGGAAGCGGATCTTATTCTCTTTGTCGGCTCCAACGCCGCCTGGTGCCATCCGGTTCTCTTTCAGCGCGTGCTCGCGGCCCGCGAGAGGCGCGGCAGCCGGATCATCGTCGTCGATCCGCGGCGAAGTGCAACGGCCGAACTCGCCGATCTGCACGTGCCGGTCGCTCCTGGCGGCGATGGCGCGCTGTTCGCCGCCCTGCTTGCCGAATGCGCCCGGCGCGGAGCGCTCGACCATGATTATATCGCCCGCTATACCAGCGGTTTTCCGGAAGCGCTCGCGGCGGCGGCGGAGGTTCCCCATGGCGTTGATTCCGCCCTTTTTGCCACGCTCGCCACGCATGTCGCGGCCACGCCGCGTATGGTCACCGCCTTCTCGCAAGGCGTCAACCAATCGGTGCACGGCACCGATACGGTGCAGGCGATCCTCAATCTCCATCTCGCCACAGGAAGAATCGGCAAGCTTGGCGCGGCGCCCTTCTCGCTCACCGGCCAGCCGAACGCGATGGGCGGGCGTGAGGTGGGCGGGCTCGCCACCCAGCTCGCAGCCCATATCGGTTTCGGGGACGAAGCGGCGCGCGCGCGGCTCGCGCGCTTCTGGCACGCCCCGAACCTCGCCCGTAAGCCCGGGCTCAAGGCTGTCGATCTCTTCGATTCCGTGCATGACGGAGAGATCAAGGCCCTCTGGATCGCCGGCACCAACCCCGCCGAGAGCATGCCGCAGAGCGGCCGCGTGCGCGCGGCACTCGATCGTTGCCCTTTCGTCGTCGCCGCTGATTGCTGGCCGACCGCAACGACCGCGCGCGCCCATCTCGTGCTGCCGGCCTCTGGCTGGTCGGAGAAGGACGGCACCGTCACCAACTCGGAGCGCATGATCTCGCGCCAGCGCGCCTTTCGCCGTGCGCCCGGCGCCGCGAGACCGGACTGGTGGATGTTCGCCGAGCTCGGACGCCGTCTGGGTTTTCCCCAAAACTTCGATTTTTCGGGTCCGGCGGCGATCTTCCGCGAGCATGCAGCGCTCACCGCCTATCTCAATCACCGCGCGCGGCTATTCGATCTCGGCACGCTCGCGAATATCTCGGATGTGGAATATGATGCGCTCACCCCCCGGCGCTGGCCGCTCGGAACCCGAGAGGAGCGCCTCTTCGCCAATGGCGGCTTCCCGACCGAGGATGGCCGCGCCCGTTTCGTCGCTGTCGCGCCCCCCTTGGCGCCGGCCAAGCCCGGCCCTCCTTTCACACCGAGCACCTCTTTCACATTGAACACTGGCCGGCTGCGCGATCAGTGGCACACGATGACCCGCACCGGCCGGGTCACCGCGCTCATGACGCATCGCGAGGAAGCGCAACTGGAAATCGCCCCGGCCGATGCCCAGCGGCTCGACATCGCGCCCGGCGATCCTGTCGCGATCGCGAATGGTGAAAAACGCACCGTGCTGCCTGCAGTGATCACGCCGGGGCAACGCGAAGGCACACTGTTCGCCGCGATCCACTGGACGGAGGCAGCAGGCAGCGCGGGCACGATCAACGCCGTCATCGGTGCCGCGCGCGATCCGGTCTCCGGCCAGCCTGCCTTCAAACATGGCCATGTTCGCATCGCGCGCCTCACGCCGCGCTGGCACGGCATCGCTCTCGCCTCCATCCCCGTCACTCTCCAGCCTGGCCTCAGCGGAAAAGCGCTCTGGTCGCGCACCCCGCGCGCCGATGGGCGTGTCTTGCTCCGCTTCACCGGGCTCTCGCCCTTGTTCCCCGCCGAGACGGGCCAGGCGATCGCCGGGTCACTGTTCGTGCTGCCCGCGGAGGTGCCCACGGTCGATTATGCCGATGTACGCCGCTCGGTCTTCCGTCTTGCCCTGCTGGACAGATCGAAACTCGTTCTGCTCCTCCATCTTTCACCTGCGGGCCAAGCTTTGCCAGCACCCGAAGCGCTCGAAACCCTCTTCACACGCGCCTGGGACAGGCACGATCCGGCCGCGCTCTTCACCAGCCGGAAAAGTGCGGAGCATGGCGAGAGAATTCTCTGTGTCTGTCATCAGGTGAGCGAACGTACGATCCAGAACGCCATCGCGCGCGACGGCCTCGCCGACCCTGCCGCCATCGGCCGCGCAACCCGGGCCGGCACAGGCTGCGGCTCCTGCCTCTCCGAACTGAAAGGATTGCTCCGTGAGGCACGCCTCCGCGAACCCGCATGACTGGCCGCCACGCACGGTGATCCTCGCTGGCGCGGGTCCGGGCGATCCGGACCTGTTGACCGTGAAGGCCGCCCGCGCGATCGATACCGCCGAGATCATCCTGCATGACGCGCTGGTCGATCACCGGGTCCTCGCCCTCGCCCGGACGGCGCGGCTCGTGGATGTGGGCAAGCGCTGCGGCCGCCACACGATGAGCCAGGACGCGATCAACCGGGCGCTCATCGCCGCCGCATGCGGTGGCGCGCGGGTGCTGCGGCTTAAGGGGGGCGACCCGATGGTGTTCGGCCGCGCCAATGAGGAGATCGCCGCCCTGCGCGCGGCCGGTCTCGAGGTCCGCATCATTCCCGGCATCACCGCGGCAAGCGCCGCGGCCGCGTCGCTGGAAGCCTCTCTCACCATGCGCGGATGCGCCCGTCTCGTCACGTTTCTCACCGGCCATGGCAGCGACGGCAGGCTTCCCGATCAGGACTGGGCGGCGCTCGCGCGGATGCGCTCCACGCTCGCCATCTATATGGGCGCGCGCCACGCGCGGTTGATTGCCGAGCACCTGATCGCGGCGGGTCTCGATCCGGCCACACCGGCCGCCATCGTCTGCAACGCAAGCCGCGCGGGCGAAAAACTCTGGCAGGGCCGTCTGGTCGATCTCGCCGACGCTTCCGGTATCGATGATCTTGCCGCGCCATCTCTGGTCCTGATCGGCGCCGCTCTCGCCAGGGCGCGCTGTCCCCTGCAACAGGGCCGGGATCTTGAAGCCCCGGCACCCCCCACTCTGCCGCATCGGCCTGCGGATCGGCGCGGCGATGCCCGAGCAGCCCCGCGCGATTGCGGATTCTGACCGCCATCCCCCATTGCCGATCGCATCTCCGCCGCGCTTGCACGCACAAGGAGGCGGCTCGCCGGAGCGCGTTCCGTTTGACGGAACACGCTTCAGGCGCGTTTCGCCGGCCAGATCGACGCGCGCGCGGATCGCCCTGTGATCCCGTCGAGCGCGATCTGCTCTAAGCGCACAATCCTCTCCCGCAGCTTGAGGCTCTTCCTGCCCGGCACGCCATCGAAGGCGCGGCCGCGATCGTGGCGCGCAAATTGCGGGACATCCCATCAGCCGCCACGCGGCACATGCCGCATTGTTTCCAGCGCCGCCAGCCGGCTCTCCGCCGTTGACCAGAGCCGTTCGGTGGTCGATGCGACAACAGCCTCGACCAGAGCCAGCAGCGCAACCATGGAATCCCAGCGCGACGGCACCGGAACATGGGCCGCGAGGATATGGGCTGCTTTTTGAGCGATGGGCGAAAGCCACTGGTCTGTAAACAGAACGATACCAACACGACGGTCTGAAGCGATGGCGGCGAGCTCGGCCAGATCCGGCGCATAGCGCCGGATGTCGAAGATCACCAGGCAATCACGCTCGCCAAGATCGAGAAGATGATCCCGCCAGTTGGCGCTCTGGCCGCCGATATGGCTGACACCGGAACGAATGATCCTCAGATGAAAGCTCAAATAAAGCGCGAGTGCGTCGCTAAAGCGGCCGCCGATCGTCAGCACCTTTCGGCGGCGATCCGAAAAGATATCGACCACGGCGTCAAATTCGGCGGATGGTACGCTGCGAAACGTCTTGGCAAGATTGTCTGCGAGCGACTGATGGAAGCGATTCAGAAGCTGCCCCGTAGGCGTGGTGCTTTCGAGCGAAAAGCGGGCCTTCACGAGGGGTGACTGGACCTGCTGCTCAAGCTCGCTGCGGAGCGCGCGCTGGAAATCCGGATAGCTCGCGAAACCCAGCCGCGACACAAAGCGGAGCACCGTCGGCGCACTGACCTGAGCTCGGCAGGCGAACTCAGAGACCGTTTCGAGCCCGGCAACGGGATAATTGGCGAGCAGGATATGCGCCACCTTGCGCTCGGTTGGCGTGAGCCGGCCGAGCCCGAGCCGGATCCGTTCCGAGATCGTTGCACTCTCATCCAGCGTCATGCCGCCTCCCCTGCGCCACCAGTCTTCGCGGCCCCGAACCGCCTGCGGGCGTATTTCCTATTACAGAACTTGACATTCATTTCATTTTGGTATAATTTATTACAACTCGGCAGGGGAGGCGACAGAGTGGGTAGGGCTCCCTTTGAGGTGAAGAATATCGACGGCGCGGGGCAGATCATCATCGTCTGCGACCATGCCTCGAACCGAATTCCCGAGTCCTGGGGTGATCTCGGCCTCCCGCCGGCCGCCCGCGAGACGCATATCGCCTGGGATCCGGGCGCGCTTGCCGTCTCGCTTCGCCTCGCGGCCCGGCTCGACGCGCCGCTCATCTTCTCCACCGTGTCACGGCTGGTCATCGATATGAATCGGCCCCTCGGCTCACCGACGCTCATTCCGGCGATGAGCGAGACCACGCTGATACCGGGCAACGCGAATCTCACTCCGGCTGACCGGCAGCACCGGATTGATGCCATCTATAGTCCCTATCACGCTGCCATCGATCAGCTCATTGGCAAGGTTGCCGCGCGGCGGATGGCGGCCGGCCTTCTTCCGCCCGCGGTCGTCGCGATTCACAGTTTTACGCCTGTCTTCAAAGGCGTGTGGCGCCCATGGCAAGCGGGCATCATCCATGACACCGACACTCGGCTGAGCAGCCTCGTGCTTGCGCGATTGCGCGCAGATCGAGCGCTCTCCGTGGCGGAAAACGAGCCCTATGTGCCGGCGGAAGAAGTCTATTTCACGCTTGAGCGGCATGCGCTCCTGCGCGGACTGATGAATGTCATGATCGAGATCCGCAACGATGAGCTAAAGACCTGTGAATCTCAGGACGCATGGGCTGGCAGGATTGCCGAGGCGATCGCCGGAGCGGCCGGCCCGGCCTTGGCCGGCGGGCATGACGAAGCAAGCCGGCCGGCAGCCGCAATGAACAAAGCGGCGGCAAAACCAGCCGAAACATGGCAAGAGGGGGTCCGTCAGACAGCCGGCGCTCACGACAGCGAAGACGCGAATCCCCATCCATGAAACACATATCGACCAATCCACCCTCTAGACCAAGGACGGGATCGCAACATCAGGGGCACAGCATCAGGGAGAATCTCGATGACCACTCGCCATGAAACGGAGGAATATGCGGGGGCTCAAGCCGATATTCAGCAGCTTCACGGCATGGGCTACGCCCAGGAGCTGGCACGGCGCATGGGCCAGTTCCAGAATTTCGCCATCTCGTTCTCGATTATCTGTATTCTTGCCGGCGGCATTACCTCGTTTCAGGCTGCTTTTAGCGGCGCCGGCGGTGGCGCCGTCGGAATCGGATGGCCGCTTGCCTGCATTTTCTCATTGGTTGTCGCCGCTGCAATGGGCCAGATCGGATCCGCCTATCCAACGGCCGGCGGCCTCTATCACTGGTCATCGATCCTGGGCGGGCGCGGCTGGGGCTGGGCGACGGCCTGGTTCAACTTGCTTGGCCTGATCTTTGTCGTCTCCTCGGTCGATGTCGGCACCTGGACCCTTTTTGTCAATCTGATCGGCGTCAAATATCTCGGCATGAACGCCGCGGTGGCCATGCCGGACACCACGAAGCCTTTCGCCGATCAATTCGCAAGCGGCGCATATTGGGTTCAGGCCGCCGCCATGGTCGTCATTCTCGCCTCCCAGGCGCTATTCAATCACAGAGGCATTCGCACCACGACACACCTCACCGATTTCAGCGGCTATCTGATCTTCTTCGTAGCCATTGTGTTGACACTCGCCTTCCTGGCTTACGCACCCAGCATAGAGATCGGCCGGCTCTTTACCTTCACCAACTACACGGGCGATGCAGGGGGCGGGGTCTGGCCGCGGAGCAACAGTCTGCTGGTGGCCTTTCTGCTCGGCCTGGTGCTGCCTGGCTATACCATCACCGGCTTCGATGCTTCGGCGCATACATCAGAGGAAACCCGCCAAGCGGCGATGAATGTTCCGAAGGGCATGATCCGCTCCGTTTTCTGGTCGTTCCTTTTCGGCTGGATCATGGTCTGCTCCTTTGTGCTCGCCATGCCGAACACGGCCGCCGCCGCCAAGCAGGGCGGCAATGTCTTTTATTGGCTCATGGACGGGTCGTCCATGCCAGGGGCATTGAAATTGCTGCTCTGCATCGGCATCGTGGTCGCCAACTACCTGTGCGCCCTGGCCGGCCTGACGTCGCTCTCGCGCATGATCTTCGCATTCGCCCGCGATGGCGGCTTTCCCTTCTCGACATTCCTGCGTCATGTCAGCCCGACCCATCGCACCCCCGTGAATGCGATCTGGATTGGCGGTGCTCTCGCCATTCTGTCCACCCTTTACACACCGGCCTTTCTGACATTGGCCGCCGGTTGCGCGGTCTTCCTCTATATCTCGTACGCGATGCCGGTGGCGGCTGGCCTGCTGGCGGAAGGCAGAAGCTGGACGAGCAAGGGGCCATTCCAGCTTCGCGCCTTTTCCAAACCGTTTGCCGTCATCACGGTGCTCTGGGCAGTGGTGCTCTTTGCCATCGGCATCCAGCCACCCAATGACAGCGTCCTGACCTATACGATCGGTCTTCTGGTTCTTATGGCCGTGCTGTGGTTCGGAATCGCGCGCTGGAAGTTTCCGGGGCCGCCGGTCGGCGATCTCATTGCCAAACGGCAGGCAGAGATCCTGGCCGAGGAAAAAGCCGTGGGCGAGCTCGAAGCCTAGTGTCCCGATGCGGACGTTTCTGATCATTGGCGGCGGCGCAGATCGGCGCACGCGCCTTTATTTCCCGTGGCCTGCTGATCCCTTCCGTTCGCCGCTTATGGCAGCGAACGGAAGGGGCAGGACACCAACCCATCTCTCCCCGGCGGTCGTACGCCGATCGCGCCAAGCGCGAGAAGCCGGGGTAAAGAGAGGGTCTCTATTGTGCACCGTGCCGTGGGACCCTTTCCAAGCAACAATAACCGCGCACATTGGATAAGGATGGAAAGGCGAAAGCGACATGCGCAGCATCGTCACGTTCGAAGGCTTGAAGCAATGGGTGGCCGAAGGCACGATCGACACCGTTCTCGCCTGCTTTCCGGATATGCAGGGGCGATTGATCGGAAAACGTTTCCAGGCCGAATATTTCCTCGATGCGGCGCATGAAGAGACCCACGGCTGCGACTATCTTCTTGCCAATGACATCGATATGGAGCCAGTTCCCGGCTATGAAGTTGCCAACTGGGAAAAGGGCTATGGCGACTTCGTCCTGAAACCGGATCTCACGACGCTTCGCCGGGCAAGCTGGCTCGAAGGGACGGTTCTGGTGCTCTGCGATCTCGTCGATCATCATCGTCATAAGCCGATCGCCCACAGCCCGCGCGCGATACTCAGGACTCAGCTCGATCGCCTTGCTTCCCTGGGCTACAGGGCCAACTTCGCGTCGGAGCTGGAATTCTATCTCTTTGATGAAGACTATCGCTCCATCCACGACAAAGGATATCGGAGCTTGCTGACCGCCGGCTATTACATCCAGGATTACCACATCTTTCAGACGAGCAAGGAAGAAGAGGTGATGCGTGCCGTCCGCCAGCACCTGGAAGCCTCGGGCATCCCTGTGGAGAATACAAAGGGTGAGTGGGGACCAGGGCAGGAAGAAGTCAATGTGCGCTATGCCGAGGCGCTCACAATGGCGGATCGCCATACCATTCTGAAAAATGCCATCAAGGAGATCGCCCATGCGAAGGGCAAAGCGGTCACCTTCATGGCCAAGTGGGACTATGCGCTGGCTGGAAGCTCATGCCACATTCACATGTCGCTTGCCGACAGGGAGGGCAATCCTGCTTTTTTCGATCCGGACGCTGATCACGGCATGTCGGAAACCATCCGTTCATTCATGGCCGGGCTTTTGCGCCACGCGGCCGATATCACCTGGTTTCTCGCGCCCTATGTCAATTCCTACAAGCGTTTTCAGGCAGGTACCTTTGCGCCCACCAAGATCGTTTGGAGCCATGACAACCGCACCGCCGGCTTCCGGGTTTGCGGGGCGAACACGAGGTCAGTCAGGGTTGAGTGTCGAATTGGCGGGGCCGATCTCAATCCCTATCTCGCTTTCGCCGCCCTGCTCGCCGCTGGGATCAAAGGGATCGAGGAGAGGCTTGCTCTCGAGCCACCATTCAAGGGTGATGCCTACCTCGAGAAACGTCTCAGGGACATACCGAAGACGCTGCGTGCCGCGATCGAAGCTCTTAAGGGTTCGTCCATGCTGCGAGAGGCCTTTGGGGCGGATGTCATTGCCCATTATGTCCACACGGCGGAATGGGAGCAGTTCGAATATGACCGCCGCGTTACCGACTGGGAACTGAAACGTTGCTTCGAGCGGGCCTAGAGCGGATCGCGCTTGACTGCATCGCGGAGCGATCCGGGAGCATGTGAATCTGCGCGGCAGAACACTGCACACGCTCTGGCAGCCCGTGGAGCAGGAACGGGAACAGAGAGCTTATGACCGAAACGGTTCAGATCATATCGCCCATCGATGGGCGGGTTTATGCCGAACGGCCAATCGCGACCGCAGCCGAAATCCGGGCCGCAGTGGCACAGGCCAGGCACGCACAAGCACGCTGGCGTGAGGCCGCTCTCGCCGAACGCGCGGCTGGTCTGACACGGTTCCTCGATGCCCTGCTCGGCATGAACGCAGAAATCGTCCCAGAGCTCGCCTGGCAGATGGGCCGGCCGGTCCGCTTCGGTGGAGAGGCCCGTGGGGTCGAGGAACGCGGACGCCACATGATCGCCATTGCCGAAGAGGCCCTGAAACCGATCCAAAGAAGCGGAAAGGATGGGTTCCGTCGGTTCATCACCCGTGAGCCGCTTGGCACGATGCTGGTGATTGCGCCCTGGAACTACCCTTATCTCACCGCGATCAACGCCGTCGTCCCCGGGCTGATGGCGGGCAACGCCGTCATTCTCAAGCACGCCTCCCAGACCCTGCTTGTCGGTGAGCGTTTTGCCGCGGCGGCCCGGAACGCAGGACTGCCCGAAGGCATCTTTCAGAATCTCGCCATGAGCCATCAGGCGACAGAAGCGCTGATCGGCTCAGGCGCGATCGATCACATCAATTTCACCGGCTCGGTTGAAGGAGGCCGCCGGATCGAGAAAGCCGCCGCCGGAACCTTTGCTTCTCTTGCGCTCGAGCTCGGCGGCAAGGATCCTGCCTATGTCCGGGAAGACGCCCCGCTCGAAGCCAGCATCGAAAATCTTGTCGATGGGGCTTTCTTCAATTCTGGCCAGAGTTGCTGCGGCATAGAGCGGATCTATGTCCATGAAACCGTGTTTGACCGATTTCTCGATGGTTTCGTGGAGCATGCCAAGACCTATGCTC
The DNA here is from genome assembly GCA_035549615.1 of Acetobacteraceae bacterium. Taxonomy (GTDB): domain Bacteria; phylum Pseudomonadota; class Alphaproteobacteria; order Acetobacterales; family Acetobacteraceae; genus JAKAWQ01. The sequence goes on from DASZQO010000348.1 coordinate 12,560, forward strand.
TCGGCAACCCTCTCGATATGGGTACGATGGTTGGGCCAATGGCACAACCGCGGCTGGCCGACCAAGTGCGTGAGCAGATGGCGGAGGCCTTGCGAAAGGGTGCGAGAGCGCACTTGCATACGCAGGATGACCGCGACAGGCCGGGCTCGCCTTATCTTCCTCCGGAAGTACTCACCAACGTCAACCATCAGATGGCGGTGATGCGTGAAGAGAGTTTCGGGCCGGTTGTCGGCATCATGAAAGTCCGGGATGACGACGAAGCGGTCGCGCTCATGAATGACAGTCCCTATGGACTCACCGCCTCAATCTGGACGAACGACATCGAACGGGCGGCCGCGCTTGGAGCGCGAATCGAAACCGGAACGGTGTTCATGAATCGGTGCGACTATCTCGATCCGGGGCTGGTCTGGACGGGGGTCAAGGAAACAGGCAAGGGCGGCTCTCTATCCGAGATCGGATACCATAATCTCACACAGCCCAAATCCTACCATCTGCGCCGAATCTGAAACGCCGGGGAGTTCAAGAGCATGACCAGGCTTGTCGCCAACTGGAGCTATCCGACACAGGTGCGTTTCGGGGCCGGCCGTATCAAGGAATTGCCGGAGAGTCTCAAAGAGGCGGGCATCAGCAGGCCTTTGCTGGTGACCGACAGCGGGCTCGCCCGCCTGCCGCTGACCGCCGCCACGCGCGATATTCTGGCGGCAGCCGGCATTCCCTGCGCCCTCTTCTCCGATGTCAAGCCGAACCCCACGGAATCAAATGTTGGCGCCGGCATCGATGCTTTCCGCGCCGGCCGGCATGACGGGGTGATCGCCTTCGGTGGCGGGTCGGCGCTGGACACGGGCAAGGTCATTGCCTTCATGACAGGGCAGACACGCCCGATATGGGATTTCGAGGATATCGGGGATTGGTGGAAGCGGGCGGATCCCAAGGGCATCGCGCCGATCATCGCCGTCCCGACCACGGCGGGCACCGGCTCCGAGGTGGGGCGCGCGGGTGTCATCACCAACGAGGCGACCCACACGAAGAAGATAATCTTTCATCCCCTTATGATGCCCAGGGTGGTCATCATGGATCCCGAGCTGACGGTCGGGATGCCCCCTGGCATCACGGCTGGCACCGGGATGGATGCCCTGGCGCACAACCTTGAAGCCTATTGTTCTCCTGCCTACCATCCGATGGCCGACGGCATTGCCGTCGAAGGGATCCGGCTTGTTTTCGAGCATTTGCCGCGCGCCTTCATTGATGGCAGTGATATCGTCGCGCGCGGCCATATGATGAGCGCGGCGGCCATGGGTGCGGCGGCCTTCCAGAAAGGCCTTGGCGCCATCCATTCTCTCTCTCACCCCGTGGGGGCGCTCTACGATACCCATCATGGGACGACCAACGCCGTCTTCATGCCCTATGTGCTGCTCACCAACCGCCCCGCGATCGAGGAGAAGATCACGCGGCTTGCCGCCTATCTCGGGATAGGCCCGTCCTTCGAAGCGTTTCTTGAAGCCGTCCTGAAGTTGAGAGCCGATCTCGGGATTCCGCACACATTGGCCGCGTTCAAGGTGCCCGGTGAGAAGCGCTCACAGATCGCCGATATGGCGATCGTTGATCCCACGGCAGGCGGCAATCCGATCACGCTGACGCGAGAGCGCGCGCTCGAGATTTTCGACCGTGCCATGGAGGGCGAGCTAAAACCCCTCCGATAATCCTGATGAAAATATGCCCAAGCGGGATGAGATGGCACGCGCTCCCTCTTCCCGCTCCCGATCCTCGTTTTCTCGCGTGATTGCCGCGGTACCCTCAGTGCCGGCCCTGGCTGCGCCTGCAGCACCCGCCCAGGACAAGCCAGAATGCGCCAATGTGCCCAAGCCAGAATGTGCCGACGAACTCGGCAGCGAATTCTTTGGGCATGAGAATTTCCTCCCCGCTGTTTCCGAACCCATCGCCGCTACCGTATCTTATACGGAATGAATGAGACGATACTGCGTCATCGCCCTGGCTGGGACGCGTTTCTTCAATTCAGCAATCCGCCAGCTCAGCAATCGGCCAAGCAGTCGATCGGACGATTCCCACCTTCTTCCACCGACACGGCGAGGCAGGCTTACAGGGCATCTTGTCGCGCCCTATATGTGGGCCATGATTCCGCTTTCCATTCTGGACCTTTCCCCCGTGCCGGAAGGCAGTGATGCCGGGCACGCTCTGCGCAATTCGCGCGATCTCGCCCAACTTGCCGAGTCACTGGGCTATGCGCGCTACTGGATGGCCGAGCACCACAATATGCCGGGCATCGCGAGCGCCGCCACGGCGGTGGCACTCGCCCACGTCGCCGCAGGCACCCGCTGTATTCGCATCGGCGCCGGTGGCATCATGCTGCCGAACCACGCGCCGCTGATTATTGCTGAGCAATTCGGTACTTTGGCCGCCCTGCATCCGGGCCGGATCGATCTGGGGCTCGGCCGAGCCCCCGGGTCCGACCCGCTCGCCACGCGGGCGATACGGCGGAACTTGACCGGCAACGCCGACAATTTTCCTCAGGATGTGCTCGAGCTCCTCTCCTACTTTGATCCCCCCTCACCCGGCCAGGCGCTGCGAGCCGTGCCGGGCGCGGGGGAGAAAGTCGAAGTCTGGATCCTCGGGTCAAGCACCTTTGGAGCGGCGTTGGCTGCTGCGCTCGGTCTTCCTTACGCCTTCGCCTCTCATTTCGCGCCGGAGCAGATGAAAGATGCAGTCTCGATCTACCGGGACCGTTTTCAGCCCTCGCCACGCCTGGCCACGCCCCACGTCATGTTGGGGGTCAACATCTTCGCGGCGGAGACGGATCGAGAGGCGCGGCGTCTCTTTTCCTCTCTGCAGCTTGCGTTCCTCAGTCTGCGTCGTGGACGGCCCGGCAAATTGCCGCCGCCGGTCGATGATCTGGATAAGGATCTCGATCCTCTCGCCCGTACGTTGCTGGCAAATTCTCTCGCCTGTTCCATCGTCGGCAGTGCGGAGACCGTTCGCCAGCAGCTTCAGGAGTTTGTCTCGGCGACCGGGGCCGATGAGCTGATGGTGACGGCCCAGATCTTCGACCATTCCGCCCGCAAGCGGTCATTCGAGATTCTTGCTGATGTGTGGCGTCAGCTTGGCCCGACAGCGACAGCAGAGCGGAGCTGCGCATAAAGCGTGATGGCCGAAGGGGAAATCACCGGAAGTCTGAATCGCGCGCGCGAGAGAACAATGACCGGCAGCGGGATGGGAGAAGCAGGGCGATCCCCTCCCG
>DASZQO010000349.1:0-8867 GCA_035549615.1 Acetobacteraceae bacterium
CGAGCGGCCAGGAGCCGGACGGGATCTATCGTGTCGATCACCGGGTCATCGCCGATCATCTGCGCAGCTCCGCCTTCCTGATCGCCGATGGCGTGCTGCCGGCGAATGAGGGCCGCGGCTATGTGCTGCGCCGGATCATGCGCCGGGCCATGCGCCATGCCTACCGGATGGGCGCGCGCGAGCCGCTGATGTACCGGCTGCTGCCTTCCCTCATCCGCCAGATGGGCGGTGCCTATCCCGAGCTCATGCGTGCCGAGACCCTGATCTCCGATACGCTGAAACTGGAGGAGAGCCGCTTCCAGGCCCTGCTCGAGCGCGGCCTCGCCCTGCTCGCCGAGGAGACGGAAAAACTCGGCAGCGATGAGCCGCTGCCCGGCGCGGTCGCCTTCCGCCTCTATGATACCTATGGCTTCCCGCTTGATCTTACCGAGGATGCGCTGCGCGAAGAGGGGCGGACGGTCGATGCCGAGGGCTTTGCCGAAGCCATGGCCGAGCAGCGCAGACGGGCCCGCGCTTCCTGGGCGGGCTCGGGCGATGCGGCGACCGAGCGCGTCTGGTTCGAGGTCCGCGACGGCGTCGGCGCGAGCGAGTTCCTCGGCTACACGACCGAGACGGCGGAAGCGGCGATCACCGCGCTTGTCGTCGAAGGAAAGCCGGCCGAGGAAGCGCCCACCGGCAGTGCGGTCGCGCTGGTGCTGAACCAGACTCCTTTCTATGCCGAATCGGGCGGCCAGGTCGGGGACACCGGGCGCATCACCGGGGCCGACGGCCTCGTGATCGAGATCACCGACACGCAGCGCAAGGTGGGTGAGCTCATCGTCCATATCGGCCGTGTCACCGGCGGCACCGCGCGCGTCGGCGCATCTGTCCTTGCCGACGTCGATCATGGCCGCCGCACCGCCATCCGTTCGCATCATTCGGCGACCCATCTGCTGCATGAGGCGCTGCGCCGCCGGCTCGGCACGCATGTGACGCAGAAGGGAAGCCTGAACGCGCCCGACCGGCTGCGCTTCGATATCAGCCACCCGCATCCGATCGCGCATGGGGACCTCGCCTGGGTGGAGTCGGAGGTGAATGCGCGCATCCGCGAGAACACCGAGGTCACGACCCGGCTGATGAGCCCCGAGGCCGCCGTTTCTGAAGGGGCGATGGCCCTCTTTGGCGAGAAATATGGCGAGGAGGTACGGGTCGTCTCGATGGGTGGGGGTGACGAGAAGAAGGCCGCCTACTCGATCGAGCTCTGCGGCGGCACCCACGTCCGGCGCACCGGCGATATCGGGCTCTTCCGCATCGTGAGCGAGAGCGCGATTGGCGCGGGGCTGCGCCGGATCGAGGCCGCGACCGGCGAGGCCGCGCTGCAGCGCCTCGCCGAGACGGACCGGATCCTCGCCGAAGCGGCGGCGGCGCTGAAAACCCCGCCTGCGGAGCTGCCGGCGCGGATCGAGGCGATGATCGATGAGAGAAGGCGGCTTGAGCGGCAGATCACCGAGCTTCAGCGCCGCCTCGCCACCGGCGGTGAGGCGGCGATGGTGGAGGAGGTGAACGGCGTCAGGCTTGCGGCGCGCAATCTGGGTGAGGTGCCGCCGCGGGAGCTCAAGAACCTCGCCGATGCGATCCAGCGCAAGATCGGCAGCGGTGTCGTCGCCCTCGTCTCCACCGCCGAAGGCAAGGCGAGCATCGTCGTCGGCATCTCGCCCGACCTCACCGGCCGGTTCGACGCGGTGACACTCGCACGGGCCGCATCCACGGCGGTCGGCGGCAAGGGCGGCGGCGGTCGCCCCGATCTCGCCCAGGCTGGCGGGCCGGACGCGAGCCGCGCCGAGGCCGCGCTCGATGCGGTACGCACCGCTCTCGCGGCCTGATTTTGATTTGACTGAGAAAGGGCTCAGCCCTGTTTCCCGAGTGCCTCGCGCGCTTCGCTCGCCAGCGCATCGGCGCGCTCGTTCATCGCGTCGTCGGCATGGCCGCGTACCCAGCGCCATTCGATCTGGTGCCGTGACGCGGCTTCCAGCAGGCGCTGCCAGAGATCCTGGTTGAGCACCTTCTTGCCGTCGGCGGTGCGCCAGTTGCGTTTCACCCAGTTCGCCTGCCAGCGGGTGATGCCCTGCTGAAGATACTGGCTGTCGGTGTGCAGGATCACGCGGCATGGCTGCTTCAGCGCCGCGAGCGCGGCTGCCGCAGCGGTCAGCTCCATCCGGTTGTTGGTGGTCGCGGGCTCAGCCCCGGAAAGCGTACGCTCGATATCGCGGAAGCGAAGGATCGCCGCCCAGCCGCCCGGCCCCGGATTCGGCCGGCACCCGCCATCCGTCCAGATCTCGACCACCGGCGGCTCAGAGCCCGTAGGCATGCTCGTCCCGTGCTTCGAGATGGAAATAGAGGCGGCGGAGATACTCGATCGGGTCCTTGCGGGTGACGAGCGCGCCCGCCGGCGTATTCAGCCAGTCATAGAGCCGGGTCAGCAGGAAGCGCATCGCCGCTCCCTGGCAGAGCACCGGCAGGGCCGCGCGTTCGGGCGGCGAAAGCGGGCGCACCGCGTCATAGGCGCGCAGCAGCGCCCGCGCCTTGGTGACATTGCAGGAGATGTCGGACTCGAAGCACCAGGAATTGAGGCAGACGGCGATGTCATAGGCGAAAAGGTCTGTCGCGGCGAAATAGAAATCGATCAGTCCCGAAATCTTTCCCTCCAGGAAGAAGACATTGTCGGGGAAGAGATCGGCATGAATATGCCCGCGCGGCAGGCCGGTCGGCCAGGCGGCGAGGATGTGGGCGAGCGCTTTTTTCAGCTCGGCCGTGAGATCGGGGCGGAGCGTGTCGCTCTCCGGCCCGCTCGCTTCGAGCAGGCGCGACCAGGAATGCGGTCCAAGGCCATTGGCGCGCTCGGGCCGATAGCCTTCGCCGGCGAGATGAAGCCTCGCCAGCGCCTCGCCGAGCGGCGCGCAATGGGCAAGCTGGATGCGTCTCGGCCACACGCCGGGCAGAAAGGTCGTGATCGCCGCGTGGCGCTCGGCGAGCTGGCGCAGGGCCGAACCGTCACGCCCCGGCACGGGCCGCGGGCCCGGAATTCCGCGCCCGGCGAGATGCTCCATCAGCCCCAGAAACCAGGGCAGATCCTCCGGCGCAACCCGGCGTTCATAGAGGGTGAGGATGTAATCCCCGTGCGTCGTGCGCAGCGCGTAGTTGCTGTTTTCCACACCTTCGGCAATGCCGCGGAAGGCGACAAGGTGCCCGATATCGTACTCGGTGAGGAAGTTGCTCACCGCTTCGTCCGAAACCTCCGTATAGACAGCCATTCGGTGGAAAATCTCTCTCTTCGGTGTTGCGGCCCCCAGGGGACCTGCCAGGGGACGTGCCAGGGGACGTGCCAGGGAAGTCCCAGCGAAGCGTCCAGGAAGGCTCCCTGGGGGGAACGGGGAATCACCCAGGGAAGCGGTTGAAGTGGCCGTGGGGATCGGGCATGGTGGCTCGCCCGCACGATACGCGCGCGGGAGAGAGCGGGGCGGATGATACGGCCCGCCGCCGAAGGCGCAACCGGCCCCCGGAAACGCTCAGGCAGAGAGGACCGCGCGCGCGGACGGGTCTCTGGAAAGCCGGCGGGACGTTTGTTGCCCGCCGCACCGACGGAGTAAGGGCCCCACAGCGGATCGCCCGGGGTCCGAATCTCTCAGGTCCCGCGACAGAGGGGGGTCTTTCCCGCCGGCAATGGGCCGGCGGAGGGCCACTCTGGAGCGCGCGGTGACCGACAACGAAACCGAGCTTGCGACGACCCCGCTCGATTCCCTGCATCGCCGCCTCGGCGCCCGCATGGTTGCCTTCGCGGGCTATGCGATGCCGCTTCAGTACGGCGCGGGCATCATCGCCGAGCATCTCCATTGCCGGGCCGAAGCCGCGCTCTTCGATGTCTCGCACATGGGCCAGGCGAGCCTTCTCGGCGAAGGCGCGGCCGCCGCGCTCGAGCGTCTCGTGCCCGGGGATATTCTCGGCCTCAAGCCGGGGCGGCAGCGCTACACGCTGCTCACCGACGATCAGGGCGGCATCCTCGATGATCTGATGCTCGCCAATCTCGGCGATCGGTTTTTGCTGATCGTCAATGCCGCCCGCAAGGCTTTCGACTTCGCCCATATCGCGGCCGCTCTGCCCGCTTCCGTGCGGCTCGTTCCGCATCCAGACCAAGCTTTGCTGGCGCTGCAGGGGCCGGCCGCGGCGCGCGTGCTGGCGCGGCTCGATCCCTATGTGGAACAGATTTCGTTCCTTGGGGTTTCAGAACGAACCTTGTGCGGCGCGGCCGCCATCATCGCGCGTTCCGGCTACACGGGTGAGGATGGGTTCGAGATTTCCCTCCCCGCCGAGGCGGCGGAGCGGATCGCCGCCGCACTTCTCGCCGAGCCCGAGATATGGCCTGCCGGGCTCGGGGCGCGCGATTCGCTCCGCCTCGAAGCGGGGCTTTGCCTCTATGGCGCCGATATCGACACGACCACGACGCCGATCGAAGCCGGTCTCGGCTGGACGATCGGCAAGCGGCGGCGCATGGCCTGGGACTTTCCGGGTGCGGAACGGATCCGCGCTGAGCAGGATCACGGGCCGGCACGGCTGCGTGTCGGCATCCGGCCGGAGGGAAGGGCGCCCGCCCGCGCCGGCACGCCGCTCCTGGACGAATCCGGTGCGGAGGTCGGAAGGGTCACCTCCGGCTGCTTCTCGCCCTCGCTCAATGCACCGATCGCCATGGGCTATGTGGCGTCCACGCACGCTGCCGACGGCACCAGGCTTGGCGCGCTGGTGCGCGGCAAGGAGCTCCCCTCCGTCGTTGCGCCAATGCCTTTCGTTCCGCACCGCTATCTTCGCTGAAGGATTCCCGCATGCCCGAAACCCGCTACACCAAGGATCATGAATGGGTCCGGCTCGATGGCGCCGTCGCGACCGTCGGCATCACCGAATATGCGCAGCAGGCGCTCGGCGATCTTGTCTTCGTCGATCTGCCCGAGCCCGGCCGCACGGTCGCGGCCGGCGATACTTGCGCGGTGGTCGAGAGCGTGAAGGCGGCGTCGGATATCTATGCGCCGGTGGCGGGGCGCGTCGCGGAGGTCAATCGCGCGATCGTCGAGGATCCGTCGCTCATCAATCGCGACCCGGACGGCGAGGGATGGTTCTTCCGCCTTGAAGGGGTGACGGTGGACAACGCGGCGCTGATGGATGAGGCCGCCTACAAAGCCTATCTGGAGACGCTCTGATGGATGCGCTCGCCGCGTTCGCTGCGCTCGGTGAGGGCGGCAGCTTCGCCGCGCGGCATATCGGCCCGAGCGAGGATGAGATCGCCGCGATGCTCGCCGCCATCGGCTGCGCGTCTCTTGAGGAGCTGATCGCCCGCACCCTGCCGGAAACGATCCACCGCAAGGCGCCGCTCGATCTCTCCGCCCCGCTCGGCGAAGCGGCGGCGATGGAGGAGCTCGCCGCGCTCGCGGGGCGCAACCAGCTCACGAAATCGCTGATCGGCCAAGGCTATTACGGCACGCATATGCCGGCGGTGATCCGGCGCAATGTCTTCGAAAATCCCGGCTGGTACACGTCCTATACGCCATACCAGCCGGAGATTGCGCAGGGCCGGCTTGAGGCGCTGCTCAATTTCCAGACCATGATTCTCGAGCTTGCGGGGATGGAGATCGCCAATGCCTCGCTCCTCGATGAGGCCACGGCGGCGGCCGAGGCCATGGCGATGGCCCATGCGCTTGCGCGCGGCCCGCGCACAACATTCCTGATCGCAACGGATGTGCATCCGCAGACCCGCGCCGTGGCGGCAACACGGGCATGGCCGCATGGATGGACGATCGGTGATCTCGCGCCCGGGGATACCAGCGCGATCAGCGCGGCGCGGCCGTTCGCGGTGCTGCTGCAATATCCCGGCACGAGCGGAGCGGTGCGCGATCTTGCCGCGGAGATCGATGCGGTGCATGCGGTTGGCGGGCTCGCCATCGTCGCGGCCGATCCGCTCTCGCTTGTCGCGCTCAAGCCGCCCGGCGAGATGGGCGCGGATATCGTCGTCGGTTCCGCCCAGCGTTTCGGCGTGCCGATGGGCTTCGGCGGCCCGCATGCGGGCTTTCTTGCCACCCGCGAAAACTTCAAGCGGCAGATGCCTGGCCGGCTCGTCGGTGTCAGCGTGGATGCGGCCGGCGGCAAGGCGATGCGGCTCGCGCTGCAAACGCGCGAGCAGCATATCCGCCGCGAGAAGGCGACCTCGAATATCTGCACCGCGCAGGTCCTGCTCGCGGTGATCGCGGGTTTCTACGCGATCTGGCATGGGCCGGAGGGACTCGCGCGGATCGCCCGCCGCGTCCATCTCGGCGCCCGGCTGCTCGCGGGCGCGGCGGTCCGTGCCGGATTCTCGCTCCGCCACGAGGAATTTTTCGACACGATCGCCATCGAAACAGGATCCGGCCCAGACCGGCTGATCGAAAGGGCGCTCGCCGCCGGGTTTAATCTGCGCCGGCTTGATGACAAAGCGGTGGCGATCGCGCTTGACGAGACGGTGAGTGTCGCCGAACTCGAATCCCTGGCCACGGTCCTTGGGTCTTTCCTCGGGGAACCGCGAGGCGCCATCCCTGAGACGCTCGTGCGAAGCTCGCCGGTTCTCACTCATGAGGTGTTCCGCAATCATCGCTCCGAGCATGCGATGCTGCGCTATCTCAAGCGGCTGGAGGAGAAGGACATCGCGCTCACGCGCAGCATGATCCCGCTCGGCTCCTGCACGATGAAGCTGAACGCGGCGGCGGAGATGATCCCGATCTCGCTCCCCGGCTTCACCGCGATTCATCCCTTCGCGCCTGCCGACCAGACCGAGGGGTATCAGGAGCTTTTTCGCAGGCTTTCCGCCGCGCTTTCCGCGATCACCGGGTTTCCGGCGATCTCGCTTGCGCCCAATTCCGGCGCCCAGGGCGAGCTTGCGGGGCTGCTCGCGATTCGCGCCTACCATGAATCGCGTGGCGAAGGGGCGCGCGATGTCTGCCTCATTCCGGCCAGCGCGCACGGCACCAACCCGGCGAGCGCCGCCATGGCTGGCTGCCGCGTGGTGGTGGTGGCCTGCGATGCGCAGGGGAATGTCGATCTCGCCGACCTCCGCGCCAAAGCCGCCGCGAATGCGGCGAATCTCGCCGCCCTGATGATCACCTATCCGAGCACCCATGGCGTGTTCGAGGAGAATATCCGCGAAATCTGCGCGATCGTGCATGCAAATGGCGGGCAGGTTTACATGGATGGCGCCAATATGAATGCGCAGGTCGGGCTGACCAGCCCGGCCGAGATCGGCGCCGATATCTGCCATCTCAATCTGCACAAGACCTTCTGTATTCCCCATGGCGGCGGCGGGCCCGGTGTGGGGCCGATCGGTGCCGCCGCGCATCTCGCGCCGCATTTGCCGAACCATCCGCTTTCCGCCGCCGCTGGCCCGGCGAGCGGTTTTGGCCCGATCACGGCAGCGCCTTTCGGAAGTGCTATGATCCTGCCAATCTCCTATGCCTATATCCGCATGATGGGGCCGGCTGGTCTCAAGCGGGCGAGCGAGGTCGCGATCCTCAATGCGAACTATATCGCCGCCCGGCTGAGGGCGCATTATCCCGTGCTCTATACGGGCGCGCGGGGAATGGTGGCGCATGAATGCATCCTCGATTGCCGCGCCTTTGAGAAGGACGCCGGCGTGACGGTCGAGGACATCGCCAAGCGGCTGCAGGATTTCGGCTTCCATGCGCCGACCATGTCCTGGCCGGTGGCGGGCACGCTGATGGTGGAGCCCACCGAAAGCGAATCCAGATCCGAGCTTGACAAGTTCTGCGCAGCCATGATCGCGATCCGCGAGGAAATCGCGGCGATCGCCGCGGGCCGGCTCGACCGGCACGACAATCCCCTCAAGAACGCGCCGCACACGGCGGCCGAGCTCTCATCCGCCAACTGGCAGCACGCCTATTCGCGGCAGCAGGCGGCCTATCCGTTGCCGTTCGTCGCCGCTGCAAAATACTGGCCGCCGGTGAAGCGGGTGGACAATGTCTATGGGGACCGGCATCTCTTCTGCACCTGTGCCCCGCTCGAAGCGTACGCGGAGGCGGCGGAGTAGCAGGGCCACGGGCCTGCCCCTTTTCAGGAACAGATTGCAGAGGCTAAGTCTTCGCTGACGGCGGGTCCCCAGCGCCTGCGGCACGGCCGGAGTGAGGCGGGGGTTGAGCCCCTGCCTTTCCTTTTCAGTACCGGCAAAGCCGAAGCGAGGAAAAATGGATCTCGAGCTTGCGAATCGCACAGCATTGGTCACCGGAGCGAGCATGGGGATCGGCCGCGCCATTGCGCGCGAGCTCGCTCGCGAAGGTGTGCGGCTCGCGATTGTCGCACGGCGTGGTGAGCTGTTGGAGACGCTTGCCGAAGAGATCGTCGCCGCGGGCGGCATCCGGCCGGTGCTGATCATTCAGGACATCATGGCACCGGAAGCGGGACGAACCATCGCCGAGGCGGCCCTGGCCGGGCTCGGAAAGGTGGAAATTCTCATCAACTGCGCAGGCGGCAGCCGGCCCCTGCCGATCGACGCGCCGGAGGAAGCCTGGGAAGAAGCGCTCACCCTCAACTTCACCCGCCAGCGCCAGCTCACGCACGCGCTCCTGCCGCAGATGATCGCGGCGAAATGGGGCCGGATCATTAATATCACCGGCAAGTCCGAGCCGGACCGGCTGAACGCCGCCTTCGCCGCCAAGGCGGCGATGCATGCCTGGGCGAAAGGGCTCTCGCGTGAGATCGGGAAATACGGCATCACCGTGAACTCGATTCCGCCCGGGCGGATCATGAGCGAGCAGATTTTGCGCAATTACCCCGCGGAGGAGCGTGCGCGCTTCTCCGCCGCC
>DASZQO010000350.1:0-4712 GCA_035549615.1 Acetobacteraceae bacterium
CCTCGGCATCGGCGCCGGCGGGCTTGCGAGCGATGGGGAGCTTTTCGGCCATACGGATATCCAGCTCCGCGGTGAGCGGATGCGCGAGGCGATCGACATGATCCTCGCCCTCTGGTCCGGCGATCCGCCCTACCGGCTGGAGGGCAAGCACTGGCAGATCCGCCTTGAGAATGCGGTGATGCCCGAATACGGGGTTGGTTTCATCCAGAAACCCTACCAGAAGCCGCACCCGCCGATCGCGCTCTCGGTGGTCGGCGCGAATTCGGTGGCGATGAAGGTGGCGGCGCTGCGCCGCTGGATAGCCGTCAGCGCCAATTTCATCCCGACCTGGAGCCTGCAGACGCACTGGCCGACCTATCTCGAAGGCTGCGATGCGGCCGGCCGCGCGCCGGACCCGGCCGCCTGGCGCGTCGCGCGCAACGTGATCGTCGCGGATTCGGATGCGGAAGCGCGGGACTATGCCTTCGATCCGCAAGGGCCGAGCTGGTATTATTTCGAATATCTCTGGCAGCTCCTGCACCGCCGCGGCCTCGGCGCCGGCATGAAGCCCGATCCCGCGGTGCCGGACGATGCGGTCACGCCGGCCATGCTGATCGAGGAGATGGTCATCCACGGCAGCCCGAAGACGGTCACGGAGAAGCTTTTGGCGCTTCGCGAACGGATCGGCCCCTTCGCCACGCTGCTGCTTGCGGCGCTGGACTGGTCGGGCGCCAACGCCGCGCGCGAGCACCGCTCCCTCACCCTGATGGCGGAGGCGGTGCTGCCCCGCCTGCGTGCCGTGATCGGCGCGGCCGAAGCGGCCTGATTTCGGAGGTCAGATCTGAACCACGTCGTTGAGCGTCCAGCTCTCATTCGGCGGATTCTCGCCGATCCGCACGGTCGTGGGGTTGATGAAATTGTAGGGCGGGACCGGAAGATTGTAGGGCGCGGGAACGAATTTCCACACCCGGCCGGCGAGATCATATTTCGATCCATGGCAGGGGCAGAGATAGCCGCCCGGCCAGTCCGCAACTGGGGTCGTGCTGCTCGGGTTCGGCCAATAGCCCGGCAGGCAGCCGAGATGGGTGCAGATGCCGACCAGCACCGCATATTCCGGCTTGACCGAACGATGCCAGTTCTCCGCGTAGGGCGGCTGCTGATCGACCTTCGAGTTCGGATCGCTAAGCCGGTCGATCATCGTCTTGTCCTGCAGCGTCTTGAGCGCCGCCGGCGTGCGGTTGACGATCAGGATCGGCTTTTCGCGCCACAGCACGACGATCTGCTGGCCGGGCTGGAGATGGCTGAGATCGACATCGACCGGCGAGCCCGCCGCAATGGTGTCGGCGGCCGGGTCCATCGAATCGATGAAGGGCCAGGCGACGGCGCAGGCGCCGACGGCGGCGGTGGCAAGGGTGACGAGCGTCAGAAAATCCCGCCGCGGCGTCTCGCCCGCTGCGTGAGCGCCTCCGCCATTCGCCGTTGTTGCCTCCGATGCCGCCATCGTTTCTTCCCTCTGCGATTGGGGGCCCTGAGGGGCGTTCCCCGCCGGGCCATTGCCGGTTATCTAGCGCCGCCGCGTGGCGCGCACCATCCCTGGAAGCGGGCCCCAAAGGCCGATAATGGCGGCCGGCCGACACGCTTGCCCGCGCCTGCGCGCGAGCATCCTCAAACCTCGAGGACGACGTAATCGGCCTCGACGGTCACCGGAAAGGTCTCCGCCTGGTACGGTCCCTTCACCAGCGCCTCCCCCGGCTCGACCGAGACCGGATAGGTCCTCACCCGCGTGCGCCGCGGGTCGCACCAGGATTGCCCGGTCCGGATATCGAACTCCCACCCATGCCAGGGGCAGCGCAGCATTTCGCCCGGCCGCGTGTAGCGATAGACCCCCGGCTCGTCGGAAAGCACGAGGCCGACCCGCTCGCCGAGGCAGAGGCTGCCCCCCTGATGCGGGCAGCGATTGAGCAGGGCATAGAACGCGCCACCGACATTGAAGACACCAATCGACCGGCCGGCGACCGAGACGAGCTTGCGCCCGCCCGGCGGGATCTCCCCCACCGAGGCAACGACATGGCGCGTCATGCGAGCCGGTAGGCCGCGCGGGCATTGTCGCGGAACACCGCCCGCGTCTCCGCCTCGCCGAGCGCGATTTTGAAGGCGAGCCGCGGATCATCCATGTCCCAGTGCGGATAGTCGCTCGCGAACACCATCCGGTCCCATCCGATCCAGTCGATCAGCGTGCGCAGATCGCGCCGCTCGGCCGGCTCCTCGATCGGCTGCGTCGCGAACCACACCTGGCGGCGGATATAGTGGGAGGGCGGATGCTTCACATGCGGCACCTCGCGCCGCATCCGTGCCCAATGCTGGTCGAGCCGCCAGCCGAGCGCGGGCGCCCAGCCGAACCCGCCCTCGATCATCACCACTTTCAGCGCCGGGAAGGTCTCGAACACGCCCTCCAGCACCAGGCTCGTGAGCAGCGGCTGCATGGCAAGCGCATCGCCGAAATGGTCCTCGAAATAGAAGGAGGGCCAGCCCGCGGGTGTCTTCGCGATCCCGTTGCTGCCGCCGGTATGGATGCCGATCGGCATTCCCCACCGCTCGGCCTCGGCGAAGATCGGCCAGTAGCGCCGCCGCCCGAGCGGCTCGGTGGTGCGGGCGGAGATGAAGACGGAGACGAAATCCTTCCGCCCCGCACAGCGCGCGATCTCCGCCACCGAGGCTTCGGCATCCTCGGCGGGAATGATGATCGAGGCCTTCAGCCGCGGCTCGGGCGTGGTCCATTCCGCTACCTGCCAGTCATTGAGCGCGGCGCAGAGCGCGGCGCCGAAACCCGGATTGCGCTGGTCCTTGCCGCTCGGGATCAGCACCTGGAGGATGCCGGTCTCGATCCCGTATGGATCGAGATATTGCGCGCGCATGAAATCGAGGTCGGAGCCCGGGGGCCCGCCCGAAGGCGGCCAGGAATCGCGCCGCGAGAGCGCCGGGGTGGCTTTCGGCACGGCAAAGCTGGCAACAAAGGGGTTGCGCGTGCGCAGCCCGTTCGTCGTGAGCTCCTCGCGCCAGCGCTGCGAGAGATAGGGCAGCAGCGCCTTCTCAGAGCGCAGCATCGGGTGGATATCGCAATCAACGATGCCGAGCCGCGTTTCGCCCCCCCGCGCGCGTTCCAGCAATTGCTCGCTCATGGCGCAAACCCCTCGATCGGAATGGCCGGCGCGCGTGGCGGCACGGCGGGATGTCTGAGCCGGGGAAAGGTCTCCAGCGGATTCTCCACGGCGATGCGGGAGAGAAGGCGGGCGGGCAGGCCGGCCGGCAGCACCGCAGCGCCATCCCACTGCCAATGGGGAAAATCGGTCGAGAAAAGCAAAACCCGCTCCGCGCCGAGCTGCTCCATCACCCGCGCGAGATCCTCCGGCGCCGGCGGCGCATCGGCGGGCTGCAAGGTCACGCGCACATGCTCGCTCAGGATCTCCGCCGGCGAGCGATCGACCCACGGCACTTCCGAGCGCAGCGCCCGCCATTCCTTGGTGGCGCGCCAGACGAAGGCGGGCAACCAGGTGAAGCCCGACTCCAGCAGCACGATCCTGAGGTCCGGGAACTTCGTGAAAACGCCTTCGCCGATCAGGCTCAGGAGCTGATGCTGGAAGATCACCGCCTGATCGACATAATCCTCGACCAGATAGCTCGGCCAGCCGGTATTGGTGATCGGGTTGTGGAAATCGCTGCCCGCATGAATGCCGATCGGCAGGCGGAGCCGCGCGGCCGCGGCATAGATCGGCCAGTGACTGCGCCGCCCGAGCGGTGTCTCGCCTCCGGCCAGCAGCAGCACGGCGACGAAGCGCGGATCGGCCGCGCAGCGTTCGATCTCCGCGACCGCGAGTTCCGGGCTGCGCGGGTTGACGAGGATCGAGGCGCGAAGCCGCGGCTCGTGGTCGAGCCATTCGGCCGCGACCCAGTCATTGACCGCGCGCGCGAGCGCCGCGCCCATATCCTCGCTGAACATCGCCGCCGCGCCATGCAGGCAATGACAGATCGCAAGCCGCGTGTTCCAGGGCGTGAGCGCCTCCCGCCGCAGGAGATCGAGATCGCCGCCCGGCCGGCCATCCGCCCCGCGCCAGTCTGGCCGCGCCGAAAGGGCTGCGCCCGGCGGATAGCTCGCGAGCCCGAGCCCGTCGATCCCGCGCGAGACCATCACCTCGCGCCAATGATCGTCGAGATAGGGCAGCAGCTCCGCCATCACCGGTGTCGGCGGATGGATGTCGCAATCGACCGGCCGGAGCGCGCGCAGGCGCGCGGCGCTCTCCTCCACCCGATCCTGATCGTCCGCGTCTTGCTCTGGCGCGGTCATGGCCGACTGTTTCCCCCAAGCACCCTTTACGGGCACGAAGGGGAAGGGTGCCCGAGAGTGGCGAGGGAAGCAATGGGCCGAGGGCGGGCATCCCGGGCGGAGTCTTCGGCCGGCTTTATCCGGCGGATCCCCGGGCGGGCCCGGAGGTTTGGATGCCCGCCATCCGAATATTGCACCGGCAGTACAAAACCCGCACCCTCCTCTTCTGATTCGCGACTCTTGCGGCCTCTGCTGATCCTCTCCGTTCGTTGCCTTTCGCGGCGAACGGAGAGGATGGGCAGGCCAGCTTGAATGCCTATGCCCAACCGTCCTTCAGAGCCTGTCTGAGAATGCGACTGAGGGGATCGTCCAATGCCTCTTTCTGCGCGTCCAGTGCGCACAGCCAGGTTTG
>DASZQO010000351.1:0-6561 GCA_035549615.1 Acetobacteraceae bacterium
GGGGCGTCGCGTCCGGCCTTGATCCGGATCAATTCCGCGCGTTGCGGTGGCGGTCAACAACCAGCCGCCTGTCCGGCGGACATGCGGCCCTCACGCTGCGATCCATCAAAACACACGGCAAGAAGGAGCCTCCGGCCGAGCGGGCTTGGCCTTCACGGCCGGAGGCTTTTCGAGCGGCGAGACACTACTGCGCCCTGGCGGGGGAAGCTGTTGCGGTCTCCACCGGAACAGCTGCCTCGGCCTCCGCTTTCAGGCGCGGATAAAGCGAGGTGAGCGCCACCAGGACCCCGTTGGTCCAGCCGAAGCCAATCTGCGTCGCATATTCGCCGCCACGGCCCGCATCGCCGCCGGTCGTGGTCACGTTGTATTTCTCAACCAGCTTGCCGCTCTGCCGGTAGCCGGCGATGTTCTTCTCAACCCATCGCGTGGCGATCTCCGCGGCGAGTGAATCGAAACCGTAATCGCGGAGCCCCGCCACCGCAATCCATTGCAGCGGCGCCCAGCCATTGGGGGCGTCCCATTGCTGCCCGCTATCGACCAGGCTCGTGGCCAGCCCGCCCACGTCGAGCAGCGTCTTTTGCACCGTTTCCGAAACAATCTTCGCCTGCGCGGGGGTCGCCACGTGAAGAAAGAGCGGATAGAGCGTGGCGGCGGTGATATCGCCGGTAAGCCCGCCGCTCCGCCACAGATAGTCGGTGAAAACACCCTCTTGCGGATCCCACATCAGCCGGCGGATCGCCGCGGCGCGCCGCTCCGCGCGGCGGTGGAAGGAAGCGGCCTCGGCGGTGTCTCCCTTCAGCTTGTACGCTTCCGAAAGCGTCTCTTCGAGATGGACGAGCAGGCTGTTGAGATCCACGGGCAGGATCTCGATCGTGCGCACGC
Organism: Acetobacteraceae bacterium; assembly: GCA_035549615.1. Classification (GTDB taxonomy): domain Bacteria; phylum Pseudomonadota; class Alphaproteobacteria; order Acetobacterales; family Acetobacteraceae; genus JAKAWQ01. Next base: position 883 of record DASZQO010000351.1, read on the forward strand.
TCGCAAGCGTTTTGCCGTCGGCAAGCCAGCGTGAGCTGAAATCCCAGCCGGATTCGGCCGTCGCCCGCAGATCACGGCAGACAATTTCCGGCGGCCGGCCCGAGGCGGCGACAGTCCGCACATCCTCGAGATAGGATTCGTCGCGGGGCACATCGCGCGCATCCCAATAGCGGTTGAGCAGCGTGCCGTCCGCAAGGCGCACGACATTGCGGAAAGCATGCCCGGGGGCGAGCGAATCCGCCCCTTCCATCCAGAAATTCCATTCCTTCTGCAGTTCCGGCAAATCGCGCACAAGGGTCTGGCTGCCGTCCGCCGCGGCGATCAGCGCGACCATCAGCGAGAAGAAAGGCGGCTGAGAGCGGCTGAGATAATAGCTTCGACTGCCGTTCGGAATCATCCCGTAGCGGCTGATCTCATAGGCGAAATCCTTCAGCATATCGACCGCAAGACGATGCTGCCCATCCTTCAGCAGGCCGAGCATCGTGAAATAGGAATCCCAGTAATAGACCTCCCGGAACCGCCCGCCTGGCACGACATAGGGATAGGGCAATGGCTGCAGGGTCGAATAAGCCGGCACCGAGGGAGCGGCTTGCTGCAGGTGCGGCCAGAGGCTTGCCACATAGTCGAGCAAATGTGTGCCGGGTGCCGCCGGCATCACGACCGGGCCGGCGGGCTGCGGGCCGATGAAATGCTGGCGGACGAAATTTCGCAGGCTGAATCCCGGCCTGTTCCTTGCGGCGAGATACTCCTTCAGGATCGTGGCCGGCGGGGCATCCGGGATCATGTCCGGGAAGGTTTTGCTGTCCGGAAAGATCGCGGCCAGCTCGACATCGCTGTAGAGCCGTCCGTATTCGATGGAGGGCGGCGCGGTGTATGCCGGCCCCACCGTTTGCGCGTGGAGCGGGCTGGTTGCGAAAGAGGCCGCCGCTGCCATGGCGCCGAGCCATGCGGCCATGGATGGCCGCCGGCGCCGCTCTTCCTCCCGCGGATGAAAACTCTGCATGATTCCGGAGCCTGGATAATGCAGATCGTGCCTGGAGGGAATCGTGAACAGTTCTGACGCGCGCCCTAATAGGTTGCGCGGCCGCCCGAAATGTCGAACACGCCTGCGGTCGAGAAGGTGCATTCCGCGCTCGCGAGCCAGCAGACGAGCGCGGCGATCTCCTCGACCGTGCCGAATCGTCCCATCGGGATCTTGCTTTTCATGTAATCGATCTGCGCCTCGGTCATCTGCGCGAAGATCGGTGTGGCCACCGCCGCCGGCGTCACGCAATTGACGCGGATGAAGCTGCCGGCAAGCTCCTTTCCGAGCGATTTGGTGAGCCCGATCACGACTGCCTTGGCCGCGCTATAGGCCGCCGCGTTCGGGTTGCCCTCTTTCCCCGCGATGGAAGCGATGTTCACGATCCGCCCATAATCGTGGCGCTGCATCAGCGGCACCACCGCGCGGCAGCAATAGAAAACACCATGGACGTCGATATCGAAGACGCGCCGCCACTCTTCGGGCGGGTATTCCCATGTCGGCGCGTTCGGTCCGGTGATCCCGGCCGAGGTCACCAGGATGTCGATCCGCCCGAGCGCGGCGTTCGTCCCCGCCGCCGCACGTTCCACCGCGTCCGCATCCGCCACATCGACGACTTGCCCGTGCACGGCCCGGCAGGCGGCCCGCGCCCGTTCGAGCGCGGCGGCATCGCGATCCCAGATGCTCACCCGGGCGCCCTCGCCGGAAAGCCTGGCGGCGATCGCCTGACCGATCCCCGACGCCCCACCGGTGACCACCGCGGTCCTGCCGGCGAACCGTTCCCCGAAATACGTGGCTTGGCTCATGTCCGCTCCTTCAGGGTCCCTTGTCATCCGCCGTCAATGGCGCGAGCGCTCCCTGGGCGCGGGCGACCGCCGCCGTCTCCGGATAGACCGTGACGGCGTGGCCACCCTGCCATTGCATCAGCAAGGCGGAGGCGCGCCGGTTCTGGCCGCTCGCGTCGAAGGCGGCGCCCCAGCCATTGGCGGTGGTGCGGCAGGGCACGTTGCTTGCCAGCACCGCGGCGCGCAGCTTCGCCCCGTCCGTGCCGCCGGCCCGTGCGATCGCGGCGAAGAAGAAGCCCGATCCGACATAGGCGGCAAGACTCAATCCCGAGCGCGGGTCGGCGCCATATTGGGTGCGGTAGGCGGCGGCGACCGCGCCCGCGCCGGGTGCTTCCTTCTCATTCACGGCGTAGGGTGGGAAATCGGCGGCCATGGTGCCATCCATCACGGCTCCCACCGCCTGGCGGGTATCGCCCATCGAATAGGCCGGCCCGGACCCGATCACCATCTTCGGCCGCCAGCCGGCCTGCTGCATGGCGCGGTAGAGCAGCACAACGTCGTCGGCGTCGCCGGTATGCAGCAGCACCTCGATGCCGGCCGCTTTGAGAGGCCGCAGGAGGGGGGTGAAGTCGACCGTGTCCCCCGTGTAGCTCAGCGTCTGCGCCGGTGTGAGGCCGTGCCGCTTGCACGCCGCTTCCTGCGCCGCCGCGACCGCCTGACCGAGCGCATCGCTGCTCGCCACCACGGCGAGGCGGAGCGAGGAAGGGCTTCGCCGCCAGAGCGGCGCCAGCACCTCCGTAACGCCGGTGACCGAGAGGGTGCCGAAGGCATCCGCCTGCGGACAGCTCCGGTACACGGCAGGGATGGCCCGGCCTGTCACCGCCGCTCCTGTCGCGGTCAGCTCGAAATAGGGCACGCCGGCAAGCCCGGCGGCCTCGGATGCGGCGAGGGCAATCGAGGTCACGCCAGAGCCGAAGATGGCAGCCACCTTCGCGCCACCCACCAGCGCCTTCACGGCATCGGCGGCGTGGCCGGCATCGGGGGCATCCAACCGCTTCAGAGTGACGGTGCGGCCAAGCAGGCCGCCGCTGCTATTGAGCCTGTCAGTCGCCAGCGCCAGACCCCGGAAGCTCTCATCCCCGATCACCGCCGCCGCGCCGGTCAGCGGGAAGAGCGCGCCGACGGGAAATGGCGACGCATTCGCGTTGGTCTTGCGGGGAACCGGCGTTGCCGCCCAACCGCGTCTGCCGAGGCCGATGAATGCGACCGAGGTGCCGGCCGCGACTTGGCGGCGGGTGATGAGCATTCTCGTCTCCAGGGTGGGCGGGTCGGCGGTCGAACGACAGGCAGGACAATTTTCCGCTCATCGCGGACGCGCGCAACCCGGGAGTACGCTAATCACGCCGCTCTCCATGCGGATCGGTTTCATGTCCTTGCCCGAACATATGACGGCCGTCACCTTCGCCGCCTCCGGCGGCCCGGAGGTCCTGGAACTCTCGGAAATTCCCCGCCCCGCGCCTGGCCCTGGCGAGGTGCTGATCCGCGTCGCGGCCGCCGGCGTCAACCGCCCGGATATCCAGCAGCGCAAGGGCCTCTATCCGCCGCCAGCCGGGGCGAGCCCGATCCTCGGCCTCGAGGCCGCGGGGGAGATCGTGGCGGTCGGACCGGGTGCAGTCGGCTGGCGCCTTGGCGATCGCGTCACCGCGCTCTGCAATGGCGGTGGCTACGCCGAATATTGCGCGGTGCCGGCAGCGCAATGCCTGCCCTGGCCAACCGGGTTCGACGCGGTCAAGGCGGCCGCACTTCCCGAGACATTCTTCACTGTCTGGGCCAATCTTTTTCAGGCCGGCCGCCTCGCGCCAGGCGAGCGCGCGCTGATCCATGGCGGGGCGAGCGGCATCGGCACCGCCGCGATCCAGCTCGGCCGGGCCTTTGGCGCGACGGTCTACGCAACCGCTGGCGCGCCCGAGAAGCTTGCCGCTTGCCTCCGTCTCGGTGCCGCCGCCGCGATCGACTACAAGACGCAGGATTTCGTGGCCGAGATCGCGCGCCTGACCGATGGGCGCGGCGTTGACGTGATCCTCGATATGGTCGGCGCCCCCTATCTCGCGCGTGATGTTCGCGCCCTTGCCCGTGACGGGCGGCTGGTGCTGATCGCCTTCCAGGCGGGCTCGAAGGTCGAGCAGTTCGATTTCCTGCCCGTGATGAGGAAGCGGCTGACCATCACCGGCTCCACCATGCGGCCGCGCTCAACCGCCGAGAAGGGCGCCATCGCCGCGGCGCTTGCCGAAAAAGTCTGGCCGCTGCTCGATGCCGGGCGCATCGCCCCCGTCATCTTCGCCACGTTCCCGTTCGCCCAAGTCAAGGAAGCGCACCGGCTGATGGAGGAAGGAAGGCATATCGGCAAGATCGTGCTCACACGATGAGCCAGGCCAAGCCTCACCACAATCACCTTCTCGGCCGTCTCGTCCGCCGTCTCGGCCCGGGCCTCATCACCGGCGCGGCCGACGATGACCCGAGCGGCATCGCGACCTATGCCCAGGCCGGCGCGGCCTTCGGCTATGCGCTCGGCTGGTCGGTGGTGCTGACCCTTCCCTTCATGGTCGCGGTGCAGGAGATCAGTGCCCGTATCGGCCGCGTCACCGGCGCGGGGCTCGGCGCCGCGCTTCGCCACCATACGCCGCGGCCGTTGCTTTTTCTCCTCGTCGGGCTTCTCGTGTTCGCCAACCTCATCAATCTCGGTGCCGATATCGGCGCGATGGCGGATGCCGCGCGTCTCGTCTTCGGCGGCCCGCCCGAGGCCTGGGCGATCGCCACGGCGCTTTTCTGCGCGGCGACGGAGATCTGGATCAGCTACAAGCGCTACGCGACCCTGCTCAAGTGGATGACACTGGCGCTCATCGCCTATGTCGTGCTCCTGCTGGTGATCCACCTGCCGCTCGGCGCGGTGCTGTTCGGCATTTTCGTGCCCCGCGTCGCGTTGACGCCGGCAGCGCTGACCACGCTGCTTGCCTGCCTCGGCACCACCATCAGCCCCTATCTCTTCTTCTGGCAGGCGGCCGAGGAGGTCGAAGAAGAGGCGATCTCGCCCGATCCGCGGCCCCTGCGCGATCACGCGGCGGATGCGCCCGCCGAGATCGGCCGTATCGGCTTCGATACCTGGGCCGGCATGGCCTATTCGAACTTCGTTTCGCTCTGCATCATCGTCGGCACCGCTGCCACGCTTCATGCCCATGGCGTGCAGACGATCAATACCGCCGGGGATGCCGCCGCCGCACTCATCCCCATTGCGGGACGCTTCGCGAGCCTCGTCTTCGCGCTCGGCATCTTCGGCACCGGACTGCTCGCGGTGCCGGTGCTCGCCGGGTCGTCCGCCTATGCGCTCGGCGAAGCCTCCGGCTGGCGGGTGGGGCTCGGCCGCCGGGCGCTGGAAGCGCGCGCCTTCTATGCCGCCATTGCCTGCGCCACACTGCTCGGCACGCTCATCATCTTCTCGCCGCTCAATCCAATGCGCGCCCTCTTCTGGTCGGCGGTGATCAATGGCGTGGTCGCGGTGCCGATGATCATCGCCATGGTTCTCCTCGGCAGCCGCCGCGATGTGATGGGCACACTCACGCTGCCGGCCTGGCTGCGGCTCTTCGGCTGGGGGGCGGCAATCCTGATGGGGTTCGCCAGCGCCGGCCTTTTCCTTCCCTGATCAGATCCGCTCCCAGATCCCCGTCTCCTCATCCAGCCGGTCCAGCTCGAGGCCGCGAAAATCGCCGCGCGAGACGATGCCCACCACCACCCCGTCAGCGACAACGGGCATATGGCGGAAGCCGCCATCCTGCATCAGTCGCAGCGCGTCGATAGCGGTTGAGCCCGGCGGCATTG
>DASZQO010000352.1:0-5285 GCA_035549615.1 Acetobacteraceae bacterium
GGGCACGTGCTATGAGCGGCTCACGGTACGGAACTTTTCACTCGTTCCGCTCAGCATCACGCTCGAGATCGCCTTCGCCGCCGATTTCGTCGATCTCTTCGAGGTGCGCGGCAGCAAGCGGACACGGCACGGATCCCTGCACGCCCCCGAACTCGCCGCCGGCCGTGCGTTCATCGCCTATGACGGGCTGGATGAGCGACGGCGCGCGACAGAAATCCGTTTCGATCCGCCGCCCGCACATCTCCATCCGGATCGCGCGGTTTACGAGCTCTCCCTGGATGCCGGTGCGGTCACCATCCTCGGGCTCGAAATCCACTGCATCGGCGGGGACGGGGATGAGGCCACGCAACCGGGCCAGAGCAAAGCGCCCGGGTTCCTTGATGCCATGTGTGCGGCCCGCCGCAAGCTGCGCACGGTCCATGGGCGGGCGGCGAGCGTCGAGAGCGACAACGAGGTCTTCAACGAGGCAATGCGCCGTGCCGTCGCCGATCTCGCCATGCTGGTCACCGATACCGAGGAAGGTCCCTACCCCTATGCCGGGATCCCCTGGTTCAGCACCGCCTTCGGCCGGGATGGCATCGTCACCGGACTGCAGACACTGTGGTTCGTGCCGGGGCTCGCCCGCGGTGTGTTGCTCTATCTCGCGGCCAATCAGGCAACGACAGAGGATCCGGCCGCCGATGCCGAGCCCGGCAAGATCCTCCATGAGGTCCGCCATGGCGAGATGGCCCTCCTCGGCGAGGTGCCGTTTCGCCGCTATTACGGTTCCGTCGATTCCACGCCGCTCTTCATCATGCTCGCGGGCGCCTATCTCGACCGTACCGGCGATCTCGAGACACTCCGTCAGATCTGGCCGAATCTCGAAGCGGCCTTGCTCTGGATCGACCGCTACGGCGATGCGGATGGCGATGGCTTCGTGGAATATGGTCGCAAGAATCCAAGCGGGCTTATCAATCAGGGCTGGAAAGACAGCCACGATTCGATCTTTCACGCCGATGGAAGGCTGGCCACCGGCCCGATTGCGCTCTGCGAGGTGCAGGCCTATGTCTTCGCCGCGCGCCACGCCGCGGCACGGATCGCGGCCGCTCTCGGGAAGGGGCCGCAGGCGGCCTCTCTCACCGCGCAGGCTTCAGCCTTGCAGGATGCGTTCGAGCGCAGCTTCTGGGACGAAGAGCTCGGCCTCTATGTGCTGGCGCTGGATGGCGAGAAGAAGCCTTGCCGGGTCAGCGCCTCCAACACCGGACACGCGCTGCTTGCGGGGCTGGCGAGCCCGGAGCGCGCCACCTCCGTCACCACCCGTCTGCTCGAACGGCGGTTCTTCTCCGGCTGGGGGGTCCGCACCGTGGCGGCAGGCGAGGCGCGCTACAATCCCATGTCGTACCACAATGGCTCTGTCTGGCCGCACGACAATGCGCTGATTGCCACCGGGTTCGCCCGCTATGGCCAGACGGAGGCCGCCGCGCGCGTCTTCGCCGGGCTCTTCGGAGCCGCAAGCCACGCCGACCTTCGCCGCCTTCCGGAATTGTTCTGCGGGTTCGCGCGCATGCGCAACCAGGGTCCGACGGCCTATCCCGTCGCCTGCATCCCGCAGGCCTGGGCCGCGGGGGCGCTGCCCGCGGCGCTCGCCGCCTGCCTCGGCCTCGGGTTCGACCATATCGCCCGCGCCGTCACCTTCAACCATCCGGTGCTGCCCGCCTTTCTCCAGCGTTTGCACCTCAAGAATCTCGCGATCGGCGATGCCAGCATCGACATCGTGCTCCATCGCGCCGAGGCGGGCGCGGTGGGCATGGCCGTCACTGCGCGGCGCGGCGATATCCACGCGGTGATGACGAGCTGAACCCATTGGCGCGTCTTGAGAGATTGTTTGAGAGTGCGCTGTTGTGAGTCGCTTTATTCCAGATTGGGCTCGCCGCGGGCGCTGGCCGGCGCCTGGTCCGGAAAACAGAAAAAGGTCTCTTTGCTTCTTTTTCTTCAGAAAAAGAAGCCTCCTTCTTTCTGATCCCTTATCGAATCGGAACGATCCGCCAAGGCCCAAAGGGAAACCCTGGTATTGATCGCAAAGCAAGCCTGGCCGTGACCAGCGCGAGCGCAGAAAGACGCGCCGAACGGTGATCGCAGGCACATTCTCAAGCGGTCTCTCACCCCTCGTATTTCTCGACAATACGCGCCGGCCGCACCTTCGCCTTATCCGGATTGTCGCCGAATTCGCGCAGCGCCCGGCGCTGGCGCAGAAGATCCCAACATTGGTCGAGCGCGACATTGATCTTGCCAAGCCGTGTCCGGTCCTCCTCGGTCATGGCAGGCTTCGCATAAAGACGTTCCTCTTCACCAACGAGATCCCGGATATGGTCCAGGAGTCCGCGATCTCCGCCCGCTTCGCTCATGTCCGCCTCCTTCCTTGCCTGTCCTGATAGTCTCTCAGCCGGTCGCGGCCAGCGCCTGGTCGAGATCGGCGATCAGATCCTCAGCACTTTCAAGCCCGACCGAAAGCCGCACCACGTCTGCCCCCGCCCCAGCGGCCTCGCGCTGCGCGTCGGTCAGCTGCCGATGCGTCGTCGAGGCGGGATGGAGAATAAGGCTCCGCGTATCGCCGATATTCGCGAGATGCGAAAAGATGCGCACGTTCTCAACGAGCCTGATGCCGGCCGCGTAGCCGCCTTTGACACCGAACGTCATCACTCCACCCGCACCGCGCGGGAGATATTTCTTGGCCAGCGCGTGGTACGGTGAAGATTCGAGGCCGGCATAGGAGACCCACGCGACACGCGGATGCGCCTCGAGGAATCGCGCGATCTTTTCCGCGTTCCGCACATGGCGCTCCATCCTGAGCGGCAGGGTCTCGATTCCGGTGATGGTCAGGAAGGCGTTCATCGGCGAGAGCGCCGGCCCGAAATCCCGAAGCGCCACCGCGCGGGCTTTGGTGGTGAAGGCAAAGTCGCCGAAATTCTCGTAGAAGCGAAGCCCGTGATAGGCGGGCTCAGGTTCCGTCAGAGAGGGAAACCGCCCGCCCGCGCTCCAGTCGAACCGGCCGGATTCGACAATTACGCCGCCGAGCGCATTGCCGTGGCCTGAGAGGAATTTCGTGGTTGAGTGGCAGACAAGGTCGGCCCCCCATTCGATCGGCCGGCAGAGAAAGGGGCTTGCCAGCGTATTGTCCACGATCAGCGGAATCCCCGCCCCATGCGCGATCTCGGCGATCGCTGCGAGATCGACGACAATGCCGCCCGGATTGGCCAGGCTCTCGACAAAGATCGCCTTGCAGCGCGGCGTCAGCGCACGGGCGAAATTCTCCGGCACGCGCGGATCGACGAAATGGCAGGTCCAGCCGAGCTTGGGGAACGAGAGGCCGAACTGGGTCAGTGATCCGCCATAGAGGTTGCGCGAGGCAACGAACTCGTCACCCGGCTCAAGCAGGGTGAAGAAGATCAGGAATTGCGCCGCGTGACCCGACGCGGCGGCCAACCCCGCGCGCCCGCCCTCCAGGCTCGCGACCCGTTCCTCGAGCACCGAGACGGTGGGGTTGTTGAGGCGGGAGTAGATATAGCCGAAATTGTGCAGGTTGAAGAGCGAGGCGGCGTGATCGACATCCTCGAACACATAGGAGGTGGTCTGGTAGATCGGCGTCGTGCGCGCGCCCGTTGTCGGGTCGGGGGCGGCCCCGGCATGGATGGCCCGGGTCTCGAAGCCGAGCGTGCCCGCCGGCGCCGCGCCCGCGGAACCGCCTTCGCTCTCAGCCTTTGGCCTTGCCGGATGATCCGGCTTGGCCCGCGGCGGCTCGGGCGGGCGGTTGCGCATGATCCCTGAGTTCACCCCACTCCAGGAGAGCTCGCCCGCGAGGCGCCCATACTCGATCTTCGGGCAGCGATTCATCACCACCTCGATCCCGGCGGCCTCCGCCTTCGCCGCGGCCTCGTCATTGCGGACACCGAGCTGCATCCACACCACCCGGGCGCCGATCGCGATCGCGTCCTCCACGATCGGCATGGCGTGGCGGGAGGCGCGGAACACCTCCACCATGTCCACGGGCTCGGGGATCTCTCTCAACCCTGCATAGACGCGCTCCCCGAGCAAGGTGGTGCCGGCGATCGCCGGATTGACCGGGATCACGCGAAATCCCTTCCCCTGCAGGTATTTCATCACGAAATAGCTCGGCCGGTTCCAGTCCGGCGAGGCGCCGACCAAGGCGATCGTGCGCACGCTGGAGAGGATCCGCGCGAGCTTCTCGTCCGAGTAGGGAATGGGTTCCAGCACGCCCATCATATCACTCCCGCCTGTCGGCCGGATCATCCTCGGCCCGCGGCAGAATGGCAAACTCCGGGCGCCCGGCCTGAAGCGCCCCCCTCCGGGATGGCGATTTTCCGGATTTGACGTGCTGAAATCGCGGACTAATCTTGGCGCCCGCCACTGGGACCGGGTCCGTCCAGTCTCATCGGTTGGCGGAAGGGGAGGAACGTCATGCAAGGAACCATCGGCCGGCGGAGCCTGATTGCAGGCACCGGTGCCGGCATTCTGGGCGCAAGCCTGCCGCTTCGTGCCCGCGCCGCCGGCGGCAAGCTCAAGATCGCGCTCTCCAACTCCTATATCGGCAATAAGTGGCGCATCGAGATGGAGAATCTCTTCAAGGCGGCGCTGCAGATGGAGCCGTACAAGAGCCAGGTGGAAGGAAGCTGGTTCAACTCGGGCAATGATGTCAGCCAGGAAAGCCAGCAGATCAGCGGCCTGATCGGCGAACGGGTGGACGCGATCCTGGTCGATGCCGCCTCGCCCACCGGCCTCAACGGCATCCTCCACCAGGCGACCAGCCGCGGCATTCTCGTCGTCTCGTACGACAACGTGGTCACGGCGCCCTCCGCCATCAAAGTCAATACCGACCAGTTCGCCTTCGGCAAGCAGCTCGCCGAGTTCCTTGCCAAGAAGTTGAATGGCCAAGGCAACGTGATCATGGTCACCGGCGTGGCCGGCACCTTCGTCGATCAGCAGCGCAATGCCGGCGCGGATTCCGTATGGAAGCAGAATCCCGGCATCAAGGTCGTCAACCGCTATACGGGCATGTGGGATTCCTCGACCGCAGAACGCAACACCGCCTCGATCCTGCCGTCCTTGCCGAAGATCGACGGCATTTGGTGCCAGGGCGGCACGGACGGCGTCTTGAAAGCCTTTATCGCCGCCAAGCGCACGCCCTTGCCGGTCACCGCCGGGGAGGCCGAGAACGGCTTCCGCAAGTTCATGATCGGCTATATGGGCCAGAAGGTGGATGGGCTCTCGATCGGCCAGCCGCCTTACCT
>DASZQO010000353.1:0-9499 GCA_035549615.1 Acetobacteraceae bacterium
CTTCGCCGAATTCCACCCCGACAATATCCGCGACACCTTCCGCGTGCTGCTGCAGATGGCGGTGGTGTTGACCTTCGGCGCGAGCCTGCCGGTGGTGAAGATCGGCCGGATGGCCGGGCAGTTTGCCAAGCCGCGCAGCTCTGACAACGAAACGGTTGGCGGTGAGACGCTGCCTTCCTATCGCGGGGACATCATCAACGGGGCGGAATTCTCGGCCGCGGCGCGCGTGCCCGACCCGGCGCGCATGGAATTCGGCTATTTCCAGTCCGCCGCGACGCTCAACCTGCTGCGCGCCTTCGCCTCCGGCGGCTATGCGGATCTGCACGGCGTGCATCGCTGGAATCTCGATTTCGTCGCCCGTTCGCCGCTTGCCGAGCGCTATCAGGATCTCTGCCAGCGCATCGACGAGACGCTTTCCTTCATGGCGGCCTGCGGGCTCAACAGCCAGTCAACGCCGCAGATCCACGAGACCGAGTTCTACACCAGCCATGAGGCGCTGCTGCTGCCGTACGAGGAGGCGCTGACGCGCGTCGATTCGACGAGCGGGGACTGGTACGGCTGCTCGGCGCATTTTCTCTGGATCGGCGATCGCACGCGCCAGCCGGATGGCGCGCATGTGGAGTTCCTGCGCGGGGTGAAGAACCCGATCGGCATCAAGATCGGCCCGACCACGCCCGAGGAGGATCTTCTGCGGATGCTGGCGGTGCTCAACCCGGCGAACGAGCCCGGGCGGATCACGCTGATCAGCCGCATGGGCGCGGACAAGGTGCTGGTGAAGCTGCCGCCGCTTCTGCGCGCAGTGAAGCGCGAGGGCGCGGCGGTGGTGTGGCTTTGCGATTCGATGCACGGCAACACCGTGACGACGGCGAACAAGGTGAAGACGCGGAGTTTTGATGCGATCCTGGCCGAGGTGCAGCGCTTTTTCGACGCGCATGCGGCGGAGGGCACCGTCGCGGGCGGGGTGCATGTGGAGATGACCGGCCAGAACGTGACCGAATGCACCGGCGGCGCGCATCGTCTGACCGAGGCCGATCTTGGCACACGCTATGAGACCTTCTGCGACCCGAGGCTCAATGCCGAGCAGGCGCTGGAGCTCGCCTTCCTCGTCGCGCAGGAGCTGAAGGCGCGGCGGGCGGGCGAGGCTGCCCTGCCGGCCGCCGCCGCCGAATAGGGACCCCGCCCGTGGCGGCGGACCGGGTGGAGGCCTGTTCCCTGCTCGAGGCCGATATCGAAGCGCGCACCGATGCCTATTTCAGCAGAACCCGGGCCATCGTCTCGCGCTATGGGGACAAGCAGGTCACCTACGCGGTGTTCCTGCGCGGGCCGGTGATCTCGGCGCCGCTGCTGATGGTGAAATGGCTCAAGGAAGCGGCGGCCGCGCGGGCGAGCACCTTCGCGATCGACATTGTATACCCGGAAGGGAGCTGGGTCGGCGCCGGCGAGCCGCTCGCCTATATCAGCGGCAGCCTGCTTCATCTCGCCGATCTCGAGACGATCTTCCTTCAGAAGATCGGGCCGCCCTGCGTTGCCGCGCACAATGCCTATGAGATGTGCCTCGCCCTGCCGCGTGCCGCCTTTCTGGCGATGGAGGCGCGGCACTGCGCCGGGGCGGAGATGCAGGAGATGATGGCCTACGCCGCCGCGGTTGGCAGCCGGGCCGCCGTGCGGGAAGGGGCGCGCGGATTTATCGGCAATGCCAACAACGCGACCGCGCATTGGTTCGGCCGGGACGCGGGGCTTGGGACCATGCCGCATGCCCTGATCGGCTATGCCGGCTCGACCCTGCGTGCGGCGGAAATGTTTCATGAGACATTTCCTGGCGAGAATCTCACGGTGCTGGTCGATTATTTCGGGCGTGAGATCACCGACGCCCTTTTGGTGTGCAGGCGGTTCCCCGAGCTCGTCGCGGCGGGCCGGCTTGCCTTCCGGCTGGATACGCATGGCGGGCGCTTCATCGAGGGGCTCGACCCGGCGGAGAGCTATGCGGTGCTGGAGCGGCATGTGCCGAGCGCGATCCGCCGCTATCGGAGCGAGACCGAGCTTCGCTACCTCGTCGGCACCGGGGTTTCGGCGGCCGCCATCTGGCGGCTGCGCGAGGCGCTGGATGAGGCCGGCTTTGCCGGCGCGCGCATCGTCGCTTCCTCCGGATTCTCGGCTGAGAAATGCCGGGTGATGGCGGATGCGGCGGCGCCGATCGATGTGGTCGGCACCGGAAGCTTCCTGCCGGAGCGATGGACCGAGACCTATGCCACGGCCGATATCGTCGAGTACGACGGCGTGCCGAGGGTGAAGCTCGGGCGGGAGTTTCTGCTGCGGCGGCGCGTCGGCGAGGGAAGCGACCGGCACGCGTGACATGACGGGATCGATATGGCTTTGCCTCGCATCGCGAAGCGATCGGGTAAGGCCGTGAGACTGGTCGTCCGGTCGAAGCGGGAGCGCGACGAGACGGAATCCTCGCGCTTTCGTATCATGCCGCGGGCCGTGAGCGCGAGCGAGCGCATGGCCCCACCGATCGGCTGGCGCGTGATGCGCTCGCGGCCGGTGATTGTTTCGATTCTATTTCATATTCTGGTGCTGGCGCTGGTGGTCGTGGTGGTACGGCCGCGGCGGCCGCCGGTGGAGTTCGTTCCGCCCGCATCGGTGGCCCTGGTGTTCGAGAATGGGGGCGCGCAACACGCCACGGCGCCGAAGGCCGAGCGGATCGGCCCGCCGGAACAGGCGCAACCGGCGCCAAGCCCCCCCGCATTGCGCCCGGTGCAACCGCGCGGGCTCGCGCGGGCCTTGCCGCCGCCCCCGGTTCAGCCCCCGCCCGTGACGCGGCCTCCGTCCCTGGCACAGTCCGCCCCGGTGCCGCAGCCCGTGCCTGAGGCGCCGCGCCCCCTCGCGCAGGCGCCCGCCCCGAAGCCGGCGCCGCAACCTTCCTCCCCGCCCGCCAAGCTTGCCTTCGCGGCGCCGCCGACACCGCTTCACCCCTCATCCCCGCCGCGCGCGGCCCCCTCCGCCGTGGCCCCCCCGACCGTGGCGCCGGCACCGCTTGAGAGCGGGCCATCCGCTTCGGAACAGCAATATTCGGTGTGGCTGCCGCCTTCCGAAACCCAGGCATTCCTGCAGCCTCCTTCCCTTCCCGCGCCGCGTCCCTTCATCCCGGCTCCGCTGCCGGTGCCGCCGACACCGCCGCGCCATGTGCCGCCCCCGCCCCCACAGCCGGCAGTGGCGCGGCCGGCGGCGCCGGCGCAGCGTTATCTCGTGCTGAACAACATGTCCTATGGCACGCCTGCCACGACCGATGCGCCGGCACCGCAGAGCAGTGGCCGGCTCAATCTCGCGCTCAACCAATCCCTGCTCAATGCGTCCCTTTCGCGCGACTTCAACATTCAGGGAAATATCGGCCCGGATTGGCGGGCCGAGCTGACGCAATGGGTGAACGCGCGGAAATATTATCCCGAGCAGGCGCTCGAGCTCGGCCAGCAGGGGTCCGTCATGATCCGGCTGGTGATCGCCCGGGATGGCAGCGTGCGCGATGTGCAGTTGCTGCAAAGCTCGGGCTCGCCGTTCCTCGATTCGGCCTGGCTTGGCCTTTTCGAGGGAGCCCGCTTGCCGCCTTTCCCGCCGGGCACGCCTTCCAATCAGATCACGCTCGAAGCAACCATGCATTATATCCTTGTCAATGACTGACTTTTTTCGTGTCTGACGTGGCGAAGATGGATGTGCGCGTGCGTTTTGCGCCGAGCCCGACGGGGTTGCTTCATGTCGGCAATGCGCGGGTTGCGGTGCTCAATTTCCTTTTCGCCAAGCATCATGGCGGGGAATTCCTGCTGCGGCTGGACGATACCGACAGCGGGCGTTCGCGGCGCGAATATGCCGAGGCGATCTTGCGTGACCTCGCCTGGCTCGGGCTCACCTGGAAGGGGCCGGTTCATCAGTCCGCGCGGGGAGCACGTTATGCGGAGAGCGCCGAGGCGCTGCGGCAAAGCGGCCGGCTCTATCCTTGCTATGAAACCGCGGCCGAGCTCGCGGCGAAGCGGGAGACGCAGCGCAGGCGCGGCCTGCCGCCGGTCTATGACCGCGCCGCCCTCCGTCTCGGCGAGGCCGAGCGTGCCAAGCTCGAGGCGAGCGGAAGGCTTCCCTATTGGCGCTTTCGCCTTTCGGAGCGGACCATCGCCTGGCAGGACCTCGTGCTCGGGGAGCGGCATGTGCCGCTCGGCAGTGTTTCGGATCCGGTGCTGGTGCGCGAGGACGGCACGCCCCTCTACAGCTTCACCTCGGTCGTCGACGACCGGGATTTCGCGATCACCCATGTCATCCGCGGCGAGGATCATGTCACCAACACCGCCGTGCAGATCGATCTCTGGCAGGCGCTCGATGCCGCACCGCCGCCCGTCTTCGCCCATCTGCCGCTGCTTGCCGATGACTCCGGGGGGAAACTCTCGAAGCGGGTGGCAAGCCTTGCCATCCGCCGTCTCGCCGAGGATGGCGTGGAGAGGCTCGCGCTCGTCAGCTATCTCGCGCGGCTCGGCACGGGCGGTGATGTTGCCCCGGCCTCGCTCGAGCAGCTTGCGGAAGAATTCGATTTTTCGCGATTCTCGCGCTCGCCCGCGCGTTTCGATATGCGGCAGCTTCTCGCGCTCAATCGGCAGGTGCTGCAGCATCTTCCCTTTGCGGCGGTGGCTGAGCGGCTGCCCGCGGGGGCGAGCGAGGCATTCTGGCTCGCGGTGCGCGGCAATCTCGACCTTTTGAGCGAGGCGCAGCTTTGGTGGGACGTGGTCGCGGGCGAGATCACGCCGCCGGTATTGGAAGGCGAGGAGGATTTCCTGTGCCAAGCAAGCGCGTTGCTGCCGCCCGAGCCCTGGGATGAGAGCACTTTCAGCGCCTATGCCAAGACGCTCTCCGCGGCGACGGGCCGGCGGGGGCGCGCGCTTTTCCATCCGCTCCGGCTCGCCTTGTCAGGCGAGGAGAGCGGGCCCGAGCTTGCCCGGCTCCTGCCCTTGATGGGAAGCGCGCGGGTGCGCGAGCGGCTTCAGCGCGCCGCCGCGATTCTGTTGCCGCGAAAGACGATGTAGAGCGCGGGAATCACGAGGACGGTGAGCAGCGTCGAGGAAAGAAGGCCGAAGAGCAGGGAGATCGCGAGGCCCTGGAAGATCGGGTCGGAAAGGATGCTCGCCGCGCCGATCATCGCCGAGAGCGCGGTGAGCAGGATCGGCCGGAAGCGCACCGCGCCGGCATCGTAGCAGCACTGATCGAGCGGCTTGCCGCGCTCCCGCTCATTGCGGATGAAGTCCACGAGCAGGATCGAGTTGCGCACGATGATTCCGGCAAGCGCGATGAAGCCGATCATCGAGGTGGCGGTGAAGGGCGCGGTGAACAACCAGTGCCCCGGCACGATGCCGATGAGGGTGAGCGGGATCGGGGTCAGGACGACGAGCGGGATCTTGAAGCTGCGGAACTGGGCGACCACCAGGATGTAGATCCCGAGCAGCGCGACGATGAAGGCAGCGCCCATGTCCCGGAAAGTGACGTAGGTGATCTCCCACTCGCCGTCCCAGAGCAGCGACGGGCTCGCCTCATTCTCCGGCTGGCCGCGGAAGCGGACGATGGGCTTGGGAAGCCTGCCCCAATCGTGGCGGGCGATCAGCCTGTCGACGGCGAGCATGCCGTAGATCGGTGCCTCGAAGCGGCCGGCGAGCTCGGCCATCACCATATCGGCGAAGTGACCGTCGCGGCGGAAAATGATGGGCGAGCCCTTCTGCTGCGAGACCCGCACCACCTGGCCAAGCTCGACCACGGCCTTGCTGCCCGGAACGGTATTGGCTGCGACGGGCGTGGAGGCGAGGCGGGAATCCCAGCTCAGATCACGTTTCGGCAGGCCGACCACGATCTCGATCGGCAGGCGCTCGGCGCCGCGATAGGAATAGCCGACCGGGACGCCACCGAAGAGCGCCTGGATCGTGTCATAGACATCCGACTGCTGGACACCGAAATATTCGAGCCGGTCCTGATCGATGGAGATGCGCAGGCGCGGCTGCGGCGGTCCCCAGGAATCGTGGATATCGACGATGAAGGGGACTTTGGCGAAGAGCTTCTTGACTTCCTCGGCGACCGCACGACGCGTGGCATAAGTGGGGCCATAGATTTCGGCGAGCAGCGTTGCGAGCACGGGCGGGCCGGGCGGCACCTCGACGATCTGCAGCGTCGCCTCGGGCGGGAGGGGGAGTGCGGCGAGGGCCCGGCGCAGCGCGATGGCGATGGCATGGCTCTGCCGTGCCCGCTCCGCGCGCGGCGTGAGCTCAATCTGGAGCTGGCCCTGATAGGGCGCGGTACGCATGTCATCGTGACGCACCAGCCCGTTGAAATCGAACGGCGCCGGCGTGCCCGCATAGAGCTGGATCGCCGCTACTTCCGGGATTTTCTCGCTGATCCGTGCCGCGGCAAGGAGTTTCTGCTCGGTATCTTCGAGTGTCGCGCCGGGCGGCAGGTCGAGCAGCACCGAAAGCTCGGACTTGTCGT
Source organism: Acetobacteraceae bacterium (assembly GCA_035549615.1). Classification (GTDB taxonomy): domain Bacteria; phylum Pseudomonadota; class Alphaproteobacteria; order Acetobacterales; family Acetobacteraceae; genus JAKAWQ01. The sequence goes on from DASZQO010000353.1 coordinate 6,505, forward strand.
CGAACGGCAGCAGCTTGACCGTCACCGCCTCGGTATAGAAGAGCGCGCAGGCGGCGATGGTCGCGGCAGTGACGATGATGAGAAAGACCGCCGCGCGGCGCCGCGTTTTCAGAACCGGAACCGCGACGGCGCGATAAAGCCGTCCGAGGCGGCCTTCGCCACGCACGCGCTCCGCCGCGCCCTCTCCCGCGGGACCGCCGCCCTCCGATCCCCCTTTTGATCCACCCGGCGCGAGCTTCAGCATCAGCCATGGCGCCACCACCATCGCGATGAAGAAGGAAAACAGCATCGCCACCGAGGCATTGACCGGAATCGGCGCCATGTAGGGCCCCATCAGCCCGGAGACGAAGAGCATGGGCAGCAGCGCGGCGATGACGGTGAGGGTGGCGACGATGGTCGGGTTGCCGACCTCGGCCACGGCCTCGACGGCGGCCGCGATGCGGGGGCGGTTGGGGGAAATGGCCCAGTGGCGCGAGATGTTCTCGACCACCACGATCGCGTCATCGACCAGGATGCCGATCGCGAAGATGAGGGCGAAGAGGCTGACGCGGTTGATCGTGTAGCCCATCTGCCAGGACGCGAAGAGTGTGAGCAGGATGGTTGCGGGAATCGTAACGAGCGTGACGAGGCCTTCGCGCCAGCCGATCGCGAAGCCGATCAGCGCCACGATCGACACGGTTGCGAGGCCGAGATGGAAGAGAAGCTCGTCCGCCTTCTCGCTGGCCGTGTGGCCGTAATTGCGCGTCACCTCAACGCGTATGTCCGCGGGGATGAGCTGCGGCTCGAGCGTATGGACCCGCGCAATGATATCCCTGGCGACCGCGACCCCGTTGGCGCCCGGACGCTTGGCGAGCGCGAGGCTGACGGCGGGTGCCTGCTGCCAGGTATTGCCGACGCGGACGATATTCCACACGCGGCTTTCGACCGGCGCGGGACCGACGACCACCTTCGCGACATCGCGCACGTAAACCGGCCGGCCATCGCGCGTCTTGATGAGCAGGAGGCCGATATCGGGGATTCCGAAGAGCGTCTGGCCGGCGGCCACCGTCTCCATCACCCCGGCATCGCGGACGCTGCCGGCGACGAAGGAGCGGTTCGCGCCCTGCACCCGGGCGATCAGGTCCTGCAAGGTGACGCCGAATAGGGCGAGCTTCTCCGGATCGGGCTCGACCCGGATCTCGTTCGGGCTTGTGCCCGAGATATAGGAGAGCCCGATGTCCGGAACCTTGATCAGCTCCGTCTGCAGCTTCTCAGCGAGCTGGTAGAGGTCCATGGCGCTCCAGCGCTGCGCCGCGTCCGGCTTGGGCGAGAGTGTCAGCACCACCACCGCGACATCGCTGATGCCGCGGCCGACGATCAGCGGCTCGGGGATGCCGATCGGGATGCGGTCGCTGTTGGCGCGCAGCTTCTCGTCCACGCGCTCGACCGCGGTGTCCTCGCTGGTGCCGACGACGAAGCGCGCCGTGACCATCACCCGGTCATCCTGGGTCTGGCTATAGACGTGCTCGACGCCCGGAATCGCCTTGACGATGGTCTCAAGCGGCTTGGTGACCAGCTCGACCGCGTCCGGCGCCTTCAGCCCGTTGGCCGAGACCATGATATCGACCATCGGGACGCGGATCTGGGGGTCTTCCTCACGGGGAATGCTGAGGAGCGCGACGAGGCCGAGCGCGAGCGCCGCGAGAAGAAAGAGGGGTGTGAGTGGCGAGCGGATGCTCGCCGCCGCGAGCCGGCCCGAAAGGCCGAGGCTCACGGCCGGACCAGCCGATCGCCCGGGTGAAGGCCGGAAAGCACCTCGATGCCGTCCGGCATCGCCGGGGTGGGGTGCGGCTCCCCGCGCTGGATCGGAACGGCGATGACGCCGCCATCCGCCCGCGCGAGGCGGACATAATCGAGCCCGAAGCGGGTTTCGATGAAGCTCTGGGGGATGATGTAGGCGGGGCGCTCGCCGGCCGGAATCCAGACGAGAACGCGCAGGCCGACGAAGTAGCTGCCGAGGCCGGGGGCCGTGGCATCGGCCGCGACCCGGCCGTTCCGGATCTCGGGATAGACCAGCGTGATATGGCCGAACGTGACCCCGGGCTCGCCAATCTCCGTACCCTCGATCCGCACTGTGTCGCCCGCGCGCAGGTTGCGGGCGCTGCGCTCCGGCACTTCGAGGCGCAGGACGAAATCATGCTCGGCGATCGTGGCGATCGCCTCTCCGGCGAGAACGACGGTGCCTGCCGTGTCCGGCACTTCGAGCACGCGCCCGTCCGTCGGCGCCAGGACCTGGCCCTCGGCGATCTGCTGCTCAACCACGCCCCGGCTTTGGATCCGCGCGTTGAGCGCGCTTTGCGCGACATCGAGCGCGGTGCGCGCACGGTCATATTGCTGGCGGGAGACCGCGCCTTGGCCAACGAGCGCCTGGGCTCGGCTGAAATCGCGCTCTGCCTGGGCGAGGGTCGCCCGCAGCCCCGCGATGTCGGCATTGAGGGAATCGCGCTGCAGGATGAGCTTTTCATCGGCGACGACGGCGAGCACCTGGCCCTTCCTCACCTCGTCCCCATCCTTGACAATGAGACTTTCGATCGTGCCGCCGATGCGCGTGCGCGCGGGCACCACATTGCGGCTTTCGACGGTCGCAAAGACCGCCTTCTCATCGGCGATCTTCGTGAGCTTGACGGTTTCGGTTTCAGGCGGCGCGGCGCGTGCCGCCCGGCCTGCAAGAAGGAGGAGCGCCGCGAGCGCAACGGCCGGACGCATGGCGGATTAGCTGCCGCGACCGATCATCCGGCCGGTCGACGGGTCGAGCGTCAGGGTCGGCAGGCCGGCGGCCTTCCAGGCGGCGATCCCGCCCTGCATGTGCTGGCGCACCGGGATGCCGGCGGCGGCGCAGGCGGCGAGGGCCGTGGCCGAGCGCTTGCCCGAGCCGCAATGCAGCACGACCGGCCTTCCGCCCGCGACGGGCAAGGCGGCGGGATCGAAGCTTGAGAGCGGAAAAAGAAGCGCGCCC
>DASZQO010000354.1:0-6494 GCA_035549615.1 Acetobacteraceae bacterium
ATCCGCAGCCTCTGGTGCTGCCGGTGCACTCAGAACAGGAGGCGGATGACCTGGCCTCCCGGAACAACGCGACGGTGATCGACGCGCTCTTCACGCTCGCCGCGGCGAAGAACAATGTCGATATCGCCTTTTCCGCCCTGATGCCGACGGTGAATGTGCAGGGCAGCGCCTTCCTCCAGAACAACCCGCAGCTTCCGGATACCCATTTCACCGGCTGGGCGGTGACAGCGAACCTGGCGGTGCCGCTCTACCAGGGCGGCGGCGAGTACGCGACCATCCGCCAGGCCAAGCAGCAGCAGGATGCTGCGGTGCAGGCCCTCGATTTCGATCGGCGCTCGGCGGTCCAGTCCGCCTCCCAGGCGTGGGAGACGCTGATCGCGGCGCAGGCCGCGATCGTCAGCAGCCGGGCGGCGGTGCGGGCCAACCGGATCGCCCTGGAAGGCACCGAACGGGAGGCGATCGTCGGCACCGCAACCACGCTCGACGTTCTGCAAGTGCAGCAGAACCTGCTGACGGCGGAGACGACGCTGGTCCAGAATCTTGCCAGCCTCATCACCGCCTCCTACGGCGTGGCGGACGCGATCGGTCGGCTCACGGCGCGTGACCTTGCCCTGCCGGTGCCCTATTACGATGAGGATGCTTATTACAACTCGGTTCGCGATGCCCTGTTCGGCACCGGCGGGCCGGCCGATACCGGAAACGGCTCGCCCTGATGTCCCGATTCCGAAGTTCAGGGCAGGGGAAGGCGGATGGCATCGGGGCCCTGGCCTTTTGTTTTCTGTGGCCTGCTGATCCTTTTCATCCGTCGCGAGAGGCCGCGAGCTTCACCGGCAGGACACGAGAGCGTGAAGGCCGGGGGTGAAATCACCGTAGGTCTCAGTCACGGGGGAAATGAATGGCGGGAGCGGGATGCGGACGCTCAAGCGAACCCATCCCGCCGCGGCGCCCGATCGCCGGGAAATGTCGGCTTGCGGAGGGCGTGCCTGTCACCGCGTGAATCGGGTCCATGGACAAGGAACTCTGTGCTGGCTTGCCATGAAAGCCGGCATGAGGCGGTTCCACAGCATTGGGGCGCGAAGATTGGGAATGAACGATGAGCGGCACGACTGATCCGCCAGCCAGGCCAGAAGGCATCGCGGCCGGGGAGCCATCGATGGAGGATATCCTTGCTTCGATCCGCCGCATCCTGAACGAGGATGGTGCAGCCCAGGCGCAGCCACCACCACAGCCGGAGCCGGAGGGGGTGCTGATCCTGGACAGCTCGATGATGGTTGCCGAACCCAAGGCTCCGGACGCGGCAAGCGCGCCGGCTGTCGGGGCAGAGGCGGCGTCCGCCAATCCGCCCGGCAAGACGGAGAGCGAGGAAGCGGCAATGCACGAGGCGCGGCTGTTGGCGCCTGAAGCCGCCGCGGCGGCGGCGGCGGCGGTCGGTGGCCTCGTCAAGCGGCTGGCGGGCGAGCGGGGCACGCTCGTCTCCCGTGGCGGCCCGACTCTCGAGGATCTCGTGCGGGAGGAGATGCGCCCGCTGCTCAAGGCCTGGCTGGATGCGAACCTGCCCGCGCTGGTCGAGCGGCTGGTGCGCGCCGAAATCGAGCGCGTCATCGGGCGCATCGTTCCTTGAGAGGAACCGGTTCCATGGCGAGGTCGAAGAGCGGTCCGCCACGGCCAAGGGATTGATCGCCCGGCGAAAGACGGATCGTGATGATGAAAAATCATCACACGGCCGCGCGCGTTGCACTTGCGCTGCCGCGCCCGGCGAGCGAAAGCATCCACCATGCTTGAAAAGACCTATGACCCGGCAGCGATCGAAGGCCGACGCTACGCCGAATGGGAAGAAAGCGGCGCTTTCGCCGCCCGGCCGGAGAGCCCGGCCCGGCCCTTCACCATCATGGTGCCGCCGCCGAACGTCACCGGCATTCTGCATATGGGGCACGCGCTCACCTTCACCCTGCAGGATACGCTGATCCGCTGGCGGCGGATGGAGGGGCGGGACACGCTCTGGCAGCCCGGCACCGATCATGCCGGGATCGCAACCCAGATGGTGGTGGAGCGGCGCCTCGCCGAGGAGGGGTCGAGCCGCCGGGCGCTCGGCCGCGAGGCGTTCGTTGAACGGGTCTGGCGCTGGCGGGAGGAGTCCGGCGGCACCATCACGCGCCAGCTTCGCCGGCTTGGCGCCTCGCTCGACTGGCCGCGGGAACGCTTCACCATGGATCCCGGCCTTTCGGAAGCCGTGCGGCGGGTGTTCGTCACGCTTCACCGCGAGGGCCTGATCTATCGCGCCCGGCGGCTGGTGAACTGGGACCCGAAATTCCAGTCCGCAATCTCCGATCTCGAGGTGGAGAGCCGCGCGGTCAAAGGCACCCTTTGGCACATTCGCTACCCGATCGCGGGTGCGGGCGGAGAATTCATCATTGTCGCGACGACGCGGCCCGAGACGATGCTCGGTGACGTCGCGGTCGCCGTGCACCCGGCGGATGGGCGCTATCGCGCTCTGATTGGCCGCGAGGCGGTCCTGCCGCTGATCGGGCGGCGGATTCCGATCATCGCCGATCCCTATTCGGACCCGGAGAAGGGCACCGGCGCGGTGAAGATTACGCCGGCGCATGATTTCAACGATTTCAAGGTGGGCGAGCGCCATGGCCTGCCGATGCCCTCGGTGCTCGACCGCGAGGCGAAGATCCGGCTCGACGAGATCCGCGAGGGCATGTCCCCCGTGCCGGCAGTGGCGGATCCAGCCTTCGTGGAAACGCTTGCCGGGCAGGATCGTTTCGCCGCGCGCGAGGCGATCGTGCGAACGCTCGAAGAGCTGGGACTGCTCGCGAAGTCAGAGGCGCACCAGCATCAGGTCCCGCACGGCGACCGGTCGGGCGTGCCGATCGAGCCGCTGCTCACCTGGCAATGGTTCTGCAACGCGGTCGAACTTGCGAAACCCGCGATTGCAGCGGTGGAGTCCGGCCAGACCGTGTTCGTGCCCCGGCAATGGGAGAACACGTTCTTCGCCTGGATGCGCAATCTGGAGCCCTGGTGCATCAGCCGCCAGCTCTGGTGGGGCCACCGCATTCCTGCCTGGTATGGTCCGGACGAAACGATCTTCGTGGCCGATACGGCGGAAGAGGCGGCGGCGGCGGCGGAACGCCACTATGGGCGGACGGTCGCGCTCCGCCAGGACGAGGATGTGCTGGACACCTGGTTCAGCTCGGCGCTCTGGCCGTTCTCGACGCTTGGCTGGCCGGAGAAAACACCGGAACTCGCGCGCTATTACCCGACCGACGTGCTGGTGACGGGGTTCGACATCATCTTCTTCTGGGTCGCCCGGATGATGATGATGGGCCATCACTTCATGCGCGATGTGCCATTCCGCACCGTTTACATTCATGGCCTGGTGCGCGATCAGCACGGCCAGAAGATGGCGAAATCGAAGGGGAACATCATCGATCCCCTCGAACTGATCGATGCCTATGGTGCCGATGCGCTGCGTTTCGCGATCGTTCAGCTCACCGGGCCGGGGAGGGACATCAAGCTCGGCCCGGCGCGGGTCGAGACGGCGCGAAGCTTTGTCACGAAAATCTGGAACGCCGCGCGATTCTGCGAAATGAACGGCATCCGCCCCGATCCGGAATTCCGGCCGGAGACGGCAAAACGCCCGCTCTGCCGCTGGGTGCTGGATGGTGCCAATCGCGCGATCCACGAGGCGAATGCTGCGCTCGAAGCCTTTCGTTTCGACGAATATGCCTCCGCCTGTTATCACTTTGCCTGGCACCTTTTCTGCGACTGGTTTCTGGAATTCGCCAAGCCGGAGCTTGCCGCCGGTGGCGCGGAGGCGGCGGAGGTGCGCGCGACTGCGGCGCATGTGCTGGGCACGCTGCTCCGGCTTCTCCACCCGGCGACACCGTTCGCGACCGAGGAGCTCTGGGATCGGCTGGGCTACGGCCCTTCGGGCAGCCTGATCCGCACCGCCTGGCCCGCGCCCGTGCCGGTTGCGGATGCCGCGGGGGCACGCGCGGAGCTCGATTGGGTGGTGCGGCTGATCAGCGAGGTGCGAACGGTGCGCGCGGAGATGAACGTGCCGCCGGCGACGCTGACGCCGATCCTGCTCAAGGATGCGCTGCCCGAGACGCTTGCGCGCGCCGAGCGCTGGCGCGAGGCGATCGGCCGGCTCGCCCGCGTCTCGCAGATCCGGCCGCTTGAAGGCGCGCCGCCGCGTGGGGTGGCGCAGGCGGTTGTCGATGAGGCGACCGTGATCCTGCCGCTCGCCGAGATCGTCGATCTTGCACAGGAGCGCGCGCGGCTCGATCGCGAGCGCGGCAAGGTCGGGCGCGAGGCCGAGCGGCTCAAGCAGAAGCTTGCCGACGAGGCTTTCGTGAGCCGCGCGCCGGAAGACGTCGTCGAGGAGAATCGCGAGCGCCTCGCTGCGGCCGAGGCGGAGCTTGCCCGCCTCGAGGCGGCCCTGCGCCGCATCGCCTGAATTTTTTCAATCGCTGTTCATCATCGCCGCGGAAAGGGGGGATCATCGATGCTGCAGAAACGCTGGGACAAGTCTCGGCTGCCTTCGCGTCATGTCACCGAAGGGCCGGATCGCGCGCCGCATCGCAGCTACTATTACGCAATGGGGATGACAGAGGATGAGATCCACCAGCCTCTTGTCGGTGTCGCGACCTGCTGGAACGAAGCCGCGCCCTGCAATATCGCGCTCGCGCGCCAGGCGCAGTCGGTCAAGAAAGGTGTTGCGGAGTCGGGGGGATCCCCGCGCGAATTCACCACCATCACCGTGACCGACGGCATCGCGATGGGCCATCAGGGGATGAAATCCTCGCTCGTCTCGCGTGACCTGATTGCCGATTCGATCGAGCTCACCATGCGCGGACATTGCTATGACGCGCTCGTCGGGCTTGCCGGCTGCGACAAATCCCTGCCCGGCATGATGATGGCGATGCTGCGGCTCAATGTGCCGAGCGTTTTCATGTATGGCGGCTCAATCCTTCCCGGCCGTTTCCATGATCGCGACGTGACGGTGGTAGATGTGTTTGAGGCGGTGGGGCAGCACGCGGCCGGCAAGATGTCGGATGCGGAGCTGCATGAGCTCGAATGCGTGGCCTGCCCTTCGGCCGGCGCCTGCGGCGGGCAGTTCACCGCGAACACGATGGCGACCGTGAGCGAGGCGATCGGGCTCGCGCTGCCGGGCTCGGCGGGCGCGCCGGCGCCTTATGAAGAGCGGGATCGTTTCGCGGTTGAGTCCGGGCGCGCGGTGATGGCGCTCGTGGAAAATCGGATCCGCCCGCGCGATATCGTGACGCGGCGCGCGCTTGAGAACGCGGCGGTGGTGGTGGGGGCGACCGGGGGATCGACCAATGCGGGTCTTCATCTGCCGGCGATCGCGCATGAGGCGGGCATCCCCTTCACGCTCGACGATGTGGTCGAGATCATGCGCCGCACGCCCTATATCGCCGATCTCAAGCCAGCCGGCAAATATGTCGCTCTCGACGTGTTCCGGATCGGCGGCATTCCGGTGATCCTGAAGGCGCTGCTGGATGCCGGGTTGCTTCATGGCGATTGCCTGACCGTCACAGGCCGCACGCTCGCCGAGAATTTGCAGGATGTCGTCTTCCCGACCGACCAGGACGTCGTCTATCCCGTTTCGCGCGCGCTTTCGAAGACGGGTGGCGTCGTCGGCCTTAAGGGCAGCCTCGCGCCCGATGGCGCGATCGTGAAGATCGCCGGTCTCAAGTCGCTTCGTTTCGAAGGCACGGCCCTCTGCTTCGATTGCGAGGAGGATGCCTTCCGCGCGGTGCAGGAGCGGGCGTACAAGCCAGGCGATGTGATCGTGATCCGCTATGAAGGCCCGAAAGGCGGGCCCGGGATGCGCGAGATGCTCTCAACCACCAGCGCGATCTATGGCCAAGGCATGGGCGAGGCGGTGGCGCTGATCACCGATGGGCGTTTTTCAGGCGGCACGCGCGGCTTCTGTGTCGGCCATATCGGGCCCGAGGCGGCGGTGGGCGGACCGATCGCGCTTTTGAAGAATGGCGACCGCATCATCATCGATGCCGAGAAGGGCACGATCGATCTCGCACTTTCAGAGGCGGAGCTCGCCGCGCGCCGCGCCGCCTGGCAGCCACGCAAGACGGATTATCAGAGCGGCGCGCTCTGGAAATACGCGCAGCTCGTCGGCCCCGCCTCGCGCGGTGCGGTGACGCATCCGGGAACGGCGGCCGAAACCCATTGCTACGCGGATATCTGAAAACGGACCCCGATTTCGGGGTTGGTGCAGCAGCGATTTGCGAGAGCGTGATGACCGGAGATGATTTCTTTCCGGTCATCACGCGGTCCCGGATCGCTCGGCGGTCCCGTCAAGCGCGATCAGCCGGTCCGGCTGATCGCGATCGGCTCTAACCTGACATTTTCGAATGATTGCAATCGGCCTCAGGCCCTTCCATCATCACGAGGACAGACCGTGCGGTCGTCAGTTCGTGTGAAGTGAAGCCTTCGCTGAACTT
>DASZQO010000355.1:0-18618 GCA_035549615.1 Acetobacteraceae bacterium
AAGGCCGCTAGGGCGGGACGCGTTCGCTTTCGCTCACGCATCCTGCCCGAATGCGGGTCGCGTCGGCCTGAGCGCAGGCAACTCTAATCATGCCAGAAGGGCTTGCCGTGCTCGAAATGCGCCTGGGCGCGGCTGATCCCGAGATCCTTGAGCGCGGCATCATCAAGGGCAAGCAGCGCCGCCCGTTCGCGCCGACGCTCCCGCCAGGCCGCCAGCTGCCCGCCCACGTTCCTGAAGGTGGCGAGAACGATGTGGATCGGCCGGGACGGATAGGGGGACCGGCTTGCGATCGCCAGCAGGTTCATCGCCATTCTCCTCACAACGAAGCGGAATGACCTTCGGTCTTGTATCTTCCGCCATTTTGTTCTGATCCCGTATCTTGAGGCTGTTTTTTCTATCGACAACCGAATAATCGTCATAGGATGTGTGAGAGAAGCTCACGTGAAATTGGTGCCCAATGGTCCGCAGACTGCCCCCGCTCAAGGCATTGCCCGACTTCGAGGCCGCGGCCAGGCACCTCAGCTTCACCAAGGCGGCCGAGGAATTGCACGTCACCCATGGCGCGGTGAGCCGGCAGGTGAAATCGCTTGAGGATTATCTCGGCCTGCGCCTGTTCCGACGCTTGAATCGTGCGCTGCGGTTGACCGACGAGGGACAGGCCTATGCGCAATCCGTGCGTGAAATGCTCGATTCTCTGGCGGAGGCCACGCTGCGGCTCAGCATGCCGAGGCGGGGGCGGGAGCTTACGGTGAGCACCACCTATTCCTTCACGAGCGGCTGGCTGGTGCCGCGGCTCGGCCGCTTCCGCGCGCTTCATCCGGATATCGATGTGCGTCTTCAGGCGAACGAGCAGGTTACCGATTTCGCACGGGACACGGTCGATCTTGCGATCCGTTATGGGCGCGGCCATTATCCGGGCCTCGCGGCCGAGCGCTTCATGGGCGACGATTATGTGCCGGTGTGCAGCCCTGCGCTCCTCAAGGGAAAATATCCGCTCAAGAAACCCGCGGATCTTCGGCATCATATCCTGCTTCACGATGAGGGGACGGAAGTGGACTGGCGGATGTGGCTGATGGCGGCCGGCGTCGAGGGCGCTGATGCCTCGCGCGGACCGATCTTCAGCCATTCGAGCATGGTGATTCAGGCGGCAATTCGCGGCGAAGGGGTAGCACTCGGCCGAACGCCGCTCATCGAAGAGGAGCTCGCGAGCGGGCAGCTCGTGCGCCTCTTCAATCTCAGGCTCAAGGGCGAGCTCGCCTATTACATCGTCTATCCGCCGCGATCGCTCGAACGACCCAAGGTCCGCGCTTTCCGTGACTGGCTGCTGGCCGAGGCGAGCCAGAACCGGCCATCACGCCCGCACGGGATGAGCGAAGGCGGGGTTATGGGAGGGTCTCAATCACGCAGGAAAATGATGACCCGGGCGGAATGAGCGAGCGCGGGCCACCGCCTCACGCGCGAATAAATATTCCGTGTCGCGATCGTATCGTCCGCGTTCCGCCTCTTTCTATTTTCGCCGCCGGTCGGGAAGGGCGCCACTCGCCCGCAGCGCCGCCAGCCTCTCCGTCGCGAATCCGTGCTCGCCCAGAACCTTCTCGGCATCGGCTCCGAAGGCGGGCGGCTTGCGGCGCGTGCCGCCCGGCGTGCGGGAAAATTTGATCGGGGTGCCGAGCCCGCGATAACCGTCCAGCGCTGTGACCATGCCGCGGTGCGCGGTGTGCGGCGCGGCGAGCGCCTCATCCACCGCGAGGACCGGCCCGACCGGCAACCCCGCCGCAAGCAGACGCGCGGCGAGCGCATAGCCATCCTCCTTCGCGAAGGTTGTGGCGAGCGCGTCCGTGAGCGCCGGCCGATGGGCGAGACGCTCGGCATTGGTGAGAAAGCGCGGATCCCGCGCCAGATCCGGCCGGCCGATTTCCTGCGCAAGCCGGGTGAACTGACCGTCATTGCCGATGGCAAGGAAAATCTCGCAGGTGCGCGTGCGGTATTTCTCATAAGGGGCGATGTTCGGATGCGGGTTGCCGAGCGGGACCGGCCTTCTTCCATTGAGAAAGAAATTCGCAGCCTGGGGATGGAGCAGCGCGAGCCCGCAATCATAGAGCGTCATGTCGAGGAACTGGCCGTGACCGGAGTGCGCGCGCTCGAACAGCGCCATCATGATGCCGAGCGCGGAGAAGAGCCCCGTGGCGAGATCGACCACCGGCGTGCCGAGCCGGACCGGCCCGTCCGCCGGTTCGCCATTCACACTCATCAGCCCGGTCATCGCCTGCAGGATCGCGTCATAGCCGGGCATGCCGCCGAGCGGGCCGTCGGCGCCGAAGCCCGAGATCCGGCAATGAACGAGGCGCGGAAAGCGCGGCGCGAGATCGGCATAGCCGAGGCCCCAGCGCTCCATCGTGCCGGGCTTGAAGTTCTCCACCAGCACGTCCGCCTGGGCGAGCAGCGCGAGCAGCACCTCCCGCCCCTCCGGCTTCGCGAGGTCGAGCCCGACCGAGCGCTTGTTGCGATTGACGCCGATGAAATAGCTCGCCGTGCCGTCCGCATCGAAGGGCGGCCCCCAGTCGCGCGTCTCATCGCCCTGCGGCGGCTCGAGCTTGATGATTTCGGCGCCGTGATCGGCGAGAATCATGGTGCAGAACGGCCCGCCGAGCACGCGGGAGAGATCGATCACCCTGAGCCCGGCGAGCGCCCCGGCAGAGCTCGTGCGCGGCGCGGCGGCGGGGCCTTCCATCAGGCGCTCCGCCGCGCCGGCGCTTGCGGCCAGAGGCGCGCGGCAAAGGCGGGATAGATCGGCGCCATCGCCGCCGCGACCGGCCCGCGCAGGAGCGCCAATTCCTCCTCCGCCGGCTCGGCGGTTTCCCCAAGCCCGTCTGCGATGTCATAGTCGAACCCGGTCGCGGCGCGGATGCTCGCCTCGCTCTCGCCCGGATGGACCGAGACCAGGGTGAAGCGCGCATGCGCGGGGGAGAAGCGGAAGACGGCCCGGCCAGTCACCAGCGCATCGGCATGGCCGCGGCGGAACGTGCCAGGGGGCGAGGTGCCAGGGGCCGAGATGTGCGCGACGCGCGGCACCAGCACGCGCTTCGAGTGTTCGAGGCGGAAAAGGATCGTCCGCGGCACCATCATGTACATGAAGGCCGAGCCGAAGCTGCCCGGAAAGCGCACGCTGCGGCCGGGCCATTCGCCGATTCCGATCAGGTTGATATTGCCGGTCCCGTCGATCTCGCCTCCCCCCAGGAAGAAGAGATCGATGCGGCCTTGCGCCGCCAGGTCGAAAAGTTCGCCCGTGCCGTCCGTGAAGGGATTGCCTTCACGTTGATGCAGCAACGAAATCCGCAGATCGCCGGCCATTTCCCGGGCCAGGAAGGAAGCCGCGGCCGGGATCGGGCTTGCGGCGCCGACGGCCACATGGCGGGCGGGCAGGATCAGCCTTGCGATCGCCGTGATCAGCCCTTCCTCGGTCATTCGGCGGCTTCGGCCGGGCTTTTGTGCACATAGCGCGCGAGATAGGCGCGGAACCCCTCCTCGGTGCGGGCGAGGGCGGCATATTCGGCGAGATGGGCGGCATCGTCCGGATATTCGCCGGTGAGGCCGCCCGGCCAGGCGCCGCGCTCGGCGATCGCCACCGCCTCGATATAGGCGCCGCTGACGGTTCCCGCCGCGAGATGCGCATCGGCCAGAAGATTGTGGCCGATCACCCGCTCCACCGTGACGAAGGTGCGGCGCGCCGCATGCGCCATCACCGCGAGCTCGCGATGCCGCCCGACCCAGACATTGCCCTCGCGGTCCGCCATTGCGGCGTGGAAGACGGCGAAATCGGGCGCGAGCGCGGGCAGAAGGACGATCGGATCATCCTTGGCGAAGGGATTGTCGATCACCAGCCAATCCGGCCGATGGGCGAGAAGATCGCTGCCCAGGATGCCGCGGATCGGGATGAAGGGAATGGCTTTGGCCGCCGCTTCCAGCATGGAATGCATCGCCGGGCAGGTCGCGTCCTTCATGCGCAGCGTTCCGGCCTTGATCGCGCGCGTGAAGCAGGGAGCGGGGCCCGCCTCGTCGAGCGAAACCGCGCTCGAGTGCACTTCCGCCACGGAGCCCGCGCCGATCAGGAGATCGGTGGCGTAGCCGGAGACCGGCACCCCGACGAGGTGAAGCCCCCTGGTGCCGGCACGGACGAGCGCCCGGGCGAAGGATGCGGGCGTGGCCGAATTGTCCGGCGGGATGGCAAGCATCGCCCCCGCCGGCAGCATTCCGGCCAGAGTTTCGAGATCGACGAGGCGCATGCGGACCTCCTCCCTGGAAGCCGGGCAATTCTAGCGCCCGCCGGCAAAGCCCTGCCAGTGCCCGCGCCTTGCTCCGCCGCCGCCTCCCGGTGCCTCGCCTTGGCGGGCATTTTCGCCAATGATGCGGATTCGATTCCATTCTTTCGGGAGGCCCGAGCATCCATGCAGCGTGAGGACCTGGTGTTCGCCGGCATCTGTGATTGGTCGGGGCTGGTGCGCGGCAAGGCGTTCCCGGTTGCCGACACCGAGGCGCGGCTCGCCAAGGGGATGGGCCTGACCCACTCGAATATCATGATGTCCTGCTTCGGGCCGATCTACACGACGCCCTTCGGCACCGGGGGCGATCTGATCATCCGCCCCGACCCGCGCGCGCATGTCGCGGTTCCCTTCGAGGACGGAACCGCCGAGCGCTTCTATCTGGGCGACATCCAGAACACCGATGGCAGCCCCTGGGAGTGCTGCCCGCGCGAATTCCTCAAGAGCGCCATCGTGGCGCTTGCCGGCTTCGGGCTCAGCCTCAAGGCGAGCTTCGAGCAGGAGTTTGTCTATACCGGCGTCGAGGATCGGCCCGGCTCGACCTATGCCTATGACATGTTCCGCCGCCAGGGCATTTTTGGCGAGGCGCTGATGGCCGCGCTGAACGCGGCCGGCCTGGTGCCGGACAGTTTCCTGCCCGAATATGGCGCGCGGCAGTTCGAGGTCACCGTCGCCCATGAGCCCGCGTTGCGGGCCGCGGACGGGGCGGTGATCATGCGTGAGATGGCCCGCGGTGTCGCCTGGCGGCTTGGCCATCGGGTCATCCTCTCGCCCATGCTCGAGCCGGCGGGCATCGGCAACGGCACCCATATCCACATGAGCCTTTGGGAGGGGGAGCGGCCGGTGACGCATGATCCCGCCCGGCCGCGTCTCATCAGCCAGCGGGCGGAGCCTTTCTTCGCCGGCATTCTTGCCCACATGGCGGCGATCGCGGCCTTCTCCGCGCCCGCGGTCGCCTCCTATTTCCGGCTTACCCCCAATCGCTGGGCTCCGGTGCATGTGGATCTCGGCGTGCAGGACCGCGGTGTTGCGCTCCGCGTCGCCCCGGTCTTCGCCACCGCCGCCGCCCCGCCCGCCGATCAGTTCAATGTCGAGTTTCGCGTGGCGGACGCCGCAAGCTGCCCCTATCTCGTGCTGGGCGCGCTCATCCATGCCGGGGTGGACGGGCTGCGGCGGGGCCTTGCCTTGCCGCCGCCCGGCACGGCGGCGCCACTGCTGCCGCGCAGCCTGAAGGAGGCGCTGGAGGCGCTGGCCGCGGACGCGGCGGCCAGAAGCTGGTGGAGCGAGACGGCGATGTCCGCCTATCTCGCCTTCAAGAAGGCCGAGATCGCGTCCCTGGACGGGCTGGATGACGCGGAGATCTGCGCCCGCTATGCCGAGGTCTATTGAGCCGATGAGGGAGGCCCTGCCCTTGCTCGGGCCCGGCGAGCCCTTTCCGGTCCGCCAGCTCAACCCGCATGGCGGGAGCGATTTCCTGCTCACCGCCGACCATGCCGGGCGCCGGATTCCGGCCTCTCTCGGCACGCTCGGTCTCTCTCGCGGCGAGCTTGGCCGGCATATCGCCTGGGATATCGGCATCGCCGGCGTGGTGCGCCGCATGGCCAGGGCGCTCGATGCCGCCGCGCTGCTGCAGCGCTATTCCCGCCTCGTGATCGACTGCAACCGTCAGCCGAGCGTGCCGAGCGCCTTCCCGGAGGTGAGCGAGATGACGGTGGTGCCGGGCAACCGCGCGCTCTCGCCCGAGGAAAAGGCGCGGCGGCGGGAGGCGATCTTCACGCCCTACCATGACGCGATCGCGGCCGTCATCGCGCGCCGCCGCGCGGCCGGGCGCCGGACCGTCTATATCGCGATGCACAGTTTCACGCCGGTCTTCAAGGGCGTGGCGCGGACGATGCATTGCGCCGTGCTGTTCAACCGCAATCCGCGTCTTTCGCTGGCCCTGGCTCAGCTCCTGCGGGCCGAGGGTGATCTTGAGGTCGGCGAGAACGAGCCCTATCGCGTGACCGACCAGACCGATTACGGCGTGCCCGTGCATGCCGAGCGGGGCGGGCTCGATTATGTCGAGATCGAAATCCGCCAGGACCTGATCACAACCCTGGCCGGCCAGGCAGCCTGGGCGGAGCGCCTGGCGCGGCTCCTTCCGATTGCCGACCAGCGCATCACGGAGAAGGCGGCATGAGGGATTTCGGCCTGAGCCGGGATGTTCCGGTGGAGAAGGGCAAGACCGCCCTGCTTTTCATCGATGTGCAGAAATATTCCGCGCCGGGCGGCGGTGGCACGTCCGGCCTTTCACCGGAGGAGATCCAGGCGACCTACGGCTATTTCTTCAAGCAGATGCGCGAGCATGCGGTTCCCAACATGCAGCGCCTGCAGCGCGCCGCCCGGGAGGCCGGGGTCGAGGTGATGTACACGGTGATCGAGGCGCTGACGAAAGATGGGCGCGATCTCAGCCTCGATTACAAGATCTCCCGGCTTTTCTGCCCGAAAGGCTCGCGCGATGCCGAGGTGCTGGACGAGATCGCGCCCCAGGGAGACGAGATCATTCTTCCGAAGACGTCATCCTCCGTCTTCATTTCCACGCATCTTCATTATGTTCTCGGCAATCTCGGCGTGAAATATCTTATCATCGCCGGCGTGCTGACCGACCAGTGCGTCGATTCCGCCGTCCGCGACGCCTGCGATCTTGGCTATCTCGTCACGCTGCCAACCGATGCCTGCGCCACCCTGAGCGCCGCGCGGCACGAAAGCTCGCTTGCCAACAATCGCGGCTATTGCCGCCAGGTCACCACCGCCGAGCTTTGCGCCGAACTCGCCAGATTGAAATGAACGCGCGGGGGCGGCCTCGGACAAGGCCGCCCCCGCGACGCCAGGCTGAGCGACGCCAGCTCAGCCAAGCGCGGCGACCAGCGCCTCCACGCTCCGGCCATTGGCAATCGCCGCCGAACGCCCGTCCCAATGGATGCCGCCCACCCGGGCGAAGGCATGGTCGGCATTGGGATAGACATAGGTGCGGATCTGCGGGTGGCCCTTCGTCGCCGCGATGAGTTTCGCGCGGGCCTCGGGCGGAAAATACTCGTCCTTGTCGGCGATATGGACGATGAGCGGCTTTTTCACATTGGCCAGCCCGTCGAGCAGCTCATCAAGCGCGACACCGTAATAGGAGATGTTCACATCCGCGTCCGACTGCTCCGCCATCACGAAGGCAAGCCTTCCGCCGAGGCAGTAGCCCATCGTGCCGACCTTTCCATTGGCGCCGGGAAGCTTGCGCGCCGCCGCCACGCTCGCCTGCAAATCCTCGATCCCCTTCGCGTGGTCGAACTTCTGAAGGAGCGCGAAGGCGCGCTTCCATTCGGCCTCGGTCTTGTCGGTGATGTCGATGCCCGGCTCGATCCGCCAGAAAAGGTCCGGGCAGAGAGCGATGAAGCCGAGATCCGCCACCCAGCTGGCGGTCGCGCGCATCGCATCATTGATGCCGAAAATCTCCTGGATCAGCACCACCGCGCCGGCCGGCTTCGCTTTCGGTTCCACCACCAGGGCATTGAAACTGCCCGAGCCATCCGCTGCCTTGATCGTGATTGTCGCCATCGTGTTCTCTCCGCTCTCAATGCATTGGCCAGGAAGAGGCTGCCCTGCACCCGCTCATAGGGGCCTGCCCGCCGGCTGCCAAGCCTTCCCTCTTTCGTCTATCCGTGCTGCAATTCCATGACAGGCTCACGCGAAATGAGCCGCCCCGTCTTCCCGCCACGGAGAAGAGCCATGAACGTTGTCAGCCGCCCGGCCGTCCGCCCCGGCATCTCGGACGAAGAATGGCAGACCCGCTGCGACCTTGCCGCGCTCTACCGGCTGCTCGCGCATTTCCGCATGACGGACCTCATCTACACCCATCTGAGCGCGCGCATTCCCGGCCCGGAACACCATTTCCTGATCAACCAGTACGGCACCTTCTTCCATGAGATGCGCGCCTCCGACCTCGTGAAGATCGATCTCGACGGGAATATCGTCGATCAGAACGAAAGCCAGACCAAGCGTGTCAATGTCGCGGGGTTCGTCATCCACTCCGCAATCCACATGGCCCGGCCCGATCTTCTCTGCGTGATCCATACCCATACCCCGGCCGGGATCGCCGTCTCGGCGCAGAAGAATGGGCTGCTGCCGATCAGCCAGCACGCGCTCAAATTTTATGGCCATCTTGCGTACCATGATTATGAAGGCATTGCCTTTGACCGCGCCGAGCGCGAGCGGCTGATCGCCGATCTCGGCCAGCACAAGGCGATGATCCTGCGCAACCATGGGCTTCTGGTCGGCGGCACTTCGATCGCCGACGCGTTCGATCAGATCTATGTGCTCGAGCGCGCCTGCCAGGCGCAGATCGCGGCGCAGTCCGGCGGAGCCAAGCTCACCTTCCCGCGCAAGAAGGTGCGGCGGCACACGGCCGCGCAGTTCAACCGCGAGGGAAGCAGCGGGCTTGCCGATCTGGCGTGGCAGGCCTCGCTCCGCCTGATCGAGAACGACCTGCCGGATTATCGGAGCTGACGCTGGATCCCGCTGCGGATCCCGCTGCCTTGCCGGCGATCGGCGCACGATGACGGCCCTGCTTGCGATCGAGGGGTTGCGCACGGTCTTCCGCCAGAGATCGGGCGAAGTGCCGGCGGTGGATGGGGTCGATCTGACGATCGCGCGGGGGGAGACGCTGGGCATCGTCGGTGAGTCGGGCTGCGGCAAGTCGGTGCTCTCGCTCTCGGTCCTGCGGCTGATCGCCCCACCCGGGCGGATCAGCGCGGGGCGCATCCTCTTCGAGGGCGCCGACCTTCTTGCGCTGCCGCCCGCGGCCATGCGGGCGATCCGCGGCAACCGGATCGCGATGATCTTTCAGGAGCCGATGACGAGCCTCAACCCCTCCTTCACGGTCGGGGCGCAGATCATCGAGGCGATGCGCGCGCATGACCGCTCGCTCAGCGCCCGCGCCTTGCGCGCCCGGGCGGTGGAGGCGCTCACCCAGGTCCGCATCCCCGCGCCGGAACGCCGCCTCGATGAATATCCGCACCTTCTGTCCGGAGGCATGCGCCAGCGCGTGATGATCGCGATGGCGCTCGCCTGCCGCCCGGACCTTCTGATCGCGGATGAGCCGACGACCGCGCTTGATGTCACGGTGCAGGCCGAGATCCTCGCTCTGCTCAGCGATCTTCAGCGCGAGACGGGCATGGCGATCATCCTGATCACCCATGATCTCGGCGTGGTCGCCGAGATGGCGGACAAGGTCGCCGTGATGTATGCGGGCCGGATCGTCGAGCAGGCGCCAGTGACTGCACTCTTCGACGATCCGCAGCATCCCTATACGCTCGGGCTGCTCGGGAGCGTTCCGCGCCTCGAGCAGCAGCGCGAACGGCTGCTGGCGATCGAGGGCACCGTGCCGCCACCTTTCGCACTCCCCTCCGGCTGCCGCTTTCATCCGCGCTGCGCGTTCGCTGCCCCCGCCTGCGCCGAGACCGACCCGCCGCTCGCGGAACTCACCGCCGCCCACCGCGTGGCATGCCTGCGGGCGCCGCTCGATCAATATGACTTCCGGCAGGATCCGGGGGCCGCGTGGCGCGACCCCGGGCATGCGGCGATCTGCCAAAGCCCCGTGCGGACGTGATGAAATTGATCGCCAGACGGAAGCGAGCGCGTGATGGCGGGGATCGTTACGATCTCGAACTCATGGCGGGCCGCGCTGCATGACGGCGCCTTTGCTCGCGGTCGATAGCCTCGAAAAACATTTTCCGGTCGAGCGCGGCATTCTCTTCTCGCGGCGGCTTGGCGCTGTGCGCGCGGTCGATGGCGTTTCCTTCTCCCTCGCCCGCGGCGAGACGCTTGCGCTGGTCGGAGAATCGGGTTGCGGCAAATCGACGACCGCGCGGCTCGTGCTCCGCCTCATCCCGCCGAACGCCGGCAGCATCCGTTTCGCCGGGACCGATATCACGCGGCTCAAGGGCGAGGCGCTGCGCCGCGTCCGCAGGCGCATGCAGATGGTTTTCCAGGATCCTTTCGCCTCGCTCAATCCGCGCATGACCGTGGCGGAGACCCTGGCGGAGGCGCTCAAAGTACACCGGATCGGCAACCGCACGGAACGGCACGCAAGAGTGCGGGAGCTGCTCGGGCTGGTGGGTCTCGCGAGCTACCATGCGGGCCGCTATCCGCATGAGTTCTCGGGCGGGCAGCGCCAGCGCATCGGGATCGCCCGAGCGCTCGCGCCCAATCCGGAGCTTGTGGTGTGCGACGAGCCGGTCTCCGCGCTCGATGTTTCGATCCAGGCGCAAATCGTCAATCTGCTCGGCGATCTCAAGCGGGAGCTCGGTCTCTCCTATCTCTTCATCGCGCATGACCTGGCGGTGGTGAAGCATGTCGCGGACCGGGTCGCGGTGATGTATCTCGGCCGCATTGTCGAGCTGGCCCGGAAGGAGGATCTCTTCGCGGCCCCGCTTCATCCCTATACGCGCATGCTGCTGGCGGCGGTCCCGCGCCCGGATCCGCGGCTCAAGCCGGCATCCCTCGCCCCGGGCGATATCCCAAGCCCGCTCGATCCGCCGTCCGGCTGCCGCTTTCACACGCGCTGCCCCTTTGCGGTCGCGCGTTGCCGCACCGAGGATCCGAAACTGGCCCCCTTGGGGGCGGAGCATTCCGTGGCCTGCCATCGGGCCCTGGAATTGCCGGCTTCGGTCCTGCCGCACGCGGCAACCACGCTGCCGCCGAACACGGAGCGGAGGCTCGCGCTCTATGCCGCGCTGAGCGGGCGGGCGTCACGGGCGGCGTTTGCAACCGCCGCGCACGATCAGAGATGACATTGCCGGGATCGGCATGGCTCGTGGTGGATGCCGGCACTCCGGCTTGTGACAAAGCGGAGCGACCGCTATGCTGAAAAGCAGCGATTGCTTCATTTGCATTGCCGACGGAACCGGATCATCGCCGCTCGCCATGTGATCCCTTTCATGCGACGCCAATCCGAGATTGGCTGAACGCAATCGGCGCCTGGCGCGATTTCCACGCGGCGGACATGCCTTGCGCGGGATATTCCCCCGTCACCATGATGAGGTTTGCGTCATATCATGCAGTACGTGAAATTCGGGCGCACCGGTCTCAGCGTTTCCAGGCTCTGCCTCGGGACGATGACCTTCGGCCTGCAATGCGACGTGGCGCTCAGCAACGCTATCCTGGATAAAGCCGCGGCCGGGGGGATCGACTTCCTGGATGCCGCCGATGTCTATCCGCTGGGCGGCGGCAGCAAGACCGCTGGCCGGACCGAGGAGATCATCGGGGCCTGGCTCAAGGGAAAGCGCCACCAATTCATTTTGGCAACAAAATGTGTTGGCCAGATGGGGCCGAAGCCCTGGGACCAGGGGATGTCGCGCAAGCACATTCTCGACGCGATCGACGCTTCGCTGCGGCGCCTCGATACGGATTATGTCGATCTCTACCAGCTGCACAGCTACGATCCACGCACGCCGGTCGACGAGGCGCTGGAGGCGCTCGATACGGTCGTGCGCGCGGGCAAGGCGCGGTACGTGGGCGTTTCCAACTGGCCGGCCTACAAGATCGCCCGCGCGCTCGGGCGCAGCGAAATCAGGAATACCGCCCGCATCGAATCCGTCCAGCCACGCTACAATCTGCTGTTCCGCAGCTTCGAGCGCGATCTGCTGCCGCTCTGCGCGGAGGAGTCGCTGGCCCTGATCCCCTACAATCCGCTCGCCGGCGGGCTGCTCACGGGCAAGCACAACCGCCAGGCTCCGCCGCCGGAAGGTTCGCGCTTCCAGCTCGGCAATGCCGGCGCGCGATATCAGGAACGCTACTGGCACGAGCAGGCGTTCGAGACGGTCGAGGCGCTTCGCAAGGTGGCCGGCGATGCGGGCATGAGCATGGCCACGATGGCGCTGCGCTGGGTGCTCTCGCATCCGGCGATCACCGCGCCGATCATCGGCGCGAGCCGTCCCGAACAACTCGCCGACAGTCTCGCCGCCGGCGAGCAGGGGGCGCTCCCGCCCGATCTTAAGGCGAAGCTCGACGAGATCACGCATGGCTGGCGGGCCGTCGATGCCGAGCGTTGAAACGATTCGCCCGCCCGCCGCATTGCCCGGCTCTCTGCAGGAGCGGCGATTTCAATTGGAGAACGGAGCGGCCGCGTGATCAGTCATGATCGTTGCAAGAATCGAAGGGGACCAGCCGATGCGCTATAAGACGCTAGGCGGTACAGGATTGCTCGTGTCCGAAATCTGCCTCGGCGCCATGACGTTCGGGGGCCGCGGCATGTATCGTGCCATTGGCATGCTCGATCAGCCGGCCGCCGACCGGCTCGTTGCGTGCGCGCTCGATGCGGGTGTCAATTTCATCGATACGGCGGACGCCTATTCCGAGGGTCTTTCCGAGGAAATCACCGGCCGCGCCATCGCGAACTCCGGCCGCCAGCGCTCGGACGTGGTGCTGGCGACAAAAGTGTTCGGGGTTGTCGGCTCCGGCCCCAATGATCGCGGCGCGTCGCGCGGCCATATCATGGATGGCGTCAAGGCCAGCCTGAGGCGGCTCGGCACCGACTATATCGACCTTTACCAGATTCACGCTTTCGATCCCCTCACGCCGATCGAGGAAACCGTCCGCGCGCTCGATGATCTCGTGCGGCTTGGTCATGTCCGCTATGTCGGCGTTTCCAACTGGCCGGCCTGGACCATCATGAAGGCGCTCGGCATCGCCGAGAGGAATGGCTGGACACGATTCGCCACGCTCCAGGCCTATTACACCATTGCCGGCCGCGATCTCGAGCGGGAGATCGTGCCGATGCTGACTTCGGAGAAGCTTGGGCTGATGGTCTGGAGCCCGCTCGCTGGCGGCCTGCTTTCCGGCAAATATGACCGCAATGGCCAGGGACCTGACGGGGCTCGCCGCGTCTCCTTCGATTTCCCGCCCGTGGATACGGACCGTGCCTTCAACTGCATCGACGAAATGCGCGTGATCGGGCAGGCGCGCGGGGTCTCAGTGGCGCGCATCGCGCTCGCCTGGGTTCTGCAACGGCCTTTTGTCATGTCCGTGATCGTCGGCGCGAAGACCGTCGCGCAGCTCGAGGACAATCTCGCGGCGACAGAGATCATGCTCACCGCCGAGGAGCTGAAGCGGCTCGACCGCGTGAGCGCGCTGCCGGCGGAATATCCCGGCTGGATGCTTGCCCGCCAAGGCGCCGTCCGCGTGCTGAACGCCTGATCGGACGGTTTTTTGAAACAAACGCGGGGGCCGCACCCCAGCCCCGGCGTGGGGCAGGCCTCGTCATGCTTGACGCCGGCCGACCCGGCGGCCCAACCTCCGCCTGTTCGCCGCGGGCGGGCAGCGCCGCGCCCCGCGGAAAGAACGAGAAAGCCGGGCCCGATCCGGCACGAGGGAGCCGTCCATGTGGAAGTTCGTACGTGCCAAACGTACTATTTCCAAAGCCGAGCCGTCCGTGGCGATGGAACAATTGCGCCGCATCGCGAGCACGGCGCGTGAGCAGCCTTTGTCTGGCGAGGAAACGCCGCACCCGGATGCCGAGCTGCTCGAGTTCTGCGCAGAGATCAGCCATCAGAGGAAGATCGCCGACGCGGCCTGGCGGCGCTTCACCGAGGAGAGCCTCTCCCTCTGGTGCACCAGCGCGCGTGCCGATGCGCTTTACGGCGCCTCCCGCAAGGAAACGCAGCGCCTCGATTTTCTGCTTCGCGAGGCCGGCAAGCTGCGCGCGAAAACAGGAGCGGGCATCTATGCCAAGGCGCTCGCAATCACCCGCTTGAGGAATGGCGGGCTTGGGCTCTGCAAGTCCCTCGCCGAGGATCTGATCGCCAGCCCGGCCTTGCGGGCCACGCTCTGGGGGGCCGAGCCGGAAGCGGCGGCCGGCCCGGGGGCGCTCTCCGAGAAGCGAAGGGCCCGCCCGGACCTGGCGTGAAATCCGGCCACGGCCCGCCCCGGCCAGCGGCCGCGAGGAGACCGCAGGGCAGGCCAAAGCCGCGGCATTCGCAGAATTGCCGGCCCCGCCCGCGCCCGCGGCGATGACAGCGAAACTGGCATTGTCCGCCATCATGGGGAGCCTTGCCTATCTCGGGCTCGCCATCCTCGGCTGGGGCGGGCTCGCTGCCTTCTTTGCGGATCCGGCCCGGATCGCACTTGCGATCGTGCTCTTTGCCCTGGTCGGCACGGCGCTCTTCAGCCGCGGCAATCTCAGCCGCGGAGAACGCGAGGATCGCTCCAATCGCTGGGTCCTCATCGCCTTCGCGGTGCTCGGGCTGCTCAGCGCCTATCTGCCGGCCTATACCGAGCGGATCGGGTTCTGGACCTTTGGGGGCGAGGGCATTCGCTGGCTGGGCGTCATTCTTTTCGCCGCCGGCGGAGCGCTCAGGCTCTGGCCGGTCTTCGTGCTCGGGCGCCGGTTCAGCGGGTTGGTCGCGATCCAGCCCGGCCATCGTCTGGTGACGGATGGCGCCTATCGATTCATCCGCAACCCGAGCTATCTCGGCATGATCGTCACCGCGCTCGGATGGGCGCTCGCGTTCCGCTCAGGCACGGGCCTGCTGCTCACCGCCCTGCTCCTGCCGCCGCTGCTCGCGCGCATCCGGGCGGAAGAAGCGCTGCTGCATGCGCAATTCGGCGCGGCATACGACGCCTATCGCGCCCGCACCGCCCGGCTCATCCCGGGGCTTTACTAAGCTCAGCCGCGTGCCGATCCGGGGCTCTTGGCCGGCCGCGGCACCGTGCGCGCATCCTGGCGGAGCCGGTTCTCGCCCAGCAGAAGAAGAATGGGGGCGGCGATGAAGATCGAGGAGGAGGTCCCGACCACGATCCCGAACAGCAGTGTCCAGGCAAAGCCGGAGAGCGACGTGCCCCCGAAGAGAGCGAGCGGCAAGGCGGCGAGAAACACCGTCGTCGAGGTGCCGACGGTCCGGCTCAGCGTCTCATTGATCGACAGATCGATCAGCTCGCGCAGAGGCATCGATTTGTATTTGCGCAGATTCTCGCGCACCCTGTCGTACACCACCACTTTGTCGTTGGTCGAATAGCCGAGGATCGTGAGGATCGCCGCGACCATCACGAGATCGAACTGGATGCGCGTGACGACGAGGAAGCCGATCGCCTTGGTCATGTCGAGGATCAGCGTGATCACCGCGCCGACCGCGAACTCCCACTCGAAACGGAACCAGATATAGACGAGGATCATCAGGAGGCTGAGGCCGAGCGCGAGCAGCCCCTTCCGGAAGAGCTCGGCGGAGACGCTCGCCCCGATCGCGCTCGTCCCCAGAATGCGGCTGCCGGGAGCGGCTTTTTGCAGGGCTGCGGAAATCCGCTGCACCGCCGCCTCGGTCGCCGCGTCGGAGTGCTGCGCTTCGAGGCTGATCATCACCCCGTTCGCGCTGCCAACGCGCTGCAATCCGGCGCCGCCCAGACCGGCCGCGGCAAAAGCCGCCCGAAGCTGGGCAAAATTCGCGACACTTGGGGTTTCCGCCTGGATCACGACGCCGCCCTTGAAGTCGATCCCGAGATTGAGGCCCGGATAGAAGAAAAGAATGATCGAGGCGGAGGACAGCACCGCCGAGACCATCAGGCCGAGGAACCGCCCGCGCATGAAGCGGATCTTCGTATTGTCCGGAACCAGGCGGAAAAGAGGACGGATGAACATCTGGGTCATACCGGCAGGGCGGCCGGGCGGATGGCGACATACCAGCGCGCCATCAGCAGCCGCGCGACGAGCGTCGCGGTGAAGAGGGTCGAGATGATGCCAAGCGTGATGGTCACGGCGAAGCCGCGGACCGGCCCGGTCCCGAAGATGAAGAGCATGACGTGCGCGAGCAGCGTCGTCGCGTTGCTGTCGATGATGGTGCCGTAGGCCCGCTTGAACCCGGTCTCCATCGCGGCGAGCGGCCGCTGGCCGAGTCGCGTCTCCTCGCGGATGCGCTCATTGATCAGGATATTGGCATCCACCGCCATCCCGAGCGTGAGCAGGATTCCCGCCATGCCAGGGAGCGTGAGCGTGGCCTGCAGCACCGAGAGCAGCGCCATCAGGATGATCAGGTTCATCACCAGGGCGATGTTCGCGAGCCAGCCGAACAGCCCGTAGAACGCCCCCATGAATGCAATGACGAGCAGGAAGCCGACGATGAGCGAGATCGTCCCGGCGCGGATCGCGTCCGCCCCGAGCTCGGGTCCCACGCTTTGCTGCTCGACCACCGTAAGCGGTGCCGGCAGCGCGCCGGCGCGGAGCAGGAGCGCGAGGTCGGTTGCCGACTGGGCGGAGAAGTTGCCGCTGATCTGGCCGCGGCCGCCGAGAATCGGCTCACGGATCACCGGCGCGCTGATCACCTGGTTATCCAGCACGATCGCGAACGGCCTGCCGACATTGGCCCGGGTGATATCGCCGAATTCCTGCGCGCCCAGCGAATCGAAGGTGAAGTTCACCACCCACTGGCCGGTCTGCGGGTCCTCACCCGCCTCGGCATCCGTGAGATTCGCCCCGTCCACGGCGACCCGCTCGCGCACGGCGAGGCGCTGCCCGGGCTGGCCCTGGACGGGCAGGAACAAATCGCCGGGGGGCGGCGGGCCGCCGGCAGCGGGATTCGCCGCCTGATCGATCAGATGGAAGGTGAGATGGGCGGTCCGGCCAAGCAACTGCTTGATCCGGTTCGGATCACTGATCCCCGGCAACTGCACCATGATGCGCGTCGCCCCTTCCTGGGCGATCTGCGGATCGACCACGCCCGTGCCGTCGATCCGGCGGCGGACGATCTCGATCGATTGCTGCATCGCCGAAGCGGCGCGGGCCGTGAGCGCCGGCCGTGAAAGCGTCACCGCCACCTGGCCCCCTGGCAGGGCCGAGACCGCCAGATCCGGCCGGCTGCCGGGCGCCGCCTCGGCGGAGGCCATTCCGGAAAGCGCGGCCAGCACCGCGGACTGATCCCCCGGCGTGCGCGGGGTCACCACCACCCGGTCGTGGGCGGTATCGGCCGCGAGACTATGATAGCCGGTGCCGGAGCGAAGCAGCGTGGTCCGCACGCTGTCGAGCGTATTGCCAAGCTGCTCGCGGACCACCGAATCCATGTCCACCTGCAGCAGCAGATAGCTGCCGCCCTGCAGATCGAGCCCGAGCCGCACATGCCGCCAGGGCAGCCAGGGTGCCGGCGCCGGAATGATGTTCGGCAGCGAGAGCAGGATCCCGAGCGCACAGATCCCGAGGATCACCGCCATCTTCGTGCGGGTGAAGAACATCATGACGGGCCGCCGAATTCATTCACTGCTCTGAACCGTCCCGAAAGGGGGCGGAGAATGACCGCCCGCCGAAGCTCATGCAACCCCGCGCATGCCCCCCACAACGACCCCCGCAACGACCCCCAACGACACCGGGGGAGACGCTGCCCCTGGCGACCGCAGGCTCTGGCGACCGCAGGCTCTGGCGACCGCGCGCTCTGGGCGCCGCTTCGCGCGCCTTTGTGCGCCGCACGTCTTTCTTTTGCCCCACTCCCCGGGCGGGGGCATGATGCGTGTATGGATGGCCGGTATCTCTATCAACGGGCGAGAACCGGTCCAAATCGTTAAGGATGCGCCCGGCCCAGGCCGGGTCTCCGCCGCAAGGGAAGGAGTTCGTCTGTGACAGTCGCAGCGATTCTCAAGCACAAGGGCCATGAGGTCATTTCCGTGGCACCGACCGCGACCATCGCCGAGGTCTCCCGCGTGCTGACCGATCGCCGGATCGGCGCCGTTCTCGTGCTCGATGTCGAGGACCAGCTCCTCGGTATCGTGAGCGAAAGGGATATCGTGCACAGCCTCGCCGCCAATGGGAGCCGCACCCTCGACATGACCGCCGGCCAGTTGATGACCCGGGTTGTCCGCACGGTCACGCCGCGCACCACGGTTCTCGAAGCGATGACGGCGATGACCGGGGGCCGCATCCGGCATCTGCCGGTGGTCGAGCGCGGGAGGCTGATCGGCATGATCAGCATCGGTGACGTGGTCAAGGCCCGCATCATGCAGCAGGACCACGAGGTGGACAGCCTTCGCGCCTATGTGGCGGGCGCGGCCTGATAGCTTCGGATCGGCCGGTTCGGCGGCACGCGCGCGGGAATCCCCATGCCGCCGAAGCCGAGGGGAAACGCAAGCGGGGCGGGAGCGTGATGATCGGAAATCATCACGCTCCCGGTTTGTATTTCCCGCGTGATCGGGACCTCCGGTCATCACGCACGCTTTTGTTTTGTCGCGTGATCGGGACCTCCGGTCATCACGCATGCTTTTGTTCTGTCGCGTGATCGGGACCTCCGGTCATCACGCATGC
>DASZQO010000356.1:0-7562 GCA_035549615.1 Acetobacteraceae bacterium
GGTCGTTCGGCATCACCGCGGCGCTGGGCCCGCTCGCTGCGCGCGCGGCCGGGCTCGAAGAGGCAATCGAAATCCCGCTCATCTCCATCGGGTAGAGGCCAATGCCCGCGCAAATTTTCTTCTGTCCCTGCTGCCCTGCGCCCATGCCCCCGGCAGGTCTTTTCTTCGCCGCCAATGCAGCCGGCGGGGAGAAGTCCGCACGGCGAAGCGCCCGCGTCCGGGCGGCCGCGCCCCCACCGCGGCCGCCTTTCAAGGCAATGCTGCTTTCCTGCTTCGATCCGCGCATCCAGGCCCCCATCGCTTCGTGGATGAGCCGCCCCGTGCCGGGAAGCCACGCCACCAGCCTGCGTGGCCAATATAGCCAGTTCACGATCGCCGGCGGCGCCGTCGGCGTCACCGCATCCTTTTTCCCCGAGGCCTGGCGGCAAACTTTCTGGGACAATTTCGCCACCACCATTAAACTGCACGGGATCAAGAATCTGGTGGCGGTGAACCATTCCAATTGCGGCTCGGGCGGCATCGCCTTTGGCGAGGATGTACCGAACAACCCCGAGCGGGAGCTGCCAATTCACGTTGAATCCGTCACGAAACTCCGAGAGACCCTCCTTCTCCGTCACCCCGATATTGGGTTCCAGGCCTGGTACCTCGCCCGCGATCCGGCCGGCCGGTTCACCGAATGGACGAATCTCATCCCCGGGCCGGTGATCGCCTGACGGGTTGCTCGCGCCGATCTGATTGATTTCTGATCGCTCTAAGCGCCCGTCACGCGCCAGATGACATTGCCCACATCGTCCGCCACGAGCAGAGAACGGTCCGGCCCGATCGTCACCCCGACCGGCCGGCCATAGGACGCGCGCTCGTCGGGGGCGAGGAAGCCGCTGAGGATATCGCGCGGCGGGCCGGATGGGCGGCCGTTCGTGAAAGGCACGAAGATGACCCGATAGCCACTCAGCTTGCTGCGGTTCCAGGAGCCGTGCTGGCCGATCACCATCCCGTCCGGATAGCCGGGGAGCGTGCCCGCAGGCAGCCAGCAAAGGCCGAGCGACGCGGTATGCCCGCCGAGCGCGTAGTCCGGCTGGATGGCCTTGGCGACCATGGCCGGGTCCTGCGGCACCCGGTCATCCACCGTCTGGCCCCAATAGCAATAGGGCCATCCATAGAAGCCCCCTTCGCGCACGGAGGTGAGATAGTCGGGCGGGGTTTCGTCACCGAGACCATCGCGTTCATTCACCACGGTCCAGAGCGCGCCGGTGCTCGGCTCCCATGCCAGGCCGACCGGGTTGCGCAGGCCGGAGGCAAAGATGCGGCTTTTGCCACTGGCGAGATCAAGCTCATAGATGGCGGCGCGGCCGATCTCGTTCTCCATGCCGCGATCGCCGATATTGCTGAGCGAGCCGACGCCGATGAAAAGCTTCTGTCCGTCCGGGCTCGCCAGGATGCTTCGCGTCCAATGGCCGCCGGGCTTGAAGTCGGTGAGCTTCCGGCCCGGCGCGGTGATGTGGCTCGCCCCCGGGGTATAGGGAAACGCCACCACGCCATCGGTGTTGCCGACATAAAATGTATCGCCGACGAGGGCCATGCCGAACGGCTGGTTCAAACCGGTGAGAAACGGCTCGCTCGTCTCCGCCACGCCATCACCGTTCACGTCACGCAATAGCGTGATCCGGTTCGGGCTGGCGCCCAGGGCGGCGGCGCGCTCCATTGTCGCAAACATGGCATAGTCGAAAATGCTGCGGATGGGCTCGCGCACGGTGAGCGCCTCGGCCACCAGCACATCCTTGTTGGGCATGACGTAGATCCAGCGGGGATGCCGGAGGCCGGTTGCGAAAGCATTGACTTTGAGGCCCGATGCGGCGAGCGGTGTCTGCCCCTGGCTCCAGCCTCGGGCCGTGGGCATCTTGAGGGTCGGGATGTTTCCCTGCTTCTTTGCCTTCGGAATGGCCGGGCTGCTCCCCACAGCCATCGCCGGTGCGCTGCCCTGCAAACGCCGCCACTGAACGGCCGCATCGCCGATCACGGCGACGACCTTCCCGAAAACGCCGGACATGCCCATTCCGCCTCTCCCTCTCGCCGCATGCGGGGTCACTATGGCTTCCGGCGGGATCGCGAGGCAATCCGCCAAATCCGTGAACATGACCCTCAAAAAAAGAGAGCAGAATTTAGTTGACTTGGAAATAAATAAATAATTTCCAGTCAGCATGAAGAAAGCAGCCAGATCCAAGAAGCCCAGATCGGTCAGCGCGCTTGAGAGTCATCTGGGCTACTGGCTGCGCTTCGTCTCGAACCGGGTCTCCCATGCCTTCAGCCTCAAGGTGCAGGCACGCGGGGTCACGGCCGCCGAATGGGTCGTGCTGCGCGAGCTTTACGAGCGGGAAGACATGCCGAGCGCGCTGGCCGAGCGGCTCGGCATGACGCGCGGCGCGATCTCGAAGCTCGCCGAGAGGCTCGCCGCCAAAGGGCTGATCACGCGGGAAGCCTCCGATGAGGATCGCCGGTCCCAGACATTGGCACTGACCGCAGCGGGTGGCGCGCTGGTGCCCGCACTCGCCGCCCTGGCAGACGAGAACGAAGAGGCTTTCTTCGGCCAGCTCGACCGCTCCACCCGCCAGACGATCGAGACGGCGATGCGGGAGATCGTTCGACGCGAGGGATTACGCGGCATGCCCGTCGATTGACAGCACAAGCCTGATGGGAAGACCGTCTTGGGTGCGAATATAAAATATATCGTATTCGAAATAATGAGCGCCTCGAACGGGAAGTGGATCACCTTCCCCGGGATCGCGGCAGCGATGGTGAAAACCGGGGTTGGGCGATATCATGCCGGTCCCGTCACCGGGAACAAGACCCATCCCACGCCGGATGGCAGTTGCGAAGCCGCGGCCTGCCATAGGAGGCCATTCCGGAACGGCCGCAGAATGGCCTGGGAAGATTTCTGTTCCTGACAAATAACATGCGGCATAGCCTCTCATCGGCCGTGGACCTGTCCCGCGTCCTCGGCGAAAACAGGGAGAAACATCCGATGCCCATGCGTCCTTTCGCCTGCGCCTGCTGCGGTGCGCCGATGCTGCCGCCCGGCTTCGCGCGGCGGAGCTTCCTTCGCTTCGTCGCGGCTGGTACCGCCGGGCTCGTGCTCGCGCCGCGGATCGGCCGCGCGCAATCCCCCGGGGTCCAGTCACCGACGCCTTATAGGGCGATGCTGCTTTCCTGCGTCGATCCGCGCACCCAGGCGCCGATCGCAGACTGGATGAACATGCCCGTCGCGGACAGCCACACGACCAGCCTGCTTGGAAAATACAGCCAGTTCACAATCGCCGGCGCGGCGGTGGGCGTCATCGCACCCTATTTCCCCCCATCCTGGAAGAATACGTTCTGGGACAATTTCAGTGCCACCATCCAGCTCCATCGAATCCAGAACCTCATTGCCGTGGACCATTCGAATTGCGGCGCGGTCGGCATCGCTTATGGGCAGGATGTTCTGAACGACCCCAAGCTCGAGCTCGACGCCCATATGGACGCTGCCACGGAGCTGAAGCACGAACTGATGCTCCGCCATCCGGATGCCGGGTTCCAGGCCTGGTACGTCAGCCGCGATTCCGCGGGCAAGTTCACGGAATGGAAGATTCTGATCCCAGGCCCCGTGATCACCTGAGGCCGCAGCGTCCCTCGGCGTCATCTCGGGGGAGATGCGGCCTGTGGCCCCGCCGTGCTCACTCCTTGGCGGACGCCGCGTGGCAGGGAGCGGCCTTGCCCTCTTCGTGATAGCGGCCGGCCGGGTCCACATGGCCGCCCGCGCCATACCGGTCATGGTGACGCACCCAGTCACCCAGATTGCCCCGTCCCTCCTCGTTGCGTCCTTTGGGCGCGAGGTCGAGATAGGAATAGGCGCCAAGCTGCAGTTCCCCACCGCGGGCATAGTGGGAATAGGTATGGAAGATCGTGCCCGCCTGATCCTTGAAAAAGACGCTCGTGCCTGAAAGCTCGTCGATCCCAGGATCGTCGATCATCTCGAAATTGTAGAGAACCTTTCCGTCGATCTTCCGCTCCGGCGCGAAGGAGACGTTGAAGTCGAAGTTGAAATCGCTTCTCTCGGAGGAGACCCATCGGAAGCGCCAGCCCATGCGGCGGCGGAAGGCGTCGAGCCTGGCGAAGGGCGCGCGCGAGACAGCGGCGAAGCTCAGATCGTTCTGCTCGAAATGCTGCCGCGCGGCGTCCACGTGGTCGGCGAGAAAGGAGCAGCCGACGCATCCTTCTTCCCAATCGGGGCCGAACATGAAGTGATAGATGATGAGCTGGCTGCGTCCGTCGAACAGATCGGCGAGGCTCACCAGACCCTCTGGACCATCGAAGAGATAGGTCTTGTCGATTCGCACCCAGGGAAGCGCCCGGCGTTCCTCCGCCAGCGCATCCCGCATATGAGTCCAGGCCTTTTCCCTGGCGAGCAGGGCTTTGCGCGCGGCAAGCCATTCTTCGCGCGAGACGATGCGATGCTGTTCCATCCTTCCTCCTTTCCGCGTATTTCGCGGGCCCGATCGTGATAGCGGACGGGATCAGTTCGGCCTGGTCGGGAACGGCTCCTGCCATGCCGCGAATTCATTGAGCTGGTCATGCCAGCGGCGGATGCGAATCTATCGAGCTGGCGCGAATCCTGCGGCCAGAGATCCGCGCCCGTGAGACCGGACAATTCGCACATGATCGCGTCCGTTTTCCAAAGGATCCGCGCGCCAATGGGCGCGAGCACGTCCCGGCAATAGAGCTTCATCATCGGGCTTCGCCGACATTTTCCGGGAGCTGATCGAAAAGTGCCGCGAGCTTTTCGAGCGCGCCGCTCCACCCGACGCGATGGCGGTCGCGCACGGTCTCGTCATGGAACTGGGCATGGGTCAGCGTAAGCTCGGTTCCTTCGGGTATGGGCCGCAGCTCGACCGTGACCAGGGATTCGCGATCAGGCTTGGAAACCCATTGCCAGGTAAAAACAAGTTTTCGGTCTGGCTCCACCTCGCGATAGACGCCGCGGCAATCATGCGTCTCGCCGTCCAAAGTCTGGAAGACGACGCGGAAGCGCCCGCCCGGGCGCGGATCGGCCTCGGCGCTCAAGACGGGCCCGGCATCGGGACCCCACCAGCGCGCCATGCGCGCGGGCTCGGTCCAGGCGGCGTAGATCCGGGCCGGCGGTGCCTTGATACGGCGGACGAGGGTCAGGCTCGGTTTTTCGGCCATTCTTGGGCCTCCTCCTCGACATAGGCGGCGAGGCGATCAAGGCTTTCGGACCAGAAGCGCTCGTAGCGCTTGAGCCAGGCCATCGCCTCCTGCATCGGCCTCGGCGTGAGCGTGACGGAAACCGTGCGGCCGGTTTTGCTGCGCGAGACCAGCCCGGCATCACTCAGCACATCGAGGTGCTTCATGACCGCGGGCAGTTTCAGCGGAAACGGCCGGGCAAGCTCACTGACCGAAAGCCCCGGCTCGCGCGCGAGCCGCGCCAGAATGGCCCGCCGGGTCGGGTCCATCAGGGCGGAAAAGGTGCGGCTGAGGTCGGTCTCCTTATACTTCACCATATGGGAAAGTATTCGGCCGGGCGACGCCCGTGTCAACCCCGCGCGTCGCGATCAGGACCGATTATGAAGACGCTGTGCGCAGAGCCGATCCGGCAAGGAAATCTTCGATGGCCCCGGCAGGCGGGAGGCCATAGAGCCCGCCTCTGCTGGCCGCCACGCCGGTGAGGCGATGCAGTGATAGGGCCATCTCGGTTGCCTTCATCACGGTTGCGATTCCGTCCAGGACGACAGCGCCATCGATCAGGAAGGGCTGCTCCTGCGCGAAGAGCAGCGTGGGCAGGCCGCCGGCAGGGATGAGCACATCGCAGCCGCGCGCGAGGAGCGGCCGCACCTGCTGCATGAAATCCTCGCGCACCTTCGCATATTCGTCGGGGTCCGTGAAGGCGCGCATGAATCGTGGAAGGTCCGCCTGGATCGCCGCCACGCCGCCGACGCGCTGTGAGAGCCCCTGGCGGATCACCTGCTCCTCGTGTCAGGGAATGAAGACAGGGTCGATCGTGACCAGCCCGATCTTGCGGCCGAGCGAGCAGGCAAAAAGCATCGTCGCCTCGCCCAATCCGATGACGGGAATATCGACCGCGCCGCGACATTCCGTGAGCCCCGGCTCCTGGAAATGACCGATGACGAAGGCATCATACCCGCTACGCTCGGCCTCGATCGCCGCGCGGATCGTCGCCTCCGCGCAACGGAATTCGGTGATCGGGTGGAAGAAACGATCGGGCGGGGAGATGCCATGCACCTCCACCATTGTTCCTGGCGCGGCCAGTTTCCGCAGCCGCCCGCTCAGACGATCGATATAGGAGGCCTGCTCGGAAGGATCGACAAAGCTCTGATACCAGATCCGCGCTGGCTGATGGCCGCTCATTCGTGGCCTCCCGTGACCTTCGTAGCCGGCAGCTTAACGAATGTCCGCTGCCTTTGTCTGCGCCTTGCTGGTTCTTGGGGGCCATTGGTTGATCATGTGGATGGACTTCGGGGTGATCGTCGTCTGCTCTATCATTCTTTATTCGAATCGAATTGGCCTCGACAAATCTGGCCGAACCGGTTGCGGCAAGCAATGGATTGACTTGTCATTCATTCGGTTTGAGGGAACCCGGGAGCGCGCGTGACAAAATTGGTGTAATGCGCAAGCGTGTCGGGGATCCGGGCAGGGGCAGAGCCCCTGCATCCGTTGATCAATTATCTTGCCTTGAATCGAATTCGCTTTACGCCTTGGCTTCCCTACTCGGCCGGCGCGTACGGGTTCTCCGCGCTGCGGAAGGAGAGCCGGATGGGTGTGCCGGGAAGGGCAAAGCTTTCGCGCAGGCCGTTCGCGAGGTAGCGCCGATATTCCTCGGGCGTGTCGTCCGCGCGGCTGCCGAAGACGACGAAGCTCGGCGGCCTGGCCTTGGCTTCCGTGATGTAGCGGAGCTTGACACGCTTGCCGCCGACGAGCGGCGGGGGGTGGCGGGCGAGCGCGGTCGCGAGCCAGCGATTGAGGCTCGCGGTCGGGATGCGGCGGTTCCAGATTTCCGCCGCCTCGGTCACCGCCGGCAGAAAGGCGGTCATGCCCATGCCGGTCTGCGCCGAAAGCGGCAGCACGGCGATGCCTTTGAGCTGGGGCAGGCTGCGTGCCAGCCGGTCCTCGATCGCGCGCTGCACGGCGGCCCGCGCCTTCACCGCATCCCACTTCGTCAAGACGAGGACGGCGGCGCGCCCTTCCTCGGCAATCAGCCGGCCGATCTCCAGATCCTGCTCATGGATGCCGGCGGTCGCATCCACGGCGAGCGCCACCACCTCGGCCCGCTTGAGCGCGGCGATCGCCGCACCCGCGGCCAGCGACTCGGCTCCCGGTGCCACGCGCGCGCGCTTGCGCAGGCCCGCCGTGTCGATCAGGGCATAGAGCGTGCCATCCGCGGCGGTGAAAGGGATCGTCAGCGCATCGCGAGTGATGCCGGGCTCGGGCCCCGTCACCATCCGGTCCTCGCCGATCAGGCGGTTGATGAGGGTCGATTTGCCGGCATTCGGCCG
>DASZQO010000357.1:0-14908 GCA_035549615.1 Acetobacteraceae bacterium
CCCAGACGGGGAGCAGCGCCGCAACCGCGGTCATCAGGCTGAAGGCGGTAAGGAAGGAGGGGGCGTGCCCGGGCAGCGGCGGCGGCACGCGCACGCTGACCGTCAGCCAGGGTCCATCGTCGGGCGGCGGCGCAAGGGGAGAATTCGGGGGAGACTCAGGGGAGGAATCGGGGGGACCCGGGGGTGGCGGCCGCGGCTCCTCGCGCGGCAGCCGCATGCCGATCAGGAGCCGCCTTTCCGGAAAATCGCCGCGGACGACGATCTTGTCGGGGCGCAGCCAGGGGGGCATCGGCACCAGCAGCATCGCGACATGCAGCGCCCGCTTGAGCGGCTCCGGCGCCAGCGGCAGGCGCCGGTCAGGCGTATCGATCGGCGAGCGCGGCAGGATTTGCGCCCGCATCCCCGGAGGCATGGCAATCACCGAGAGGGCGGCCGCCCGGTCATCCGCCGGCACCGTGGCGATCGCACGGTAGAGCATGCTGAGCCGGACCGAGATGTCGCGGATCTGGGCCAGACGCTGCAGGTCGACCCGATCCAGCGCGTCGATCGAGAGGCCGGCGATCTGAACGGTGATGAGCGCGGCCAGCAGCAGCACGGCCGTGCGCGCGGCCAGGCTGCGCGGCCAGAGACTGAACCTTGCCAGGGGAAACCTGGCCAGCCGGACTCCGCGCAGCCGGATCGCCCCCGCGCTCATCGGCGCTCGATCGTGGTGGCGAGCACATAGCCGCCCCCGCGCACGGTCTTAATCAGCTGGGCATGGCGCCCGTCATCATCGAGCTTGCGCCGGAGCCGGCTGATGGCGACGTCGATCGCCCGGTCGAACGGCCCGGCCTGCCGGCCGCGCAGGAGATCGAGCAGCATGTCGCGGGTCAGCACCCGGTTGGCTCGTTCGACGAGCGCGAGCAGCAGGTCGTACTCGCCGCCGGTGAGCGGAACCTCGACCCCTTCGGGGTTGACGAGCCGCCGGCGGGCCGGCTCGAGCGTCCAGCCCGAAAAGTGAAGCACCTGAGCTCCAGCCGCCTCGCGCCGCTCGGAAGGCTCGCCGGTGCGGCGCAGCACCGCACGGATGCGCGCGAGCAGTTCACGCGGATTGAAGGGCTTGGCGAGATAATCGTCGGCACCGAGTTCGAGGCCGATGATGCGGTCCGTCTCCTCGCCCATGGCGGTGAGCATGATGATTGGCACGTCCGACTGGCTGCGCATCCAGCGCGCGAGATCGAGCCCCCCTTCCCCGGGCAGCATCAGGTCGAGGACGACGAGATGGAAATGGGCATGCGGCCAGGCGCGCCGCGCATCGCGCGCATCGCGCACCGCCGTAACCCGGAAACGGTTGCGTTCTAGAAAGCGGGCGAGGAGATCGCGGATCTCGCGATCGTCATCAACGATCAGGACGTGCTGGGCAGTCTCCACGGGGAGATAGCATAGCGCTTCGGCGCGAATTTCTCACGCCCGCGTCCTTCTCCCGGCGCGGGGCAGAAGCGCGCGGCGCGCGGTTGCACTCCGTTGCGCTTCGTCAAGTTCCCGCCGGAATTGCGCTGGCATAGTGCGTCGCCGCGGACACATGACTGTGCCAATAATCCTGAAGGAGCGATCCATGCGCATCCTGATCCCTGCCATTGCCGGAGCGGCCCTGCTCGCAGGAGCCGCCCTGGCCTTCTCACCCCTGGCCGGCGCCCAGCCCGCGCCAGCGGCCGGCGGCGCGCCCGCCCAGGTCGTTTCTCCGCCCGCTGGGCCGCCGCTGGGGCCGCCTGCGGGGCCGATGGCGAACCGCCCCGGTGGCGGCGCCTGGATGCCTGGAATGCCCGGGATGGGAATGCCGATGATGCACGGCCCAGCCGCAGGCGCTGGGCCCGAGGCCTGGGCCGGGCCATGGATGAGGCGGCACGCCATGCACGCCCTGTTCGCCTGGCGCGAGACCTGGGGCCTCTTCCATCGCCCTGCCGATCTCGGGCTCTCACCGTCCGACGTTCAGATCATCGCCGAGGCGATCCTGCTGCGCAACGGCGAGCATGACTGGAAGGTGGGCGATGTGACCCAGAACGCCGATCATACGGTGAGCTTCGCCTTCGTCACCGCGCATGGCGATGTGGTTGCCCGCTTCACCATCAATACGAGCAACGGGCGGATCACGCGCACGAGCTGAGCTTGACAGGCGCGCGCCGATCGCGATCAGCCGGAGTCGGCTGATCGCCTGAAGATGCTCGCAAAAACAAACAGGGAGAGCCGTTTGTGTGAGCCAGCACGAACGCAAACGGCGCGCGTGTCCCGATTCGGCAATGTCTGGTCATTGGGAGGCGTCGCAGATCGGGACACGCGCCTTTGTTTTCCGTGGTATCTCACGTGGCCGGCGGATCCCATCCGTTCGGTGCCTATGGCAGCGAACGGATGGGGCGGGCTCTAGCCTCCGCCGTCACGGACGCCCGGCGCGAGCCGCGCGGACTTCGCGCCGGGCTCGGCGAGGGATGCGATCCTGAGCTGCGCGCGGCGGAGGCCGGCCGGCAGGAAAGGCGCCATCCGCAGCAGGATGAAATCACCCAGCACGACATGATGAGCGATGGCTGCCAGCGCGTGGAGCCCGGCAAGAATGATCAGGAGATCCGCGAGCCGGCTGTGCAGATGGCCAAGCAGGCCGAACGCGCCCTGGGCCAGGAATGCGATCGGCGGCACCAGCAATGTGCCGTAGAAATGGTAGCCATGCCCGAAGGAGCGCGCGGCACCGGCCAGCACGGTGATGCCGATCAGCAGATAGAGCGCGCCATGCGCGGCTTTCGCGGCCGCCCCAAGAAGCCCAGGCTCGCCGGCCAACCGCCTTCCGGGGCCAAGCCGCCAGAAGAGGCGCGCGAGAAGCATGGCACCAATCGTCAAGCCGATCAGCGTGTGCGTCGTGACCGCCGCGCCGCGCGGCGTGCCGCGCGGGAAGAGAAAGAATCCCTGGCCGAGGAGCCAGTTGCTGCCGATCAGGACGGCCGAGGCCCAATGGAAGAAGAGGCTCGTCCGGTCATAATGCACATCTTGCCAGGCCGGGCCCGCCGCCGGGCCCGGGAGAGATTGACGTCCGCTCATCCTTTGCTCCCGTCACGGACGATTCTCCCCGCCGGCGGCGTGCCGCGCCTTGGGGCCAAGACTAATCTCGGAAAAAGGGGCTTGCTCGTAAAAAAGCGTAAGGAAATCTGATCGTAACGAAATTCCCGACGCGGTTGCGAGCGGTCAGCTACTGCCGATGAGCACGCCGGTCGCGAAGACCAGCGCGCCGCCGAGCGCCACCTGAAGGGTGGCCGAGATCGGCGGCGTGTCCATGTATTTCCAGCGGATCCAGGAGATCGCCAGGAGTTCGATCACCACAATGACGATCGCGACAACGAGCGCGGTGCGGAACGCGGGAATAAGGAACGGCAAGGTATGGCCGATGCCACCCAGGGTGGTCATCAGGCCGCAGACCGCGCCGCGCAGCCAGGGCGAGCCGCGCCCGGTCAGGCTGCCGTCGTCCGAGAGCGCCTCGGCGAAGCCCATCGAAATGCCGGCCCCCACGGACGCGGCAAGGCCGACCGCGAAGGCATCCCAGGGACGGCCGGTGGCGAAGGCTGCGGCGAAGACCGGGGCAAGGGTGGAGACCGAACCATCCATCAGCCCGGCGAGCCCGGGCTGAATGACCCGGAGCACGAACATCCGCCGTGCCGTCTGGGCCTCTTCCTCGCGCACCCGCTCGGGCAGATTCTCCTGCACCAACCGGTCGGCGACGTGCTCGTGCGCGACCTCGGCCTCGGCGAGGTCGCCAAGCAGCTTGCGGATCGAGGCATCGGTGCTCCGCGCGGCGGCGCGGCGATAGAAGCGGGTGGTCTCCAGCTCCATGAGCTGGGCCTGCTTGCGCACGATATCGAGGCCGAGAGGGCGAATGAGCCAGACCGGGCGGCGGCTGATGAAGCCGCGGACGTCGTGGCGGCGAATCAGAGGGATATGCTCGCCGAACTTCTGCCGGTAGAGATCGATCAGACGGCGCCGATGCTCGCCCTCCTCGGCCGCCATCTCGGTGAACATGGTCGCGGTGGCTGGATAGTCGGCGCGCAGGCCCTCCGCGAAGTCGGCATAGATGCGCTCATCCTCCTCCTCGCTAGCGATCGCCAGCGCCAGGATCTCACGCTCGGAAAGATCGGAGAAATCGCGCATGCGCCGCTCTTGTGCCCGAGCGCCACACGGCGATCAAGAACTTCGGCTGTCCGCCGGGAGGGGAAAGAAAAGGCGTCTGACGCCGCCGGCGTCATACCCACCGGAAGGAGCGAGAAGCGAGAGCCGCAGGCCGGCGGCTTGGGCGAGCAGAACAGTGAGCGGCGCCTGCAGGGTGCGGGGGCTCTCGATCAGGACCTCGCCTTTGAGCGCAGCCATGAGCGCCCGAGGCCACTCGGCGCGCGGCCCGGCGATGTCGAGCACAAGGCCCCTGCCCTCCAGCGCGAGCGATATGGTCCCGCCCGCCGGCAGGGCTTCGGCCCCGAGCAGGACGAGATTGAGGACGAGCCGGCCGATGTCTGGCGCGAAGAGGGTTTGGGACGGCAAGCCCTCCAGCTCAAGCATGATCCGGCGATCCGCCAGGCCCTCGGCAAGCTCGGCGAGACGCGCGCGATCAAGCGGCGCCTCCTCTCCCACCCAGGCCGCGCGCAGGAGCTTGAGGCGTGCCTCGAGCGCCTGGCCGGCAAGGCTTGCCAGCCGGATCGCTTCCTGAGAGAGCGTTTCATTCTCAAGCGCCAGAGCGAGCGAGCCCGTCAGTGCGCCAAGCGCCCCGGCCATGTCATGGCAGAGGCGCGCGCAGAGGCATTCGGCAATCCACAAGGGATTGGTTGGGGAGAGGGCGCCATTCACGAACGCGGTACCCGTTTCGATTCGGACACTGTCACGGATCGTGACTCCGCCATAAATTTGTTAAACTCAAGTTGCGGCTACGCCGCTTCACACTCCAGGGTTGAGGCGCCCGCTTGAGGAGACTGCGCGTGCCCACCGTTCCGTTCAGCGCGATCGGGAACACCCTCGTCCCTGGTGCCTTCGTCCGCCATCCGGACCGCCCGGACTGGGGGCTCGGGCAGGTTCAATCTGCCATCGGGACGCGGATCACGGTGAATTTCGAAAATGCGGGCAAGGTGCTGGTCAACGCCGCCCTGGTGAATCTCGCGCCGGTTTCCGGGCCTGAGCTTGACGCGGCGGCGCGCCGGCCAAAATCTCCTTCCTGACAATGATCGATCCCTTCGGCCGCTCTATCACCTATATTCGCGTATCGGTCACCGACCGCTGCGATCTTCGCTGCGTCTATTGCATGGCGGAGGACATGACCTTCCTGCCGAAGGCGGAGGTCCTCTCGCTCGAGGAGCTGGAGCGCCTGTGCGGGGCCTTCATCGGGCTCGGGGTGCGGAAGATCCGCCTCACCGGCGGCGAGCCGCTGGTGCGGCGGGACGTGATGCGGTTGATCGAAAATCTCGGCCGGCGGCTCGGGAACGGGCTGGAGGAGCTGACCCTCACCACCAACGGCACGCAGCTCGCCCGCCATGCCGGCGCGCTGGCGGCGGCCGGGGTCCGGCGGATCAATGTCAGCCTCGATACGCTGGATGCGGAAAAATTCACCGCGATCACGCGCCGCGGGCGGATCGGGCAGGTTCTCGACGGGCTGGCGGCAGCGCGCGCGGCCGGGCTCGCGGTGAAGATCAACACCGTGGCGCTCAGGGGCGTCAATGAAGACGAATTCGAGGATCTGATCCTCTGGTGTGGCGCCCAGGGGTTCGATCTCTGCCTGATCGAGACCATGCCGATGGGCGAGATCGACGCGGAGCGGGTGGACCAGTACCTGCCGCTCTCGCTCGTCCGGGCGCGGCTCAAGCGGCGCTTCACGCTGACCGAGACCGACTATCGCACCGGCGGCCCGGCCCGTTACTACACTATCTCCGAGACCGGGCGGCGGCTCGGCTTCATCACGCCGATGACCCACAATTTCTGCGAAAGCTGCAACCGCGTGCGGCTGACCTGCACCGGCACGCTCTATATGTGCCTCGGCCAGGACGACGCCGCCGATCTTCGCCGCCCGCTGCGCGAAGGGGCGAGCGAGGAGGCGCTCAGAGCGGTCATCCGCGAAGCGATCGCACGCAAGCCGAAAGGCCATGATTTCGTGATCGACCGCCGCCAGGACCGCCCTTCGGTCGCCCGACACATGAGCGTCACGGGCGGCTAATCCGAAATCACGACGA
Organism: Acetobacteraceae bacterium; assembly: GCA_035549615.1. GTDB lineage: Bacteria > Pseudomonadota > Alphaproteobacteria > Acetobacterales > Acetobacteraceae > JAKAWQ01. Next base: position 6,222 of record DASZQO010000357.1, read on the forward strand.
TCAAGGATCGTCGTGATTTTCCAACCGTCAAAAATTGCTCAGCATGTCAGCCGCGCAATGGGGCCGCGCGCCTTGAAACATTTGCCGCGGCGTCCTTGTTGGGAAAGATCGCGAAAAACAATCGATCCGCTTTCATTCGCGTTTCCTGGCGCGGTTCTTGGCGCAGTTCCTGGCGCGGTTCCCGGCCGGCGCAGGGTCCGGAAAACGGAAAAGTCTTTCTGCTTCTTTTTCTTCAGAAAGGAAGCTTCCTTCTTTCTGATCCATCGCCGAAGCGCATAACGCCCTCTCAGCGATGACAGGCAGAGTCTTTCCTATCAACCGCTTGCAGCCTTTGTCGTCGGAATTTCTTCGGTGGCCAATGCGATGGGCAGAAACGGCGCCCGATCGGGGGGACCGGCCGCGAAGAGCCAGATCACGGCCCCCCTACGTCGAAGGGCGAGCAAAGAAGAACTAACCGTTGCGAATCCAGCACGAACAGGGACATTGATCTCGCTGCCGGGCGCGCCCGAGCGGTCGGCGAGAATTTTCGTCCAGGCCTCCCAGTTTCCGGACGCGGGATCGGGCGGCGGTGCGGCACGGAAGCGGGGCAGGTAGCGGGCGACACGCGGGCTCTCATGATCGTCGGGATCATGGGCGGTCACCATGTGAACGCCGGGCGGGAGCGTGAAACTCTCGATCGGCCCGGAACCGTCCGCGCGCTGGAAGATCGCCGCATCCGTGTCGGCAAGGATCAGGTTGAACGGTCGGAATTTTCCTGCATCGAACGCCGAAATCACATTCGCCGCATCCCTAGCCGTTCTCTTCTCAAGAGCGCGCAAGGGCAGAATGCCGCGGCTCTCCTTGCCCGGCGCGGGGCCGAGGCTGCCAGGCCGATTGAGCACGCAGCAGACGACGCCCGCGCCATTGACCGCCATCCAGGTGCCGCCGGCGCTGCGGTCCCGCCCCCCCACGATGTCCGGCTGGTCCGGCCACCAGGCCGCGGGCGGATCCCAGGGGCGGTCCACCCGTTCGTCCCGGTTGGCGGCGAGCAAAATGGGAAATTGTTCACCGGGCGCGATCCGGAGGACGACGGTGCACACGCTCAGCCACCCATGGTCAGAGGAAACGGAGCCCGCTCATCCCGCGGCACCCCCCGGACGGGCTTCGTTCGGCTCCGGATGCGCAGCCGGGCGCGCAGCCGGCCGGGGCATGGCGATGGCCGTCGCAAGCCAGAGGAGGGCGAGGAGTGTGGCGAAGATGAAGACCCCCCGCGGCCCGCCCCAGGAAGCCGCAAGCCCGCCGACCGCGCCGCCAATGAAGATGCCGAGAAATTGCAGGCTCGAATAAATGCCCAATGCCGTGCCCTTGGCCTCGGGCGGGGCAAAGCGGCTGACGAGGGAGGGCAGCATCGCCTCCATGGAATTGAAGGCGGCGAAGAAGAAGGTGAGCGCCACGAGCAGGATGGCCGCATCCTCCCCGGCAAAGCCGAGGGCGAGCACGGTGGCCAGAAGGACGGCGATCGCCGCGATGAAGACTTCCTTTATCCATCCGCCACGCTCGGCGAGGATCACTGCCGGCACCATCAGCGCGACCGAGGCTGCGAGCACGGGCAGATAGATCATCCATTCCCGGGCCGTGCCGATGCCGAAGGTGGCGGTGAGCAGGGGGGGCACGCCGAGGAAGCTTGCAGTCAGGATCGCGTGCAGCGAGAAGATCCCGACATCGAGGCGGAGCAGCTCACGATCCCTAAGCACGCGGGTGAAGAGGGCGGGCACGGCCTCGGCCTCCCGCTGGATCGTGAGACGCTCGGGCCGGGGCACAATGCCGAGCGTGATCCCGATGCCAACAAGGGCAAGCAGCGCGGTAAGCCAGAAAATGCCGCTGACGCCGATCAGGGCGTTGAAGACAGGGCCGAGAACGATTGCCACAACGAAGGCGAGCCCGATGGTGATGCCGACCATCGCCATCGCACGTGTGCGCACCTCCGGACGTGTGAGATCGGCGACGAGGGCAAGGATCACCGAGCCGACGGCGCCCGCGCCCTGAAGGATGCGGCCGATCAGCACGCCCTCGATCGTGCCCGCACGCGCGGCGATCACGCTTCCGGCCGCGAAGAAGAGGAGCCCGATCGTGATCATGATCTTGCGGCCGATGCGGTCGGAGAGAAGGCCGAAGGGGATCTGCAGGAGCCCCTGGGTGAGGCCGTAGGCGCCGAGCGCGAGCCCGATCATCACCGGTGTGGCGTCACGCAATCCGTGCGCATAAGCCTCGAACACCGGGTAGATCATGAAGAGGCCGAGCAGGCGCATGGCAAAAACCGCGGCGAGAGCCCCCACCGCTCGACGCTCGTTTTCGCTCATCGTCCCTCTCCCCTTGCCGGGGGAGTACGCAGGGGCGGGAGGCGAGTCAACCGCGCGCGGCGCGTTTCATGCCGCTCTCTCCCCCGTCGGGCCCGGTTCGCCAAAGGCCCGGATGAAAAGCTGATCGAGGGCGGAGAGATGCCGCGCCGGGTCCATTGCCGCATCGAGCTCGGCTTGCGGCAGGCGGCCCGTGATCTCGGGATCCGCTTCAAGATTTTCGCGAAAACTCTTCCCCCGCGATGTGCCGCATGCTTCCCCCAAGGCTTCCCACGTCGCCATGGCGTTGCGCTGAACAATGCGGTACGCATCCTCGCGCAGAAAGCCCGCGCGCGTCAGTGCAAGCAGCACTTCGCCGGAATGAATGACGCCGCGGAGACTTTCGAGATTGGCGCGCATGCGCTCCGGATAGACGGTGAGGCGCGCGATCAGGCCGGCGGCGCGGGTGAGCGCGAAATCGAGCGCGATGGTGGCATCCGGCGCGATCACCCGCTCGACGCTCGAATGGCTGATGTCGCGCTCATGCCAGAGCGCCACATTCTCGAGCGCGGGAATGACGGAGGCGCGCACAAGGCGCGCAAGCCCGGTGAGATTCTCGGAGAGCACCGGGTTGCGCTTGTGGGGCATCGCGCTCGAGCCCTTCTGGCCGGGATGGAAGAATTCTTCCGCTTCACGAATCTCGGAGCGCTGGAGATGGCGGATCTCGGTTGCCAGCCGTTCGATGCCTGAGGCGATAACGGCGAGCACCGAGAAGAAAACGGCATGGCGATCGCGCGGGATCACCTGGGTGGAAATGGTTTCGGGCCTGAGGCCGAGGGCCGGCAGAACGTGCGCCTCGATCCGCGGATCGAGATGGGCATAGGTGCCGACCGCCCCGGAGATCGCGCCGACCGCGATTTCCGCCCGCGCGGCGGCGAGCCGGTCGAGATTGCGGGAGAACTCGGCATAATGGCCGGCGAGCTTGAGGCCGAATGTGGTGGGCTCGGCATGGATGCCATGGCTGCGGCCGATGGTGAGCGTGTATTTGTGCTCGAAGGCTCGGGTCTTCAGCGCGGCGCGCAGACCTTCGATATCGGCGCGCAGCAGATCGGCGGCGCGGGCGAGCTGGACCGCAAAGGCGGTATCGAGGACGTCCGAGGAGGTGAGGCCGAGATGGACGAAGCGGCTCTCCGGGCCGATCGCCTCGCCGAGCCAGGTCAGGAAGGCGATGACGTCATGACGCGTCTCCACCTCGATCGCCGCGATGCGCGCGAGCTCGGCCGGGCCGATCGCGGCGACGGCTTTGGATCCTTTTTCGCGGATGATCGCCGCCGCTTCGCTCGGGATCTGCCCCAGGGCGGCCATCGCCTCGGCGGCGAGCGCCTCGATCTCGAACCAGATGCCGAACCGCGCCTCAGGCGACCAGATCTTCTCCATCTCGGGGCGGCTGTAGCGCGGGATCATCGCCGAAGGGTCCTTGTGTCCGGGCTTGGCTAGCGCCGTGGCGGGCGGCTTGACAAGGCCGCGCCGGCGGGCGGGAAGAGCGGATGGATGTTTCGAGCCTCCTGCCCGAGCTCGCGGCCCTCGCCCAGGTGCTGCTGATCGATCTCGTGCTCGCCGGGGACAATGCAGTGGTGGTGGGGCTCGCGGTCGCCGGGCTCGAAGAGGGGAAGAAACGCCGGGCGATCGTGCTTGGTGTTGGCGCTGCGGCACTGCTGCGGATCGGTTTTGCGATCGGCGCGCTCGGGCTGCTCGCGGTGATCGGCCTGCAGCTCGCCGGCGGGCTGCTGCTGCTCTGGGTTGCCTGGAAGAGCTTTCGCGAATTCTCGCGCACCCTCCGGCACCCGGGCCGGCAGGCCCCGCAAAAGCCCCGAAGCATGGCAGGCGCGATGGGTCGGATCGTGCTCGCCGACCTTTCGATGAGCCTTGACAATGTGCTTGCCGTGGCTGGTGCGGCGCATGCGCACCCATGGGTGATGGTGTTCGGGCTTGCGCTTTCGGTGCTGCTGATGGGCGTGGCGGCGGACCTTGTTTCCCGGCTGCTCGAACGGCGGCGATGGATCGCCTGGATTGGCCTTCTGATCGTGCTTTCGGTGGCGCTCCGGATGATCTGGGAAGGATCTTTCGAGGTCGCGGGGCACCTGCAGAGATTCCGATGATTCAGAGCAGGCCCTCGCGGCGGAGGCTCGCCCAGCGTCCATTGCCGACAATGACATGATCGTGCAGTACGATCGAGAGCGCGCTGAGCACGGACGCGATCTTGCGCGTCATCGCGATATCGTCCTGCGAGGGCTTGGGATCGCCGGACGGATGGTTGTGCACGAGGATCAGTGCCGTGGCGCCGAGTTCGAGCGCACGCTTCGCCACCTCGCGCGGATAGACGGGCGCGTGATTGACGGTGCCGCGCGACTGCTCCTCATCGGCGAGCAGACGGTTGCGGGAATCGAGAAATAGGACATGAAATTTCTCGGTCTTCTCCCGGGCCAGGCGCGCCTGGAGATAATCCATCAGCACATCCCAGTTGCCGAGCACCGGCCGCTCGCCGACCTCCGCGCGGACAAGCCGAAGGGCGGCGGCCTGGACCGTCTTCAGCGCCGCGATCCCTGCCGCGCCAAGCCCCGGCACCCGGGCGAGATCGGCCTCGGGCGCGGCGATGGCGGCGGCGAAGCTCCGGAAGCGGAAAAGCAGATCCTTGGCCATCGGCTTGGTGTCCCGCCGCGGCAGGGCAAGGAAGAGCACCATCTCCAGAAGGTCCTGGTCGTTGAGCGAATCCGGCCCGGCCTTGAGCAGGCGGGCCCGCATGCGCGCGCGATGGCCCGCCGCACCCCGTGGGGCATCGGTTGGGCCGTCGATAAGGCCCTGGGCACGCCCGTCACCGCCTTCGCTGGAGACGTGATCGGGGGACTGGCGGGGGCTCGGCATGGCCGGGCGAGGCTACCAGCCGCCGAGCGGCTCGGGAATCAGCTTGTCAGATAGGGCGGCTTTTCGAAGCCCACGGGGGAGTGGGTGAAAATCTCGCAGCCCGTCTCGGTGACACCGACCATGTGCTCGAACTGGGCCGAGAGGCTGCGGTCCCTGGTCACCGCCGTCCACCCGTCATCGAGGATCTTCACTTCCGGGCGGCCGGCATTCACCATCGGCTCGATCGTGAAGAACATGCCGGGGCGCAGTACCGGGCCTTCGCCGGCGCGGCCGAAATGCAGCACGTTCGGTGGCTCATGGAAGCGGCGGCCGATGCCGTGGCCGCAGAAATCGCGCACCACGCTGAAGCGCTGGGATTCGACGAAGCGCTGAATTGCATGGCCGATATCGCCGAAGGTGGCGCCAGGACGCACCGCGGCGACGCCCTCCATCAAGGCGGCGTAGGTCACGTCGATCAGCATCCGGGCACGGGTGGAGGGACGGCCCACGATATACATGCGCGAGGTATCGCCGTGCCAGCCATTGAGGATGACGGTGACGTCGATATTGAGGATATCGCCGTCGATCAGGCGCCGATCGCCCGGAATGCCATGGCAGACGACGTGATTGATCGAGGTGCAGACTGATTTCGGATAGCCGCGATAATTGAGCGGCGCCGGCACCGCATCGTGATCGAGAATGAACGCATGGCAGAGACGATCGATCTCCGCCGTGGTGACGCCGGGCACAACATAGGGTGTGATCATGTCAAGGGTTTCGGCGGCAAGGCGGCCGGCCGCCCGCATGCCCGCGAAATCCTCAGGCTGGTGAATATAGATGCGCCTTGGGTCGGCCTCGCCGTCCATCCTGCCTCCATCTGCCGCGGCAGCTCGATCGCCGCGACCATCACGCGAAGATGCGCAAGCCACCCGGGCGGCGCAAGGGTTGCGCACGGAAGCGTATCGGTCCCTTGCCCCAGACGCAGTGATAATCGGCGCAGTGAGAATCGGCGCAGTGAGAATCATCGCCGGTCGGGCCCGCCTTGGAATCGCCGGACTCTTGGCCCAGCCCGCGCGCATGCAGAGAGGCTTGGCGAAAGGCGGGAAAAAATGGCGGCCAGGGCCGGCCATGCGCCTGCTCGGCCTGCTTGCGCTCGCCGGCTGCGCGACGATGCCTGCGCCCCACGACACAGGGCCGGCCGATGAGACGGTCTACGTGATCGGCCGCGGCTGGCATACCGAGATCGGAGTCGCGGTGGCGGCTCTCGATCCGCCGCTCTCGGCACTCGCCGCGCGCTATCCGGGCGCCCAGGCGCTCAGCTTCGGTTTCGGCGACCGGGCCTTCGTGCTGGCGCGCCATAAGGGCATCGGCGAAGCGCTCGGCGCGCTCCTGCCGAACCCGGGCCTCATTCTGGTGACGGTGCTCAACACCTCTCCCGCCGCGGCGTTCGGCGCCGAACATGTGGTGGCGCTGCCGGTGACGCGCGAAGGCTTCGATGCCATCACCGACAAGATCTGGAACAGCCTGGCAACCGACCATGGGCATCTGCCCGCGCCCTACGCCACCGGCCCCTATTCCGGCAGCGTGTTCTACGCCTCGCGCGTACGCTATGACGGTTTCTACACTTGCAATACCTGGGTCGCGGCCGCGCTCCATGCGGGGGGGCTGCCAATCACGCCGGGAGGCGTGCTCTTCGCTTCCCAGGTCATGTATCAGGCCCGCATGGCAGCGGATCCGGCAAAATCACCCTGATGCCGGGACGTGAAGACGCGACGATTTTCGCTCATCACGCCCTCGCTTCATTTTCTCGGTCAACTTCGTGGCTTCTCCTTGGGCCGTGGCGGATCGCTTTGCGCCGGGATCCCCGATCCACCGGAAGCCATGATGACCTCCTCTATTGGCAGGGTGGGGCGGTGCCGTTCGCGCAGACGGCCTGGCTGCCGGGTGGAACGACGATTGTCGTGTTGGCCTTCGGCGGCGCGGGATTGCTGCTGCTCAGGCTGACGCAGCCCCCGAGCAGGAACGGAATGAGCAAGGCGAGCACGGTCCAGCGGAAAGCGGGCATGGTATTTCCTTCAGCATTCGCGGCCGGGGCGGAGGGGCAAGGCGGCGAGGCGCCCCGGGATTTGAGCCAGGCTACAAGGCTCTGGCACAGGTTACCGTATCGTGCGCCGATCGCAACGGATTCCCTGCCGGCCCCGCTCCGCAGGAGGGCAAGGCGCCACCGCCGATGCGGGCAGGCCCCTACTGTGCCGGCTGGGCCGGGGGTGCGGCGGGGGGAACGACGATCGTCGTGTTGGACTTTGGGGGCGGCGGATCGCTGCTGCTGAAGCTGAAGCAGCCCGCAAGCAGCAGCGGAAGGAGAATGGCGACGGCCGACCATCGAATGAACCGCATGACGCTCCCCTTTGGCACTTCTATCCGCTCACTGGTATCCGCTCACTGGGCGGACCGCATGCTCGCCCGCGGGCCGCACAACGAGACGAATGAAGGGGGTTTGTGGCCTCAGTTTGACCAGAGTCCGAGGAAATCGGGCAACCCAGGCGAAATTGCTTAGCTCCTGATCACCCCCTGATTACCCCTTAGGCGACTCCCGGGCGACCCAAGCCTCATAGCGCGCGCGGGTCTCGGCATTTGGGGGATAGAGCCCGGGCAGCGAGGCTCCCTTCTCGACCTCCGCCATGATCCAGGTTTCAAGCCGTTCCTGCTCCGCCGCCATCGCCGCCACCGGCTCGATCAGGGCCTGGGGGATGAGCACCGCGCCATCCTCGTCCACCACGACGACATCGTCGGGGAAGATGGCCACGCCGCCGCAGGCGATCGGCTCCTGCCAGCTGACGAAGGTGAGACCGCCGACGGAAGGCGGCGCTGCCGCCCCCTGGCACCAGACCGGAAGCCCGGTGGCGAGCACGCCGGCGACATCCCGCACAACGCCGTCCGTCACCAGCGCCGCCACGCCGCGCCGGGCCATGCGGGCGCAGAGAATATCGCCGAAGATGCCGGCATCGGTCACGCCCATGGCGTCGACGACGGCGATGCAGCCGGCCGGCATGTCCTCGATCGCGGCCCGGGTCGAGCGCGGGGAGGACCAGCTTTCCGGGGTGGCGAGATCCTCGCGGGCCGGGACGAAGCGGAGGGTGAAGGCGCGGCCGACGAGACGCTCCTTGACCGGCCGGAGCGGACGGGCGCGCCGGATCCAGACATTGCGCAGGCCCTTCTTGAGCAGCACGGTCGTCAGCGTCGCGGTGGAGACGCCGGCCAGGGTCTGCGCGATCGCCGGGTCGAGATCCATGGGCGGAAGCTCCGGTTGCGGGTGAGAGGCGAGGCGAAAGCAGAAACGGGACCATAGCGCAAGGGACGCACCCGCGAGCGGGAGGGGATCGCGCATGTTCCCGCCAGCCGCTCTCTAATTGTTTTTGCGCGCCTCTTCACGCGATCAGCCGGGCCCGTCTGATCGCGATCGGGCTCTAC
>DASZQO010000358.1:0-14238 GCA_035549615.1 Acetobacteraceae bacterium
TGCCACGCCAGGTTTCCAGGATGTGCTCGGCGGCGATGGGCGATTCCTCGCCTGAAAGGCGCTCGCGTGCGAGCAGAGCGAGTGCCGCGGCAAGCGGAAGCTGGTCCTTCCGCGTCATCCGGTCATAGCCCTCCGCCTCGCACTCCTCGGCCAGGCGGGCGCGCAGATTGGCCGCCACACCCGCCATGTGGCGGGAGCCCACAACCTCGACGCGCACCTGCTCGAGCGCGTCATAGACCTCCTTGGCCTCGCGGCCGACCGGGCTGCGTGACGCGTGCACAGTGTCGTCATGGTGGCGCAGGCGAAGGGCGACGGAATCGGCGGTGCCGCGCAGCCGCGAACGTTCGGCTGGCGGCAGCGTCCGCGTCGGCAGCGGCAGGCGCGCACGCTTGCCGGCGAGCCCGGGCGGGCCCGGCTGGAAGGCGACCTGAACATCGGGCTCGGCGGCCAACGCACGCAGCGTGCTCGCGGTCGCGCGCTTGAATTCCTCGATCCGCTCGTTGCCCTGCGAACCACTCATGGTTCTGGTGACCTCTCAGGAGGCTTTGCGCAGAAACACCCCCGTCGAAACCTCCTCGTTGAAGCAGCGCTGATAATATTCGGCGACGATCTGCCGCTCCGCCTCGTCGCACTTGTTGAGGAAGGTGAGCCGGAAGGCGAAGCCGAGATCGCCGAAGATGCGCGCATTCTCGGCGAGCGTGATGACCGTGCGCGGGCTCATCACCGTGGAAATATCGCCATTGATGAAGCCGGCACGGGTGAGATCGGCGAGTGCGACCATGCTCTCGATGCGACGTTTCGCCGCGGTATCATCGGGATCAACGCCGAGCTTGGCCATCACGATCTCGACCTCCTGCTCATGCGGCAGGTAGTTGAGCGTGGCGACGATGTTCCAGCGGTCCATCTGGCCCTGGTTGATCTGCTGCGTGCCGTGATAGAGCCCCGTGGTGTCGCCGAGGCCGACCGTGTTGGCGGTGGCATAAAGGCGAAAGGCCGGGTGCGGCCGGATCACGCGGTTCTGGTCGAGCAAGGTGAGCTTGCCTTCGACCTCGAGCACGCGCTGGATCACGAACATTACGTCCGGGCGGCCGGCATCATACTCATCGAAGACGAGCGCGCAGGCATGCTGGAGCGCCCAGGGCAGAATGCCCTCGCGGAATTCCGTGACCTGCTTGCCCTCCTTCAGCACGATCGCATCCTTGCCGATCAGGTCGATACGGCTGATGTGGCTGTCGAGGTTGATGCGGATGCACGGCCAGTTGAGCCGGGCCGCCACCTGCTCGATATGGGTGGACTTGCCGGTCCCGTGATAGCCCTGGATCAGCACCCGGCGGTTGTGGGCGAAGCCGGCGAGGATCGCGAGAGTCGTCTCGCGATCGAAGCGATAAGCCTCGTCGATATCGGGAACATGCTCGGTGCGGACCGAGAAGGCGGGCACCGTCATGTCGGTATCAAGCCCGAAAGTCTGGCGGGCATTGATCGTGATGTCCGGCAGATCGATGGCCGAGGTTGGCGCGGTGCGCGGGTCTGGAGAAGCGGCGAGTTGGTTCATCAGCCGGACAGTCCTGTGGCGATGGGGAAAACCTATGTAATGCCGCTGGGCGGGCCTGCGAAGAGCGTGGGCTCAGCCAGGCGCTGCCGCCGTGCCATTTTGCGCGGAGGTGCTGCGGCCGACCCGGCTGCGCAGCGTGGCATAGGCCAGGTTGATGGTCTTGAGGCGCTCCTCTGCGCTGCGATCCCCGCCATTGGCATCCGGGTGGTGGCGCTTGGCGAGCTCCTTGTAGCGCGTCTTCAGCGTCTCGAGCGTGAGCGGCCAGGTGAGCTCGAGCGTGGCAAGATGCGGGCGCAGCTCGGCGGGGGCGGTGTCTGCGGGCGGGCGGGCCGTTGCCGTCGCCGAAAGGGCGCCGAGCGGATCCTCGACCCAGGCGGAATGCCGCCAGTCGCTGCCGCCCAGCCGGCCGAGCGGCCAGGTCGGGCGCTGCCAGGAGACATCGGCACGGATCTCGGCCTCGATCTGGCTTGGGCTCATGCCACGGTAATAGTCCCAGGTGGCGTTGTAGGCGCGCACATGCTCGAGGCAGAACCAAAGCCACTCCCTGAGCGCCCGGCGCGAACGCGGCGCGCGATATTCGCCGCGGGCCGTACAGCCGGGCATATCGCAAGTCCGCCCCGGCGCGGCCGGGTCCGGTGCGAAGGCTCGTGGGCGCGACGCACGGCGAGATGAGTTTGCTTCCACCCTTCGCTTATGGGGTCTCTAGCCCCCTTTTTGCAACCGGATGGATCGGGCAGGGCCCTTGGCGGATGTGGCGAAACCGTGAATATCTGCGCAATGCAGAGTCGCAGCGATCGCATCACCACCGTGCTCCGCGCGGCCTTCGCGCCAAGCGCGCTCGAAATCGTCGATGAATCGGCGCGCCACGCCGGACATGCCGGCGCGCGCCCCGAAGGGGAGACGCATTTCGCCGTCCTCCTCGTCTCCCCCCTGTTCCGCAACATGAGCCGGGTGCAACGCTCGCGCGCGGTGCATGAGGTTCTCGCCAGCGAATTCGCGACCGGGCTGCACGCACTTTCGCTCACACTGAGGACCCCCGAAGAGGCCGCGTCCGCCACACCCGCGCAACGGGTGCCGTAAAATCTTCTCCACCGCCTCGATCTGGCTCCCGGCGCGGGACGCGTTCGCCCCCTATCCCGCTCTCGTTACTTGTTTTCTGGCGCCACTCAGACCTGCGGCAATTCCACCTTCGGGCATCACGCCCTAGAACATCACGCCCTAGAATGAGAGGGCGATTTTCCCGCTCGGGGAAAAAGGAGCTTTCATCAATGACGGGGACGGAGGAGAAATCTTCGCGCGATCTCGATGCTATCGACCGCGCCATCCTGCGGCTGCTCGCCCAGGATGCGAGCCTTGCGCTCAATGAGATCGCACGCCGCGTGTCGCTCACCGCGACTCCCTGCTGGAAGCGGATCCGTCGCCTTGAGGAAACCGGCGTGATCGAACGGCGCATCGCCGTCATCGACGCGGAGAAGGTGGGCCTGCCGGTCAGCGCCTTCGTCTCGGTCGAGACGGCCGATCACTCCGCCGCCTGGCTTGAGCGTTTCGCCGCGGTGGTGGCGAAGACGCCCGAGATCGTCGGCGCCTGGCGGATGAGCGGGGACATTGATTACCTGCTGCACGTGGTGGTGCCCGACATCGCCGCCTATGACGGATTCTATCGCCGGCTGATCGAGGCGGTGCCGCTGCGCAACGTCACCAGCCGCTTCGCGATGGAGCACCTCAAGTCAGGACCTTTGCCGATCTGACCGCGGCGGATCAGCATCGGCGGGCGGGGGCACGGCCGCCACCTTGGGCCTGGCATAGAACTGAGGCCAGCGGCGGCGCACGACCGGGCTCGACGCGGCATAGGCATAGCAACTGTTGAGCAGTGGCGGCGGTGCCTCGGAGGGGGCGAGCGCGGCCTTGCGCTTACGCAGCGGAGAGAGCGTCTGGAACGTGACGGTGCCGAGCTGCTGCAGCAGCTCGCGCAGATGCGTGCAGCCCGCGATGCCGCCAACGCGCTCCGCCGCCGCCTTCAGGAATCCGCGGCCGATCCTGAGGCCAGCAAGGGCGGAGAAATTCCCGGCCGCCTCGGGGCAGATGGAATAGGGCCCCTGGTCTGTCACGGCCTCACAGGACTCGATCACCATGTTCTCATCCACCGTGAGCCGGACCCACATCTCGTGCAGTGGCTCGCCAGCGGCGATCCGACCCCGCTCATCGTTCGAAAAACTATAGCTCTTCGTGTCGATGAGATGCGCCTCGATATCGAAGAGCCCGTCGGTGCGGCGATAGCCACGCAGCACGATCTCGCGCTCATGCATCAGCTCCCGCTCGGTGGGCTTGCTCAGGGGCATGGCAATCCTCGCTTTCTCGCGATATTGCGATGCAGCAGGTCCTCGGCAATGTCCAGCCTGTGGGCGGACAGTCCTGCCGCGCGGGATCGGGCACGATGATCGCGCGACGATCAGGCGCCTGCCCGCGGGGCCGCGATGGCCCGCGCCACCGCGCCGATCGTCAGGTCGGGCTGAAGGCGTTGGCGAAACTCGTTCACCGCGTGCCGTGAGGAATTTTCAGGGCGGCGGCTCGCCCGCCACCGGCTCGCCGCCAAGCGTCCGCATAAGCTCGGAAACCTCGGCGATCGCTTGCTCCGCGGCCGCTTCGTCGGTGCCCTTGGCAACCACCGCCACGCCATTGCCGGCCGGGCGATAGAACGGATAGCTCCCGATCTCGACCATAGGGCGCCGCGCCTGGATCGCGCCGAGCCCCTCGGCGAGCGTTCCCTCCGGCACGCCGGCGACATGCACGGCGCGTGAGATCACCGGCGGCCCGCCGGCAAGCTGCGGCGCCAGTGTCTCGAACATCGCCCGCATCACCTGCGGCACGCCGGCCATGACATAGACATTGCCGATCTGGAACCCCGGCGCGACCGAGACCGGATTGGCGATCAAACGCGCACCGCGCGGCATCGTCGCCATGCGCTGGCGCGCGGCATTGAACCCGCCGGGGGGATAGCGTGCCTCGAGAAGCGCCCAGGCTTCTGGATGGGGTTCCCACGGCACACCGAAGGCCGCGGCGATGCATTCGCTCGTGATGTCGTCATGGGTCGGGCCGATGCCGCCGGTGGTGAAGACATAGGTGAAGCGTGCCCGCACCTCGTTCACCGTTCCGATGATCGTCTCGGCAATGTCCGGGATGATGCGCACCTCGCGCAAGGGAATGCCGAGCTCGCCAAGGCGCGTGGCGAGGAATTTCACGTTCGCGTCCTGGGTTCGGCCCGACAGAACCTCGTTGCCGATCACCACGACGCAGGCATTGGGGGAGGATTCGGTGGGAGACGGCTCGGGCATCACCCGCTCCTCAAAGGAAATCGCGAAGCAGCGGCAAGAGCGGCTTGTCGGCCGGCGGCACGGGGTAGTCGGCGAGCTTCTCCGGACGCACCCAGGCGAGACTCTGACCCTCCCGCGGTGTCGGGATGCCCCGCCAGCGGCGGCAGAGAAAGAGCGGCATCAGGAGGTGAAATTTTTCATATTCGTGAGAGGCGAAGGTGAAGGGCGCGAGGCAGGCGGCGGTGACATCGATCCCGAGCTCCTCCCTGAGCTCGCGGATCAGCGCCGCCTCCGGTGTCTCGCCGGGTCCCACCTTGCCGCCGGGAAACTCCCAAAGTCCGGCCATCGGCTTGCCCTCCGGGCGGCGGGCGAGAAGCACCCGCCCGTCACGGTCGATCAGCGCTGCGGCCGCGACGAGGAGCAGGGCCCGCCCGCCCGCTGCCATGCCAGCCTGGCTTACGGGCTCGATGACAGGCTCGGGCGGGCCGAAAAGATCGTCCCGTGTCGCCTCGAACAGAGCCACCTCCTGCTCGGAGCCCCAGGAGAGGAACGGCTCCCAGCCGGTACCGATGCGGCGGAACCCGATGCGCAGCAGCACGGCGGCGGAAGCGGGATTGTCGATCGCGGCGCTGGCCGTGATTCGCTCGAGCGGAAGATTGGCGAGCGCCCAGCGCGCCAGGCGGCCGGCCGCCTCGGTGGCGACGCCATGGCCCCAATAGCGCCGGCCGACCCAATAGCCGAGATTGCCCGATGTTCGCGCCGGATCAAGCCTGAGGCCGACGGCGCCCACCAGGATCTCGCGCTCGCCGTCGCGGCCGGTGATGGCAAGATGATAGGCACGGCCTGCCGCAAGCTCTGCGGCCGACGAGGCAATCCATTCATCGGCGAGGTCCTGCCGATAGGGGTAGGGCACCTCGGCCAGGCCGCGCACCACGGCCCAGTCATTGATGAGGCGATGCAGCTCGGCCGCGTCTTCTGTGCGAAAGGGGCGGAGGCTCAGCCGCTCGGTGACGAGCGGAGGGAAATCCGCCGGGACGAGATCGCCCGCCGGCGGACCCGCGGGTGAGAGCGCGCTCACCGCCGCGGAGGGGGAACGCGGGAGAGCCGGAGGGTCATGCGGCTCGGAGCGGCTGGCGTCATTCCGGAAGGGCCCGATTCGGCCATCCGATGGTGGCTCATGGGGCTCACGGAAGCAAGCAGCCGCCCGGCCTTTCTTGGAGCGTGTTGACCGGAGAGGGGGAACGCCGCAGGTCCCGCTTCCGATCAATGTCATGGCCTTGGCGGCTCGCTCCGCGATCCGCCAAGGCCAGCCAAGGCCATGTTGATCTAATGCGCGAAAAGAACCGGAACGGTCATGTGCTGAAGAAGCGAGTGGGTGACCCCGCCGAGCGTGACCTCGCGCAGGCGGGAATGGCCATAGCCGCCGACAACGATCAGATCAGCACCGATATCCGCGGCATAGTTGAGCAGCACATCCGCAGGCGAGAGACCGCCGGTGACGGTCTGGGCAGCCTTGGCGGGAACGTCATGGCGCTTGAGATGCTCGACCATTCCCGCCGCCGGCCACTCTTCTTCGTCCGCCGCCTCGCCGATCGAGAGCAGGGTGACCGCGCGGGCGGCGGCGAGAATGGGCAGCGCGTCATGCACGGCGCGGGTGGCTTCGCGGGTTTCGGTCCAGCCGACGAGCACCGTCTCCCCGCAGGCCGGGAAACTGCCGTAGCGCGGCACCACGATGAGCGGCCGGCCGGCGCCGAGAAGGATTTCCTCCACCGGATTGACGGTCGGCCGGTCCGGCCCGTCCTCCGGATCGGTCTGGCCGGCGATGACGAGATCGGCGAGACGGGCTTCCCGGAGGGCGGCCGGAATCGGCGCGCCTTCTTCGAGCACGAAGGCACCCTCAAGGCCGGCACCCGTGAGATGGGCCTCGAGCGCCGCTTCGATCGGCGCGAGCTGCCGGTCGCGCTCATCCCTGATCTTGGTGATGAAGTCCTGAATTCCGCTGCCGAAAGTATAGGCTTCGGCGCTGAGGACGAGCGGATCGATCGGGCGGATCGCTTCGGCCAGGCAGACACCCCGAAGATAGGCGCCGTGGCGGGACGCCAGCGCGGTGGCGAGATCGAGCCGCCGGGCGCTCTGCTCGCTGGTATCGAGCAGCACCATCAGATCCTTCAACGCCATGGCCGCGACCCTCCTCGGTGCTGCGTCTTTCAGCTTCGATAGCTGCCATTGATATCGATGTAGCCGTGCGTGAGATCGCACGTCCATACGCGGGCGCGGCCGGCGCCAAGCCCGAGATCGACAGTGATTTCGACCTCTTGTCCCTTCATGTGGTGGATCACCGGCGCCTCGTCATAGCCCGGCACGACACTGCCTGCGCGGGCCATCCACACCCCGCCGATGGCGATCGAGAGCCGGTCGCGATCGGCGGGCTCCCCGGCCTTGCCCACTGCCATGACGATGCGGCCCCAGTTCGCGTCCTCCCCCGCGATCGCGGTCTTGACCAGCGGTGAATTGGCGATGGCGAGCGCAACGCGTTTCGCGGAGCGGCGCGAGACCGCGCCAGTGACGTCCACCCGCACCAGCTTCTGCGCGCCCTCGCCGTCCCGCACCACCTTGAGCGCGAGATCGCCGAGCAGATCAAAAAGGGCGGCGCGAAATTCGCGCAGCATCGCCCCGCCCGTGCTCGGCACGCGCTCGTGGCGGGCGGTGCCGGTGGCGAAGAGAAGGAGCGTGTCCGAGGTGGAGGTGTCGGAATCGACCGTGATGGCGTTGAAGCTTCCCTCGGCGCCCCGCACGAGCAGGTGCTGGAGCACCGGCGCGGGGATTTTCGCGTCCGTGACGACGAAGGCGAGCATCGTCGCCATGTCGGGGGCGATCATGCCGCTGCCCTTGGCGAAGCCGTTGAGCCGCACTTCCTCGCCGCCGATCCGTGCCGTGCGGGTGGCTGCCTTGGGGAAAGTGTCGGTGGTCATGATCGCCCGTGCCGCCGCCTCCCACCCTTGATCGGAAAGCCCGGCATAAAGCGCGGGCAGGGCCATGGTCAGCCGCTCATGCGGCAGAACTTCACCGATGACACCGGTTGAGGCGAGGAAGACCTGCCGGGCGGGGCAGCCGACCAGCTCGGAAGCCGCCGCTGCGGTTGCCTTCACCGCCTCACGCCCGGCGCGGCCGGTGAAGACATTGGCATTGCCGGAATTGACGATGAGCGCCCGCGCCCGCCCCCCTGAGAGCGCGGACCGGCACCAATCCACCGGGGCGCCCGGGCAGCGATTGCGCGTGAAGACGCCGGCGACGGTCGTTCCGGCCGCGAACTCGGCCATCATCAGGTCCGCCCGTCCGCGATAGCGGATGCCCGCTTCCGTCGCGCCGAGGCGCACCCCGCCGATCGGCGGCAATTCCGGCATAGGCAAGGCCAGCGGGGAGACGGAGGCAGGCATCTTCGTTCCTCGGACGCGGGAGGCAGCACCTGGGAGGGACGCGGCAGGGCCGTCGCGGGGCGGTCGCTCGGACGATGATGGCGGAGCCCCGGCGTGGCGACAACATCACCCCACCATAATCCGTCTCCCGGCCCGCAAGCTCGCGGCATTGCCATCGGGAGGGCGTTCAGACACTTGGTCTTTGTTTTCAGGGGACGCCTTATCCCCTTCATTCGTCACCGGAGGCGACGAGCGAAGGGGGCGGGACCCACGGTCCGGCGGACCCACGCCCGGCCGGCAATGCGTTGACCCGGAACAGGCCGAGCCCTATCTCAGCCGCGAGCCTGCCTCACCCCGGCCCGCTATCCGCGAAGGGTCTTCATGTTCGTCTCTCTTGCCCGCAAGGTCTTCGGCACCAGCAATGATCGCGCGCTCCGTGCCTATCGCCGGCGGGTGCCCGAGATCAATGCGCTCGAGCCAAAAATGAGTGCCCTGTCGGACGAGGCGCTCGCCGCCAAGACGGTTGAGTTCCGCGAGCGGCTCGCCGCCGAGGCGACGCTCGACGAGCTTTTGCCGGAGGCCTTCGCTGTGGTGCGCGAGGCCGCGCGCCGGACGCTCGGTTTGCGTCATTTTGATGTGCAGCTGATCGGCGGGATGGTGCTGCATGAGGGCAAGATCGCCGAAATGAAGACCGGCGAAGGCAAGACCCTCGTCGCGACCCTCCCCGTCTATCTCAATGCGCTCGCCGGCAAGGGCGTGCACGTGGTGACGGTGAATGATTATCTCGCCCGCCGCGACGCGGAATGGATGGGCCAGATTTACCGTTTCCTCGGCATGCAGGTGGGCGTCATCGTCCACGGGCTCGAGGATACGCAGCGGCGCGCGGCCTATGCCGCCGATGTCACCTACGGCACCAACAACGAGTTCGGCTTCGACTATCTCCGGGACAACATGAAGTTCCGGCTGGAGGACATGGTCCAGCGGGATTTCGCCTACGCGATCGTCGATGAGGTGGATAGCATCCTGATCGACGAGGCGCGCACGCCGCTCATCATCTCCGGTCCGGCGGAGGATTCCTCGGATCTCTATCGCCGCGTCAATGCCGTGGTCGAGGAGCTGGTCAAGGACCCTGATGCGTACGAGAAGGACGAGAAATTCCGCACCACGACCCTGACGGAGGAAGGTTCGGAACGGGTCGAGGAGATGCTGCGGGAGGCCGGCATCCTTGCGGAAGGCAGCCTCTATGATTCCTCCAATATCTCGATCCTGCATCATGTGCAGCAGTCGCTCCGCGCCCATGCGCTCTTCACCCGCGATGTCGATTACATCGTGCGGAACGACAAGGTCGTGATCATCGACGAGTTCACCGGCCGCATGATGGAGGGCCGCCGCTATTCCGAGGGACTGCACCAGGCGCTCGAAGCCAAGGAGAACGTGACCGTCCAAGCCGAGAACCAGACCCTCGCCTCGATCACCTTCCAGAATTACTTCCGCCTCTACCCGAAGCTCGCCGGCATGACCGGCACGGCCATGACCGAGGCGGACGAGTTCGCGGAGATCTACAAGCTCGACGTGGTCGAGATCCCAACCAACGTGCCGGTGATCCGCGCCGATGAGGATGACGAGGTCTATCGCACGGCCGAGGAGAAATACAACGCGGTCGTGCAGCTGATCGAGGAGTGCCGGGGGCGCGGCCAGCCGGTCCTGGTCGGCACCGTCAGCATCGAGAAGAGCGAGCATCTGAGCGGCATTCTCAAGAAGAAGAGGATTCCGCATCAGGTTCTGAATGCGCGCTTCCATGAGCAGGAGGCCGCCATCATCGCCCAGGCCGGCGCGCCAGGCAGCGTGACGATCGCGACCAACATGGCCGGCCGCGGGACGGACATCCAGCTTGGCGGCAATGTCGCGATGCTGCTTCGCCAGGAGCTGGAAGGGATCGAGGATCCGGCTGAGCGCGAGACCCGCGCCGCGCGCATCCGCGAGACGGTTGAGCGTGCGAACGAGACGGTGAAGAAGGCCGGCGGCCTTTTCGTCATCGGCACCGAGCGGCATGAAAGCCGGCGGATCGACAATCAGTTGCGCGGCCGTTCGGGCCGCCAGGGTGACCCGGGGCGATCGCGCTTCTTCCTCTCTCTCGAAGACGATCTGATGCGCATCTTTGGCTCCGACCGGATGGGCGGGATGCTGCAGAAGCTCGGCCTCAAGGAAGGCGAGGCGATCGTCCATCCCTGGATCAACAAGGCGCTCGAGCGGGCGCAGAAGAAGGTCGAGGCGCGCAACTTCGACACCCGCAAGAACGTGCTCAAATACGATGACGTTATGAACGACCAGCGCAAGGAGGTCTATGCCCAGCGCCGCGAGTTCATGAAGAGCGACGACGTGTCCGAGACGGTGAGCGAGATGCGCGCCGAGGTGATCGGGAACCTCGTTGCTCGGCGCATCCCGGAGAAAGCCTTTGCCGAGCAATGGGAGACGAAGGAGCTCGCCGAGGATGTCCGCCGCATCTTCAATCTCGATCTGCCGATCGAGGATTGGGGCAACGAGGAAGGCATCGCCGAGACCGAGATCCGTGCCCGCATCCAGCAGGCGGCCGACCAGTT
The DNA here is from genome assembly GCA_035549615.1 of Acetobacteraceae bacterium. Lineage (GTDB taxonomy): Bacteria > Pseudomonadota > Alphaproteobacteria > Acetobacterales > Acetobacteraceae > JAKAWQ01. The sequence goes on from DASZQO010000358.1 coordinate 10,880, forward strand.
GATGGCGGCCAAGGCGGCGAATTACGGGCCCGGCCTGATGCGCTTCATCGAGAAGTCGCTTTTGATCCAGACGCTCGACCAGGTGTGGAAGGAACACCTTCTCGCGCTTGATCACCTGCGGCAGGGCATCGGGCTGCGGGCCTATGGCCAGCGCGATCCGCTCAACGAATATAAGAGCGAGGGTTTTTCACTTTTCAACGCGATGCTGGACGAGCTCAAGGAACGGGTGACGATGCTGCTCTCGCGCGTCGAGATCTCGCCCGAGGCACCGCCCCAGCCCGATTTCCAGCCGCGCCGGCAGACGATGATCGAAAGCCACCCCGACCCCGCGATGGCCGGTGCCGAGCTTGAGCTCGCCGGCGCGGGCGTGGAGCCGGTGCAGACAACCGAACTCCCATCCCCTCAAGCCACGCGTGCCGTCGCCCAGCCGATGCGTGCGGTCGCGGTCGATCCGCGCAATCCGGCGACCTGGGCCGGCACGCCGCGCAACGCGCCCTGTCCCTGCGGTTCGGGCAAGAAATACAAGCACTGCCACGGCCGCCTGGCCTGAGCGCCGGCTCCCGGTGCGTTCCGGGTATCGCCTCATTCTTTGCCGGAATGAATGATGAATCAGGCCAAGCCTAGCGAAGGCAACCGCGCAGCGATCACCGTCTGCGTGATTCTCGCGACCCTCATGCAGGCGCTCGACACCACGATCGCCAATGTCGCGCTGCCTTATATGCAAGGCAGCGTCTCGGCGAGTCAGGACCAGATCGATTGGGTTCTGACCTCCTATATCGTCGCCGCAGCGATCATGACGCCGCCAACCGGCTTCCTGGCCGGCCGCTTCGGCCTGAAGCGCCTCTTCCTTGTCTCTGTCGCCGGGTTCACCGTCGCCTCGATGCTGTGCGGCCTCGCCCAGTCTCTGGGGCAGATCGTGGTCTTCCGGGTCTTGCAAGGCTTGTTCGGCGCAGCCCTCGTCCCCCTTTCGCAGACCGTTCTGCTCGATATCAATCCACGGGAACGTCAAGGTGCTGCGATCGGCCTGTGGGGCGTGGCAGTGATGGCCGGCCCGGTTCTGGGGCCGGTGCTCGGCGGGTGGCTCACCGAGCATTACACCTGGCGCTATGTTTTCTACATCAATCTGCCGATCGGCATCCTCGCCTTCTTCGGCATCGTGACGTTTCTCTCCGAGACCAAACGAAACACGACGGCCAAGCTCGACTGGTTCGGCTTCGGCACTCTCAGTCTCACCATCGGTGCCCTGCAGGTGCTGCTGGATCGCGGCGAGCAGCTCGACTGGTTCAGCTCCCGCGAGATCGTCATGGAAGGGGTCGTCGCCGGCCTCGCATTCTATCTGTTTCTCGTTCACACCTTCACGGCAGAGCGGCCCTTCGTAAGGCCCGCGCTGTTCAAAGATCGCAATTTCGCGGCCGGCACGCTTTTCGTCGCCATTGTCGGCCTCACCTATTACGCCTCTCTTGCGCTGCAGCCCCCCTATCTGCAGGAGCTCATGAATTACCCCATCGTCACCGCGGGGTTCGTGATGGGACCGCGGGGCATCGGCACGATGGGCGCCATGCTGGTCGCCGGGCGCCTGATCGGGCGGGTCGATACGCGCGCTCTGCTCGCCTTCGGTCTCGGGCTCACAGCCTGGTCGTTCTACGCGATGACAGGCTGGACGCCCGATGTCTCGCAGATGACGATCGTCTCTGTCGGGGTCTTCCAGGGCATCGGGCTCGGCTTTCTCTTCGTGCCGCTCAGCACCGTCGCCCTCTCGACCCTGCCATCGGAGCGAAGGGCGGAAGGCGCAGGCTTTTACAATCTTTCGCGCAATATCGGCTCCAGCGTCGGCATCTCGGTGGTGAACACCATGCTCACGCGGAACACGCAGGTGAATCATGCCGCCATTGCCCGGCAGGTCTCCTCCTTCAACCGGCAATTGCTGGATCCGGATGTCGCGCGATTCTGGAGCCCCTTCACCGCCGCCGGCCGTGCCGCGCTCAACGCCGTCATCACCCGGCAGGCGCAGATCATTGCGTATATCGACGATTACAAGCTTTTGATGATCGCCACGATCGCGGCCATTCCGCTATTGATCATCTTCAGAAGGCCGGGCCAGGCCAGGCGCCCGGACCACACACTGGTAGCGGAATAAAATCCTCGAAACACGTTATCTTCTACGTCCCCAGGTCCTGCCCCATCTGAAGAAACTTCTCCTGCCGCCGTGCCTTCAGCATGGCCGGATCGAGGCCGATCAGCGGGTCGAGCTCGGCCATGATGCCGTCGCGAACCGCAGCGATCGTCGTCGCCGGATCGCGATGCGCTCCGCCCAGCGGCTCGCCGATCACGCTATCGATCAGCGCCATCCGCTTGAGATCCTCGGCCGTGAGCTTCAGCGCCTCGGCGGCTTGGGGCGCGGCCGCCGCATCCCGCCACAAGATCGAGGCGCAGCCTTCCGGGGAGATCACGGAGTAGATCGCGTGCTCCAGCATCAGCACCCGGTCGCCCGCCGCGAGCGCGATGGCGCCGCCCGAGCCCCCCTCGCCGATGATGGTCGCGATGATCGGAACCGGCGCATCGAGCAAGGCCGCGATCGATCGCGCAATGGCTTCCGCCTGGCCCCGCGCCTCGGCCTCAATGCCCGGAAAAGCCCCGGCGGTATCGACGAAAGTGAGCAGCGGCAGGCCGAACCGGCCCGCCAGTCCCACCAGCCGTTCGGCCTTGCGATACCCCTCCGGACGCGCCATGCCGAAATTGTGCGCAAGCCGGCTTTCGGTATCGGAACCTTTCTCGGTGCCGATCACCATCACCGAGCGCCCATTGAACCGCCCCAGTCCGCCGATCACCGCCGCATCGTCCGCGAAGGCCCGGTCCCCGGCGAGCGGCGTGAAATCCGTGATCAGCGCCTTGATGTAAGCGAGCGCCTTCGGCCGCTCGGGGTGTCGCGCCACCTGCGCCTTCTGCCAGGGTGTGAGCTTCGCGTACGTGGTGCGCAGCACCCGCTCCACCTTCTCGCTCAGCCGCGCCACCTCCTCGGCGATATTGATCCCTTCGGGATCGGAAAGGCGGCGCAGCTCCTCGATCTTGCCTTCGAGCTCGGCAATCGGCTTCTCGAACTCGAGATATTGATGCACCACGGCCATGCTCATGTCCGTGCGAGCGGGTGGTGTTCGGCCAGCAGGCGCGAAAGCCGCTCGGCCAGAACGTGCGTATAGATCTCGGTGGTGGCGATATCGGCATGGCCGAGCAGGATCTGCAGGCTGCGCAGATCGGCGCCACGCGCGAGCAGGTGCGAGGCGAAGGAATGGCGCAGCACGTGCGGCGAGACCCGCGCCGGGTCAATTCCGGCCATCCGGGCCACCTGCTTGACCAGCAGG
>DASZQO010000359.1:0-4032 GCA_035549615.1 Acetobacteraceae bacterium
CCACGATATTCACCGGGATTCCCCGCGCACCGGCCGAAGCGGAGAGCGCCGCAAGATCGTCCTCCGACGCCTCCGCGCCGATGGCGAAAGAAACGCCATCGAGCAGGGCAGGGGAGAAAACCGTCGCCCCCCGCACCTCCGCCCCAGCCTGCCGGGCCAGCGCGGCCTTGCGCATTGCCACCGGGCCGTCGCCCAGGACGAGCACGAGACGCGCGCGGAGATCAAGAAAGACCGGAAGGAAATCCACGCGGCGTGATTAGATCAATATGGGTTCTGATGGAATCGGGGCAGCGATCCACCAAAGCGCAAAGCAAGTCCACTCTACATTAGAGGGCGCGGACCTGCTCGCGCAGCACGAATTTCTGGATCTTGCCGGTTGAGGTCTTCGGCAGCGGGCCGAAGATCACGCTTTTCGGCGCCTTGAAGTGCGCCATGTTGGCCCGGCAGAAGGCGATGATATCAGCCTCGCTCGCCCGCGCGCCGTCCTTGAGGGTGACGAAGGCGCAGGGCGTTTCGCCCCACTGCGGATCAGGCCGGGCGACGACCGCGGCTTCCAGCACTGCCGGATGGCGGTAGAGAACACTCTCGATCTCGATCGTGGAGATGTTCTCGCCGCCAGAGATGATGATGTCCTTGGCCCGGTCCTTGAGCTCGATATAGCCGTCTGGATGGCAGACGCCGAGATCGCCCGTGTGGAACCAGCCGCCGGCAAAGGCTTTTCCGGTCGCTTCCGGATCCTTGAGATAGCCACGCATCACGATATTGCCGCGCATGAAGACCTCGCCCATGGTCGCGCCATCCTGCGGCACGGGGACGAGTGTCTTGGCGTCGGCGACCATCATGCCTTCCTGCACCTGATAGGGAACACCCTGGCGGGCCTTGAGGCGGGCCTGCTCGGCTTCCGGCAGGGCATCCCATTCCTCGTGCCAGGCACAGCCGGCGGCCGGACCATAGGTCTCGGTCAAGCCATAGACATGGGTCATGTCGAAGCCGATCCGCTGCATTCCTTCGAGCACTGCCGCCGGTGGCGCGGCGCCAGCGGTCATCATGGCGATCCGCCGGCCGCCCAAATCACGCCGGGCCTGGACCGGGGCATTGAGCATCATGTTCATGACCACCGGCGCGCCGCAAAGATGCGTCACTTCATGGTCGGCGATCGCCGCGAAGATCGCAGCCGCGTCGAGACGGCGAAGGCAGACATGGGTGCCGGAAAGCGCCGTGATGGTCCAGGGAAAGCACCAGCCGTTGCAGTGAAACATCGGCAGCGTCCAGAGATAGACGGGGCGGTCTCTCATGCCCCAGATCAGCGCATTGCCGATGGCATTCAGATAGGCGCCACGATGATGGTAGAGCACGCCCTTGGGCCGCGCCGTGGTGCCGGACGTGTAGTTGAGGCTGATCGAACTCCATTCGTCGGCAGGGCCGCTCCAGGCGAAGGTGGGATCGCCGGAGGCGAGAAAGGCTTCGTATTCAATGGCGCGAAGCCCAGAGCCATCGAGCCCGGGGCCTGGCGGCAGCGCTGGATCGTCGATCTCCACCAGGAACGGGCGGGTCTCGGGCGGCAGCTCAGCAAGCGCAGCGGCGACCACCGCCGCAAACTCGCGATCCGCGAGGAGCGCCTTGGCCTCGCCATGGCCAAGGATATAGGCGATGGTCGGTGGATCGAGGCGGATATTGATGGCGTTGAGGACGGCGCCGGCCATGGGGACGCCGAAATGCGCCTCGAGCGCGGCCGGGATGTTCGGGGCGATCATCGCCACGGTCTCGCCTGGGCGGATCCCGGTGCTGCGGAGCGCGGATGCAAGGCGGACACAGCGCGCCTCAGTTTCGCGCCAGGTGAAGCGTCTGGTGCCGTGGATCACGGAGAGACGATCGGGATAGACGGATGCGGTCCAGGCAAGGAAGCTCAGAGGCGTCAGGGGTGCGTAGTTCGCCGCATTGGGCGCGAGATAGGACGTGTCCCTGTCCATGCCGATTCTCCGGAGGTCAGCTTTGACAAGAGATTTTGCCGATTCTTGGACAGATTGGACAGGGCTGAGGCCATCCGCCCGGATAGAACTTTCCATAATATATCTTATGCAACAAATGGACATGCCATGACCGAGGACCAGACTGCCCGCCTGCTCGCCATCATGGCCGCGCTCCGCGACCCGGTAAATGGCTGCCCCTGGGACCGCGAGCAGGATTTCGCGACCATCGCGCCCTATACGATCGAGGAGGCCTATGAGGTCGCGGATGCGATCACGCGGGAGGATCCGGCGTCCCTTAAGGATGAGCTGGGAGACCTGCTGCTGCAGGTCGTCTACCATGCGCGGCTGGCCGAGGAGCGCGGCTGGTTCGATTTCACCTCCGTCGCGCGGGCGATCGGCGACAAGATGATTCGGCGCCATCCCCATGTTTTTGCGGGACAAGTGCCCGAACCTGGCGCCTGGGAACGGCAGAAGACGAGCGAGCGGACAAAAGCCGGACTGGGCGGCACGCTGGCGGGCGTGCCCGGCGCCCTGCCCGCTCTCATCCGGGCTCAGAAATTGACCGCGCGGGCGGCTCGCGTCGGGTTCGACTGGCCGGATGCGGAGGCGGTGCTCGAAAAGCTCGAGGAAGAGATCACCGAGCTGCGGTCCGAACTGCCGGGCGCGGACAAAGAGCGGCTGGCCGATGAGGTTGGTGATCTTCTCTTCGTGCTCGCGAACCTCGCGCGGAAGCTTGGGCTGGATGCCGAAACTTGCCTCAGGGAGAGCAACCGGAAATTTGAACGCCGCTTCAATGGTGTGGAAGAGAAGCTTGCTTTGGAAGGAAAAATACCCGGAGAAGCGACCCTCGAAGAGATGGAGGCCCACTGGCAGGGCGTGAAGGCGGAAGAGCGATGATCAGCCCCGGTCACCCCCCGGGGCCCTAACGGTTGCGCGAAGCCGCCGGCGAGCGCTGAGCCTTGCGCTGCCAAGGCGCTGAAATTCATCGATTCCGACCGCCACGACGATGACGAGGCCGGTGGCGATCATCTGCCAGAACTCCGAGACATTGGCGAGCACGAGCCCGTCATTGAGAAAGCCGATCACGAAGGCGCCGGCGATGGAGCCCGCGACCGAGCCCTGGCCACCGAAGAGCGAGGTGCCGCCAAGGACGACGGCGGCGATCGCGCCGAGCTCGTAATTGGTGGCGGCGGTCGGGTCGGCGGCCGAGAGCTCCGAGGCCAGCATCACGCCCGCGATCCCGGCGCAAGCGCCGGAAAGCGCATAGACCGTGATCTTGATGCGCTGTACGCGGATGCCGGCGCCGATGGCGGCACGCATATTGCCGCCGACCGCGTAGACATGCCGGCCGAAGATGGTGCGGGCCGCGGTGAAGGCGCCAATGGCGCCGACCACGATCATGACGAAGATCTGCACCGGCAGATGGAACCAGCGCGCCGTGCCGACATAGTCGAAGCCGGTATTGCCGTTCGCCTTTGAGCCGCCGAGCCCGATGAAGGAGCTGCCGCCGGTGATGAGAAGCGCCGCCCCCCGGGCTACATAGAGCATGCCGAGTGTCACGATGAAATCAGGCACGCGAAGCAGGGTGATGACGAAGCCGTTGATGGCGCCAACGATCCCGCCGGTCGCGATCGCGACCGCGATGACTGCGGCGGCGGGAAGAAAGAGGGCATGGCCCCCCAGCGGGAGGCCCTGGGTCAACAGGTAGCCGGCAACGACGCCGCTGAGTGCCGCGATCGCGCCGACCGAGAGATCGATGCCGGCCGTCAGGATGACAAAGGTCATGCCGGTTGCCAGCACGGCGCGGACGGCCACGTGCTGGGTCATGATCACGAGATTGTTCCAGGTCAGGAAGACCGGGCTCACCCGCGAGAAGACCGCCATCAGGATGACACGCGCGAGCAGCGAGCGCAGGCGCGCGAGCAGGCTGAAGCCAAAGCGCGCAACGCCGCGCGTCGGCGCGGCGGCAGGACGGGAGGCTTCGAGGCCGCCAGCGGTTGCGTCAGGGGATGTGTTCGTGGGCGGGTTCAACTGGGGCGACATGGACGCTCGCTCGGGTGAT
>DASZQO010000360.1:0-13850 GCA_035549615.1 Acetobacteraceae bacterium
GAAGCGCGTCAGCAAAGTCTGCCGCGGGCCGCCTTGCCGGCGGCGCTGCCGGCCGTGCTGGCGGCACGCGATCTCCGCCGACCGGACGAGGATGGGGCCCGCCCGCGCGGGCTCGGCGCGCGGCTCGCAGTGCTGGCGGCCGCGTTCTCCGGACGCATTTGAAATTTGTTTTGTAAAAGCATCGATTCCCGGTTGGCCACGTGATTTTTTTGAGTGACGATTTGAGTCGTGGGCCGTCTTCCGCGAGCGTGTTCAGCAAGGCTGAACACGCTCGCGTGTTGCTTTGCCAAGCGGATTCATGGGCCTCTGGATTCCGTGACGGGGTGCCCTGTTTCCAGTCAGGCGCGATCCGCTCTAAGGTCCGCGCCCACCGCGCCGAAGGGGGAGGGACATGCCGCGACTGGCCGCCAATCTGTCGATGATGTTCAACGAGGTGCCGTTCCTCGACCGCTTCGAGCGAGCGGCGAAAGCGGGGTTCACCGCCGTCGAATATCTCTTCCCGTACGAGTTCCTTGCCCCTGACATTGCGGCGCGGCTCAAGGCCAACGGGCTTGCCCAGGTGCTGTTCAACGCCCCGCCCGGCAACTGGGCGGCGGGGGAACGCGGCCTTGCTGCCGTGCCCGGCCGCGAGGCCGAGTTCCGTGAAGGGTTCCTACGCGCGCTTGACTATGCCGCGGCGCTCGGTTGTTCGCAGGTGCACGTGATGGCCGGGATCCTGCCGCCCGGTGTCGCCCATCTCACCGCCACCAGCGTCTACGCGGCCAATCTCGCCTGGGCCGCGGAGCAGGCGGGCAAGGTGAAGGTGAATGTGCTGCTCGAGCCGATCAATCACCGTGACATGCCGGGCTACTTCCTCAATACGACGCGGCAGGCCGCCGAGATCATCGCCGGACTCGGGGCCGACAATATTCGGCTGCAATTCGACATCTACCATTGTCAGATCACCGAGGGCGACGTGACACGACGGATGGCGGATCTGTTCGGGCTCATCGCGCATATGCAGATCGCCGATGTGCCGGATCGCCATGAGCCCGGAAGCGGAGAGATCGGCTGGGACTATGTCTTCCGGCGCATTGACGCGCTGGGCTATGCGGGCTTCGTCGGCTGCGAGTATCGCCCGGCCGGCGAGACCGAGGCCGGGCTTGCCTGGCGCGCGCGCTTCGGCGTTTGAGAGCAGGTTGTCGGGAAAGGACGGAGAGGGCATGCGGATCGGATTCATCGGCCTTGGCATCATGGGGCGCCCGATGGCGCAGAATCTCGCCAAGGCTGGGCACACGCTCATCGTGCCGGAGCGCAAAAGCCTCACCGCCGAGATGCGCAAGCAAGCCACGGTGGTGGCGGATGCGAAGAACGTGGCCGCGGACGCGGAGGTCGTGATCCTGATGGTGCCTGACACGCCGGACGTCGAGCAGGCATTGTTCGGGCCTGCCGGCGTGGCGGAGGGGCTCAAGCGCGGCACGCTGGTGATCGATATGTCCTCGATCGACCCGATTGCGACGCGCGGCTTTGCCGCCCGGATCAATGCGCAAGGCTGCGATTATCTCGATGCGCCGGTCTCGGGCGGCGAGGTCGGAGCCAAGCAGGCGAGCCTCACGATCATGGTGGGCGGGCCGGAGCCGGCCTTCGCCAGGGCGCTGCCGCTCTTTCAGCTCATGGGCAAGACCATCACCCATGTCGGCGAGAAGAATGGCGCGGGGCAGATCTGCAAGGTCGCCAATCAGATCATCGTCGCCTGCAATATCCAGGCGGCGGCCGAGGCGCTCGTCTTCGCCGCCAAGGCCGGCGCCGACCCTGCCGTGGTGCGCAAGGCGATCCTCGGCGGATTCGCCGGCTCGCGGGTGCTGGAGGTGCATGGGGAGCGGATGCTGACCCGCGCCTTCGCGCCCGGCTTCCGCATCCGCCTGCATGAGAAGGACCTCTCGCTCGCCCTTGGGGCCGCGCGCCAGCTTGGCCTTGCGCTTCCGAACACCGCGCTCGCCCAGCAGATGTTCCAAGCGGCGGCGGCGAACGGCGCGGCGGAGTCGGATCATTCGGCGCTGGTCACCGCGGTCGAGCTTCTCGCCGACCAGCGCCTGGGCGGTTGAGGCGGGAATTCGCGGGAATCACAAAACCTGGGACGGCTGACCCGTTTCTGATATCAGACCGGGGGGCAGGGATGTAACACGTCCGGCCACGGCGGGGGCAGGCCGGGCAGCAACCGGACGGCAAGGACAGCGATGCGATTCAACGAGATCGGTCAGCAATTGCGGGCGTTCCGCCTTGAATCGGGCCTGCGGGCGGAAGAGGTGGCAGCACGGCTCGGCGTGTCGCGGGCGGCCCTCTATCGCTACGAGAAGGGAGAGGTGATCAAGCTCGACACGGTCAAGCGGCTGGCCGAGCTTCTGAAAATCTCGCCCTTATCGCTGCTTGGGATCGGCATCGAATACTACACCCGTGCCGCGGCCTTTCTCGAACGGCTGCGCCAGCTCGAGGAAACCGCCGATCAGGTGCTTCAGCTCGAAGGGCCGTTCTGTTACCTCACGACCTCCGATTCCTATGATGCGGCGTTGCGCGAGGTGTTCGAGGCCGCGGCAGAACGGGCGCCTGCCCCTTCGGGCGTGGGATTCCACGCGGCAGCCGAACAGGCGATGAGTATTCTTGCGCAACGCAAGCGGGCCTATGCCCAGCGCAAGCCCAACGTCATCGCGCTTCTTTTCACCGCGGCGATCGAGCGGTTCCTCGCCTCCGGTATTGCCGGCGGCGTGAGCTTGCCGGAGCGGTTGCGCCGGCATTGCCGCGAGATAGCGATGACCGAGGTGGAGCATATCATCTCGCTGATGGAGGCCGAGCCGATGGGTGTGCAGTTCGGCCTCCTCAACGGGCCGGAACCGAGCGGGCCCTTCAGCATCCTGCGCACGCGCGAGCGCACGACCCTCTCGCTCAATCCTTTCCGGATGGACACCCATCCGGCGGATCAGACCGGGGTGGCGATGATCACCCACTCCGACGAGGCGGTCGGCGCGCATCAGCGGATCGCCGAGGCGCTCTGGCAGGAGGCGCTCAAGGGGCCGGCCGGTGCGGCCCGGCTGCGCGAACTGGTGGCAGCCGCGCGCTGAGCTTGGACGAAGCGGCGGCCGTGGCGGCGCGCCCGCCCGGAAACGGGACCGGAAAGGGGGGCGTGTGGCCACTCGCCATCGTGCTGCCGCCGCGCGAGGATTTCTCGCCCGCTGCCGCCGGGGCGATTGGGATCGTGGTGCACCAGCTCGCGCGGACAAGCGGACCGGGGTTTCCGCCCCGGGTTATCGGCCTGGCCTCGCCTTTCCCGCCCTATCAGGACGTGCCATTCACGCCGGTCCATCCGCGCTGGTGGCCGCCGGGGCCGCATGCCTGGCGCTATGGCCACGCGGTCCTCCAGAGGCTTCGTGGTCTGGCGCCTTCGCTGATCGAGGTGCACAACCGGCCCGATGTCGCTCTCTTCCTCGCCGCGCACGTCGCGGCTTCCAAGATCGTGCTGTTTCTGCACAACGATCCGCTCGGCATGCGGGCAGCCCGGACCAGTGCGGCGCGGCAGCGCCTGCTTGCCCGCCTTGCCGGAGTGGTGACGGTGTCCGAGTTCCTGCGCGGGCGAATGCTTGCGGGTCTCGCGGAGACGAAGGGGGTTTCCGTGCTGCCGAACCCGATCCTCTGCCCAGACCTGCCGGCGGCCGATTCCTTCCTGCCCCGCGAGAAGGTGCTGCTGTTCGCCGGCAGGGTGGTGCGCGACAAGGGGGCGGATGCCTTTGTCGCGGCGATGGAGGCGGTGCTGCCGCGTCTGCCGGGCTGGCGGGCGGAGATGTTCGGCGCCGACCGGTTCGGTCCGGATTCACCGGAGAACGCGTATCTGCGCGCGCTGCGGCGCCGCGCGTCATCGGCCGGCATTGCCATGCGCGGCTATCGACCGCAGGCGGAGGTACTGGCGGCGATGGCACGGGCGGCCATCGTGGTGGTGCCGAGCCGCTGGGAGGAACCGTTCGGGCTCACCGCGCTCGAGGCGATGGCGGCTGGTGCGGCGCTGATCACCACGCGGCGCGGCGCGCTGCCGGAAGTGGCCGGGGACGCCGCGCGCTATGCCGAGCCCGACCCGCCGGAGGCGCTCGCCGAGGTGATCTTCGCGCTTGCGCGCGACGAGACGGCGCGGGCGGCGCTCAGCGCTGCCGGGCGCGCCCGCGCCCGGCTGTTCGATCTGGAACGGGTCGCTTCCCGGCTCGACCGGCTGCGCCGGGACCTTCTGGAATGCTGAAGCGCTTCTTGAATCGCGTGGACGCCGCCGATCGGATCGTCCTGGGAACAGCGATCGGCGCGACGCTGATCCTGCCGCTCTTTCTTCTCTATGGGCGGGCAGCTGCCGAGGTGATGATCGCGCTCGTCGACCTCTGTTTCCTGATCCGCTGCGCCCGGCAGGACGATTGGGCATGGCTTAAGAGCCCCTGGCTCAGGGTCGGGCTCGCCTGGTGGGGCTGGCTCGTCATCTGCTCTCTGCCATTCCCGCCTTTCGCCGATAACGGCCTGCACGTCTTCGCAGAAGCGCTGGCGGTGCTGCGATTCCTCATTTTCATCGCCGCGCTCGAGCATGTCGTACTCGCCGATGCGGCGGCGCGGCGCTGGCTTTCGCGCGTTCTCACCGCCGCTTTCCTGTGGATCGGCATCGAATCGCTGCAGCAATACATCACCGGCCACAATATCTTCGGCCATCCGATCAACGGTGATGGCGAGCTCACCGGCCCCTTCGACAAGCCGCGCGCGGGGCCGCCCTTCTCGCGCCTCCTTTTCCCGGTGGTGCTGCCGCCAGTGGCGCGGCTGCTGGCCTACCCAGTCTTCAGCGCGCGTTCCTTGGGTGTCGTGCTCATGCTCGCTGCCGTCGCGGTGCAGGTGCTGATCGGCCAGCGCATGCCGCTTCTGCTGGTGGGGCTCGGCCTTTTCGTCACCTTCCTCCTGATGCGCCGTCTGCGCGTGCTGGTGGTGGTGGCCGTGGTCGCCGCACTTGCCCTGGTGGGCGCCGCAGCGGTGGTCCGGCCAGAGGCCTATTATCGCCTGGTCGAGAAATTCTCACGCCAGATGGACCATTTTCGTGCGAGCCCCTATGGCGAGCTTTATGAGCGCGCGACGGTGATGGCGGCGGACAATCCGCTGCTTGGCCTTGGCTTCGACGGGTTCCGCGATCACTGCCTGCAGCCGCGCTATGCCCACGACATCACCTTCCTGTTCACTGGGCACAACCGGCAGGGCTATGTGCGGGACAACAGGAATGCCTGCAACGAGCATCCCCACAATTTCTATTTCCAGGCCGTGACCGATGCCGGCGTGCCCGGCCTGCTTCTTTATGTGGCGCTCGCCCTCTCCTGGCTGGTCGCGCTCGGGCGCGATCTCGGGCGGGATGCCGATCCGACACGGGTCGGGCTCTTCGTTGCTGCCTTCATCTTTCTTTGGCCGATCGCCTCGACCTCAAGCTATCTCGACATGCCGATGAGCGGCTGGTCCTTCCTGCTGATCGGCTGGGGCCTCGCCGAGGCGCGGGCCGCGCGCCAATCGACGACGGCGAGATAGAAGGCGGCCGGCAGGATCGACGCGATGGTGGTGATGGGAATGACCCTCGGCTCCTGGGGCGGAAGGCGTTCGCTCCCGTTCCCATACCCGTTCTATGTGGGGAAAAGGCTTCCCGCCTTGCCGCAGAGTTCGCCCAGAAGCTTTTCCATGCTTTGCTGGATGTGCCGGAAGCCCGGCAGACGCTCGATCCGCTGCTCGTCCATGTAGAGATCACGCGCGATCTCCAACTGCAGAGCATGCACGCCCTCCCGCGGCCGGCCGTAATGGCGGGTGATATAGCCGCCGGAATAAGGATCGTTGCGACGGACGCGGTAGCCGAGACCGACCAGAATCTCTTCAATGAGCTGTACCGTCCGCTCGGCGCAAGTGGTGCCATGGGCGTCCCCCAGCACGAAATCGACACGCCGGCCGGCGGGGACGGAAGGGGCCGGCATTGAGTGGCAGTCGACCAGGAGGCAGGCGCCGAAGGCTGCGCGGGTTTCGGCGATGAGAGCGCTGAGGCAGGCGTGGTAAGGCTCCCAGCAGCCGCGGATGCGCGCCTCGGCCTCGGCGAAAGAGAGCTTATCGCGATAGATCGCCGCGCCGGACGCGACGACACGGGCGATGGTGCCGAGGCCGACGCCGATGCGCGGGCTCGTGCTGTTCACCCAGGGCGGCAGAGGTTCGGAGAACATCTCCGGATCGAGCTCCCAGGGCTCGCGATTGGCATCGCAGAAGGCCCGGGGGAAGGAGGCGGCGAGCAGCGGCGCGCCATGGCGGGGCGCCGCGGCAAAGAGCTCATCGACGAAGCTGTCCTCGCTCCGGCGGAGGCTCAGTGGATCGAGGCGGGACGCGGCAAGGAAGGCGGCGGGGTAGTCGCGCCCCGAATGGGGCGAGGCGAAGACGAGGGGCGCGATCTGGCGCGCCGGACGATGCAGCGTGACGGGCGGCGAGGCGGATTGGACGGCGGGTGGCGGCAGATCCATCGGGCGGGAAGTGAAGCCGCTCGGCGAGGCTTTGTCATCAGGGAAGAGCCCCGCCGCCGGAGCCGGCGAAGCCCGTCATCGTGCCATGCCGACAGCGTAACAATGATGGGCCAGTGACGAGATCATTCTTCTCCCGGAGGGCGGGTTGCGCACCATCGGCTGTCCGGTCATGTTGTCTGAAGGCCGCATCCCAGAGGTTGACCAAGCCGTTGACCAACCAAGAGTCTTCCGACCTGCCGCTGAGTTCTGCACGGGTTGTGCCAGCAGAGCCGCCGGGGTCGCCTGTCGGGCCAGAGCGGCGCATGGCGAATGCGCTGAGGGCGCTTGCCATCGATGCGGTCGAGGCTGCGAAGTCCGGCCATCCGGGCATGCCGCTTGGCATGGCGGACGTGGCGAGCGTGCTCTGGACCCGCTTCCTCAAGTTCGATGCCGCCGATCCGAGTTGGCCGGACCGCGACCGCTTCGTGCTCTCGGCCGGTCACGGCTCGATGCTGCTCTACGCGCTTCTCCATCTTACCGGCTTCGCCGGGATGGAGATGGAAGCGCTGCGACGATTCCGGCAGCTCCATTCGGTCGCGGCGGGGCATCCGGAGGCTGGGCTGCATCCGGCGATCGAGACAACCACGGGCCCGCTAGGGCAGGGATTGGCGACCGCCGTCGGCATGGCTCTCGCCGAGCGCCTGCTGGCCGCCCGATTCGGGCGCAGCCTCGTCGATCATCGGACCTGGGTGATCGCCTCGGACGGCGACCTCATGGAGGGGATCAGCCATGAGGCAGCGTCGCTCGCCGGCCATCTCAGGCTTGCCCGCCTCACCGTGCTCTATGACGACAACGCGATCTCGATTGACGGGCCGACCAAGCTCGCGACATCGGATGATCCGCTAAAGCGTTTCGCCGCCCTGGGCTGGGCCGTGAAGCGGGTGGATGGTTTCGATTCCGCCGCGGTGGCAGCCGCACTCGCCGCTTCCGGCCGCTCCCAGCGCCCGAGCCTGATCGCCTGTCGGACGATCATCGGCTATGGCGCGCCGCACAAGGCCGGCACCGCGGCCGCCCACGGGTCCGCGCTTGGCGCGGAAGAGGCGGCCGCCACGAAGCGGGCGCTTGGGTGGGACGCACCGCCGTTCACAATACCCGAGGATCTGCTGGCGGCCTGGCGGGCGGCCGGCGCGCGCGGCGCCACGCAGCGGCGCGCCTGGCTCAGGCGGCTCGCGCACCATCCGCTGCGGGGCGAGTTCGAGCGGGTGATGTCCGGCCGGCTGCCGGATGCTGCCCACGCGGCTCTTGCGGCGCTGAAGGCCGAGCTGACCGGCACCCGGGCGAAGCTCGCGACCCGCCAGGCAAGCCAGAAGGTGCTTGATGTGCTGGTGCCTGCCGTGCCGGAAATGATCGGCGGGTCTGCCGATCTTACCCCTTCCACCTTGACCGAGGTGCGCGGTATGGCCGCCGTCGCGCCCGGCAATTATGCCGGCCGCTATATCCATTACGGCGTGCGCGAGCATGGCATGGCCGCGGCCATGAACGGCATGGCGCGGCATGGCGGCATCATTCCCTATGGCGGCACCTTCCTCGTCTTCAGCGACTATATGCGCCCGGCGATCCGTCTCGCGGCGCTGATGGGGACGCGGGCAATCTATGTGCTGACGCATGATTCGATCGGCCTTGGCGAGGATGGCCCCACGCATCAGCCGATCGAGCAGCTCGCTTCTCTGCGTGCGATGCCCAATCTCTTCGTCTTCCGCCCTGCCGATGCGGCAGAGACGGCCGAATGCTGGGAGCTCGCGCTCCGCCGCGCGGAGGGGCCGAGCGTGCTCGCTCTCTCGCGCCAGGCGCTGCCCTCGCTGCGTACCGAGGCCGGGGAATCCCTCTCGGCGCGCGGCGGCTACGTGCTCGCCGAGGCGGATGGCGACCGGCGCGCGACGCTGATCGCGAGCGGCTCGGAGGTGGCGATCGCGATGCAGGCGCGGGAGGCGCTGGCGGCGCTTGGTCTCCCGGTCGCCGTCGTCTCGCTTCCTTGCTGGGAACTCTTTTCCACCCAGGATTCCTCATACCGCGAAGCCGTGCTCGGTTCGGGCCTGCGTGTGGGCATCGAGGCGGCCGGCGGCTTCGGCTGGGAGCGCTGGGTCGGCGCCAATGGCATTTTCATCGGCATGTCCGGGTTCGGCGCATCGGCGCCGGCCGAAGATCTCTATCGACATTTCGGCATCACGCCCGAGGCAGTGGCCAAGGCGGTTCGCGAGCGGGTCGGCTGAAAGGGAAGGATCGGTACATGGCCGTGAGGGTCGGTATCAACGGGTTCGGGCGGATCGGGCGGCTCGTTCTGCGGGCGATCGTCGAGAGCGGGCGGGAAGATGTGCTGCCGGTTGCGATCAACGATCTCGGCAGTGTCGAGGCCAATGCGCATCTCTTTCGCTATGACAGCGTGCATGGCCGCTTTCCGGGCGAGGTCGGCGTCAATGGCGAGACGATCGAGATCCGCCACGGCAACCGCCACTACGGCCCGATCCGCGTTTCGGCCGAGCGTGACCCGGCGAAGGTTCCGTTCTCCGGTGTGGATGTGGCGCTCGAGTGTACCGGGCTCTTCACCAAGCGCGATGCGGCTTCTGCACTGCTCATGGCCGGGGCGCGGAAAGTGCTGGTCTCGGCGCCGGCGGATGGCGTGGATGCGACGATCGTCTACGGCGTGAACCATGCGAGCCTGAGGCCGGAGATGACGATCGTCTCGAACGCCTCCTGCACCACCAACTGCCTCGCGCCGATGGCGAAGGTGTTGCACGACAGTTTCGGCATCCTGCGCGGCTATATGGTGACGGTGCACTCCTACACAGGGGATCAGCGAACGGTCGATACGCTGCACAAGGATTTGCATCGGGCGCGGGCGGCCGCCGTCTCGCTCATCCCGACGACGACGGGCGCGGCGCGGGCGGTCGGGCTCGTCCTGCCAGAGCTTAAAGGCAAGCTCGACGGAACGGCGATCCGCGTGCCGACGCCGAATGTCTCCCTCGTTTCGCTCGATGCCAATCTTGCGCGGACGGCGACAGTTCAGGACATCAACGAAGCGATGCGGCGGGCTGCCGAGGGTCCTCTCAAGGGAATCCTCGACTACAACACGGAAAAGCTGGTGAGCGCGGATTTCAACCACGTTGCGGCCTCGTGCAGCTTCGATGCCACCCAGACCGCCGTGGTGGATGGATCGCTCGTCCGGGTGATGGGCTGGTACGACAATGAATGGGGGTTCTCCAACCGCATGGCGGACACGGCGGCGCTCCTCGGAAAAATCTGAGCAACCCTGCCGTGAGCGGACGAGTCCACGGCCTGGATGGGGTCGCAGTGAAAGGGCGGCGCGTGCTGCTGCGCGCCGATCTCAATGTGCCGCTGCGCTATGGGCGCGTTGCGGACGCGACGCGGATCGTCCGTCTCCTCCCGACGATCCGCGAGCTTGCGGAGAAGGGGGCGCGGGTGATCGTCTGCAGCCATTTCGATCGGCCCAAGGGCAAGCGGCGGCCGGAAATGTCGCTCGCCCCGCTGGCTCCGGCGCTGGCGGAAGCGCTTGGCCGGCCGGTCGCTTTCTGTCCCGATTGCATCGGCGAGACGGTCGAGAATTTCGTAGAACGGCTGGCCGATGGCGAGATCCTCCTGCTGGAGAACACGCGATTTTATCCCGGCGAGGAGGCGAATGATCCGGCCTTCGCGGCGGAACTCGCCAAATGCGCTGAGATTTTCGTCAATGACGGCTTCTCGGTTTCGCACCGGGCCCATGCCAGCACCGAGGGGGTTGCCCGTCTTCTGCCTTCCTATGCCGGGCGGCTGATGGAGGCGGAGCTCAAGGCGCTCGATGCCGCGCTCGGCCATCCGGTACGCCCGGTGGGCGCGATCGTCGGTGGGGCAAAGGTTTCGACGAAGCTCGATCTGCTCGGCAATCTCTGCGCCAAGGTCGATCTTCTGATGATCGGCGGCGCGATGGCCAATACATTTCTCGCAGCGAAGGGGATCGCGGTGGGACGCTCGCTCGAGGAGGCGGACCGCCACCCGGAAGCGTGCGCGATTCTGGATCAGGCCAGGAAAACGGGCTGCGAGATTCTTCTGCCGATCGATGCGGTGGTGGCGGCCGCGCTCGAACCGGGAATGACCTGCCAGGTGGTGCCGGTGGAGGGCGTGCCGAAGGAACTCATGATCCTCGATGTCGGGCCGGCAACGGTGACGGAATTTGCAGTGAGGCTTGCGAAGCTGAAAACCCTCGTCTGGAACGGCCCGGTCGGTGCGTTCGAGACACCGCCTTTCGCTGGAGGCACGGTGGCGATCGCCGCCGCGGTGGCGGAGGCGACCGCCTCGGGGCGGCTCTGCTCGGTCGCCGGCGGCGGCGATACGCTGGCGGCACTCAATTTTGCTCATGCGACGGACCGGCTGAGCTATGTTTCGACGGCCGGCGGGGCATTCCTCGAATGGCTCGAGGGGAAGACGCTTCCGGGCGTGGCAGCGCTCATCCATTAGAACAGATCGCGATCGGACGGATTCAGCTGATCGCGTGAAGATGCTTGCAACAGCAAAGGACTGGAGCGGTTTCGATAAGTCATTGTGATCGGGAACTGCTCCAGATCACCATGGAGTCTGGTGGATCGTTTCGCGATCTGTCAAAGCCCGAGGGGAAGCCCCAAGGGACGCCACGAATTTGATCGAGAAAATCAGGAGAGGGCGTGATGATCAAAAATCATCGCGCTCTCAGTCTCGATTCCGAAGTCCGCCGCGTTGGAACGCGGACGGAACCTTACGCGATGCGCTGGCGGAGGAAGCGGCGCGACGGCGCCTCGATATAGAAATGGACAAGGGTGGCGGCGGAGGCGAGCAGCGCCAGACAGCCAAGGATCGCGAGCGCGGAGGCGAGGGGATGCGCGGGAGCGATCATGGCGGCGAGAGTGCGCGTGCCCTTCTGCACCGGTGCCTGCATGAGATAAAGTGAATAGCTTGCCACGCCGACGGCCACGAGGGGCCGAGAGGCGGCGATGCGGCCGATGAGATTGGCGCGCGTGCTGGCGGCAAGAATAAGGACCGGGAAGAGCAGGACCGGCATGAAGCCTGCCAATGGAAGCCCGAGTTCAAAGACGGAGACCGCGAGCGCCAGCAGCGCGAGGAAGGGCGGCGTCCAGGGAATGCGCTCGATCGGCAAGACATCGACGATCCGTCGCAGCAGGCAGCCCATGAGGAATTCGAGCAGGGCACGGACCAACGCTTCAGCACCGAGCGTCTGGTTCATCGTCTTGCCGAAAACGGCGAGATAAACGCCGCTCAGCGCTATGAGAAGAGCGGCGAGCGCCAGGACCAGGCGCCATCGTCCGAACCGCATGAGCGAAAGCGCGGCGAGGGGAAAGAGAAGATAGCAGAACCACTCGGCGCTGATCGACCAGGCTGGATAATTCCAGCCGAGCTTGTGTGAAAGGCCCCAGGTCTGGAGCATTGTCAGGTCGATGAGCAACTGGCGCAGACGGAAGTTCCGCGGATCAAGAGCGATGGCGCCGAGATAGGGGGCCGCGAGCAGCATCACCAGCAGCAGAAGCAGCGTGAAGAGATAGACCGGATAGAGACGGGCGAGGCGGAGGCCAATGAACCGTTTCATGTTTGCAAGCGAGAGCCGGCGAAACTCCGCGGCATGAACGTGCCAGATCACGAAGCCGCTCAGCATGAAGAAGAGATCCACCCCGAGATAGCCGAGCCGGACGAGAGGCAGCGCTTGGCCAATATGAAGGGCTGAGAAAGGACCTATATCGTAATGGAATGCGACAACCCAAAGCGCGGCAATGCCGCGCAGGCCGGTGAGCCCGTCCATCCGGCCGCGACCAGGGCGGGAAGAGGCGGGAGGGATGGGGGTGACGGGTATTGCACGCGTTCCTGCCAGTGCGCTCAAAGGATGGCTGACTCCGTTGTGAAGATCTGATGGTCGATCGCGCCGACTGCCTTAGCGATCGCGCGGCGCGAAGGGGCCGACCCGCACGACCGTCTTGCCATCGATCTCCTTGACAAGCGGGAGCGCGCGATGAGTGTCCGGATGCTGTGGCCCGGCATTCAGGATCTGCGGCAGTATCTCGATCACAGTTCGACTCATGGGACGCTCCTCATGTGGTGATCCCATCTCAGTGCGGTGATCCTGATGCCGTTGCAGGATATTCACCGCAACGCGGCGATGTGCGGCGCTACAGAGCGTGACGCCTGGTGTTATGCCCGCGCGTTCTCTCAAGACCGATCCTTCAGCCCAGGGTATGAGGGATGCGATGCTTCTGGCGATCTCTGTCTTCGTGTTTTCCGGAGCGTTTTGGTATCATGGGCCAAAAATATCTTCGTCCTTCCTGCAATGGGTCGTCTCCATCGCGTAGCGCTCCCAGCTGGGATGGCGCGGTGGGGCGCGTGTCAAGGCCGCGCTGATGGAATGGCGGCCGTTGGAATTCCTCTTATTTGGGCTCTTTCTCACGATTTACGGGGTAGCGCCCGACAATGCTAATAATGCCGGGATGCGAGGGTGGATCGCTCGCCGGAAAACTGTCGTTCAATGTTTCATCCAACAGATCCGGGCGTGGTGTCTCGTGAGTCTTTTTTCTTTCCTTCCGGCTTTCCTTCTGGGTCATGTGAATCTCCCCTGGTTCGTGTGGCGTGGAGAGCTCAGTGGGTGTGAGGCCCGCGTTTCCTGGAGGCGACGTGCTCACGCATGGGCGGGATTGCAACCCCTCGCGGACGCGTTTCCCCGCAAAATCACCCTATGGGAAGCAAACGCCTGATGGTACGGACATGTCTGCACCATCGCCACGATGGCCTTGTCTTGCGCGTTCCGGCGCATTCTGGCGCGGAGTCCGAGGTCTCGGCTTCGTCGATTGTGGCAGTGACGCCGAGAGGGGAGGGATGATGGCGGCAAGGACGCGCAAACCGGCGAAAGCTGGCGATCGTGCAATGGAATCCGTAGGCGTCTTCGCGACTGCCGATGCGTTTCCGGCTTCGTCTCGCCTGATTGAGAGGCGGTTCCCGCTTTGGATGGCACACTGGCGGCGGCTGCCGCCACACCTGGCAGTGGTGGTGAGGCCGGGCCCGGGATCGGCGCGTTTCTCGCCGGCGCCGTGGCGCGCCAGCATGCCCGCTCGGCCGAGAAGTGGCTGGCTCGGGGCGGGCTTGTGCTGTGGGCAGACCTGTCGAACAAGGAGGCCGAGAAGCGCGCGCTCGCGGTGCTGGAACGATGCCATGCCGGAGATATCCATGTTCATGAGGTCACGCGGCCATGGGACTGGAGACGCGTTCGCAGGATCATGTAATGACGAAGTCCAGCTTCCGGCGATGCGAGCCGCCCGG
>DASZQO010000361.1:0-6430 GCA_035549615.1 Acetobacteraceae bacterium
AGGGCGGTCAGCGCGCCGGCCGCGGCGCCGATGGCCGCAAGGCGCGTGGCGCGGCCGGCGAAGCGCGCGGCGATATAGCCGTCGGACGCGCCGAGGCCGTGCACGATCTCGATCGCCTCGCGCCGCGCGGCGATGCCCGCATGGGTCGCGACCGCGACCACGGCGACGGCGACGGCGGCGACCACCAGCAGTGCCACCGCGGCGCAGGCCTGGAGGCTGCGGGCCAGCGCGGCGAGACGGCGGACCCAGATGCCGTGACTCTCGACCACGGTGCCCGGCGCTGCTGCGGTAAGCATGGCGGAAAGCTGGTCGAGCGGCGCGGCAGGGTCGGTGAGGTGAACCGCGATCACCGCCGGAAGCGGCAGGGCGAGATGCGTCTCGTCATCGCCAAGCCAGGGGCGGAGCAGCGCGTTGAGCTCGCCTGCGCTGAGCGGGCGGGCGGTGGCGACGGCCGGATCGGCGCGCAGCAGGGCGAGCGTCTGGTCGAGCCGGTCGAGGCCGGGCTTGGCGGACTCGGCGGTCGGATCCGGAACCTGGACGGTGAGCGCGGCTTCTGCGCCTTCCTGCCAATGCGCGGCAAGCCCCGCGGCGGCGAAGGCGCCGGCAAGGCCGAGCGCGGCAAGAAAGGCCATTGCCGCCACCAGGAAGGGAAGCAGCCGGTCCGAAAGGGCGCGCTGCAGCCCGAGATCATCGAATCCGGCCGGCCTCAGCCTCGCGCTAGCCATGCGCAACCAGGCGCCCATGCTCGAGACGAAGCGCGGTGGCGGGATGGCGCGCGACCAGCGCTTCGTTGTGGGTGGCGACGATGATCGTGGTGCCGAGCCGGACCAGCTCGTGCAGAAGGCGCATCAGCCGCTCGGCTTGCGCTTCGTCGAGATTGCCGGTCGGCTCATCGGCAAGCAGAAGGCGCGGGCGGGCAATCACCGCGCGGGCGATCGCGACACGCTGCTGCTCTCCGCCCGAGAGGGTTTCCGGCAGGGACTCGAGCTTCCCGGCCAACCCGACCCAGCGCAGCATCTCGGCGACATCTGCGCGGATCTGCCCCTCCGGCCTGCCGGCGATGCGTAACGGCAACGCGACATTGTCGAAGGCGGAGAGATGGGGCAGCAGGCGGAAATCCTGAAAGACGACGCCGATGCGCCGGCGCAGGCCGGGCAACGCGCGCCGTCCGGCCCGGGCGATCTCGGTGCCGAGCAGCGAAAGCCGCCCCTCGCTCGGCCGGGCAGCGAGATACATCAGGCGCAGCAGGCTGGTCTTGCCGGCGCCGGAGGGGCCGAGCAGCCAGCGGAATCCGCCCTCGGGAACAGCGAAGGAGAGATCGTGCAGAACCGTGGCGGGCGGCCCCTTTCCCGGTGCCGGATAGGTGAGCCCGACATGCTCGAATCGGATCATGCTTCCGAATCCGTCCCCCTTCTTGCGTACAGCATGCCATTTCTGCCGCTGGCCAGGGACACCCTATCGGCGGGGCGCATCAACGCGCTCAGGTCCCCGGGGAAAGCGATGCTGATCTTCAAGGCAGCTCCGCTCCGGCCCCCGAAAGCCATGCCGGCTTGGCGCCTGTGGCGCTCTCCGCTTGGTACGAACCGGCTCACAACAGCGCATCCCTGAACCAGCTCTCAGGGCTTGCTTCCGTGCCAGGACCGATCGATTCTCGTCCGATGCGTGTCACGTGTCCCGCCTGCGCGGCTGTCTATGAGATTCCAGAGCCGCTGCTCGGCAGCCAGCGCACCTTGCGCTGCGGCCATTGTGCTGCGGAATGGGGGATGGCGGCGCCGAAGCCCGAATCTGTGGTGGAAGCCGCCGCTGCTCCGGCGCCGTCTTTGACCGTTCCCGTCAGGGCCGCCAAGGCAGAGCCGGAGATCGTCATGCCGGCCCCCACTGTCGCAGCGCCGGCACCGCCGTCGTCGCCGCAGCCGAAGGGCCTGCGCGAGCGGCCGTTTGTGCTGGGCCCGGAGCCGGCACGGCCGCCAGCCACGCCGCCGCGGGCGCGTGCGGGCGGCGGGGGGGCGTGGCTCGGCTGGGTGCTGAGCCTCATCATCCTCGGCCTGCTCGTCTGGGGCGCCTATGCCTATCGCGGCACGATCATGCAAGCCTGGCCACCGAGCGAGCGGGTCTATGCGCTGCTCGGGCTCATGCCGGTCCCGCCGCGCTGACGAAATCGCTCAGTACTTTCAGAACTGCTTGAGCAGGCGGTCGATATAGTCGCGGTCCGGCACGGGCAGGGTCGGGTCGGCTTCGCGCCGCCGAAGCTCCTGCTGGATCGCCCGCGCCGCGGCAGCGACATCGCCGTTGGGGATATCGACAAACCCGTTGGGATTGCCCCCATCGGCCTGATCGCCCATCGGCCGGCCGAGCGGATCGAGCCCGATGCCCGGCGCGCGGCCGATCTCGCCCGGCGCGGGGCTTCCCGCAACTGGCCCCGGCATCATCAGGAAGCCCGGGCTGCTGCCGGCCTGCATGGCACTCTGCGCGGCCATCGCCGCCATGGCCTGGCGGCCTCCCTTCTGAAGATCGGCGATCGCCTGGCGTTCGTCGGAAGCGGCTGCACGGTCCGCGCCGGCGCCGAGCGCGCCGGCAGCCCCGCGCATTGCGACATCGGCCTGGCCGAGGGCGGGGGGGATCTGGCCGGTTGCATCGGCGAAGCCGCTCATCATCACGCCGACGACCTGGCGCAGCGCCTGCTGGATCGCGGCTTCGGCGCGGCGCTGGGCGGAAGCGGCGGCCGCGGAAGCCGCATCTGGCGCGGCAAGCCGCCGTTCGGCACGGTCGAGCAGACCAGCCTCCCGCTGCACGACATCGCCGAGCGCGGCCATCGCCTTCTGGCCCTGCTGCATTTGCATCGCCCGCGCCACGTCCTCCGCGGTCAGCGGACGGGCATTCTGCAATTGCTGGAGAAGATTCTGCAGCTCTGCCATCTGCTGGCGCGCGGCGGCAAGGTTCCCAGCGGCGATCGCCCGGCGCATCGCCTCTAGCATGTGCTGAAAGGTCTGCTGGTCGTACTCCTGGGCGGCAAACCCGTTGGGAAGCTTGAGGCTATTGGCGTTGAGGTTTTTCGAGAGGGCCTCGATCTGCCGCTGGATCGCCTGCTCCAGCGCGCGGAGCCGCCGATCGAGCTCTTCCTGGCGCGGCCCGCCCGGATGGCCGGCCTCGGCCAGCGCCTGTTCCAACGCGCGGGTGGCGGCTTCGAGCGCGCGGGATGTCTCGGCGGCCGGGCCGGCCTCATAATGCCAGGCAAGCTGCCAGAGTCTGTCCTCGGCCTGGCTTACCGCGGACGGCGCAAGATTGCGCGAGAGAAGCGAGGCGATCGCGCGGAGATTGAGGAAGGCGCCCAGATCGCCATCCTGCGCCTGCGGCGTCGCCGAGAGCTGATCAAGCGTGGCGACCGCCTGCATGCGGTTCCCGGGCGCGAGGACGAGTCCCTTGCGCACGGCGATCAGCGCGCGGGCAAGCGGGTTGCGGAACGGGATCTCCGGCAGCCGGAAACGGACGATTTTGCTCCACCCTTCGAGTCCGGCCCCGTTGCCGGCGTGGAGCCGGGCGGTGACCTCCAGCCCGGCCCAGGGGTTGGCGGTGAGATCGATGAGCGCGGTGCCGCCTTCATCGCGGGGATCGCCAGAGCCGAGCGGAATCGGGACGGTAAGTGCAGCGGCGCCGGGTCGCGCGGCGAGATGCAGCACCGCGTTCAGCCCGGTCACGCCATAGGCGTCATGCACGTGCCAGGGAAGCCGCGTGTCGGTGCTGCGGGAGTCCGGCCCCGGGGCGCCGCTGAAGCGCACCGTCGGCGGGGTCGCCGCAATGATTGTGAAAGACCAGGCGCCGAGACGCGTGCCGCCGCGACTCAGGGTGAGCCGGCCGTTCCTGGCGAGGACCATCGCCGTCCGATAGCTCGCCGGGCCTAGCTTATCGAAGGGAACGGCGTGGTCGGCGAAAAGCAGTCGCGGCGCTCCCTCGCCCCCCGTGAGGCTGATGGCGAGCGCGGAGCCTTCCGGCACGGAGAGGCTGCCGCCCGGCGCGCGAAGAAAGATCGGCGGGAGATGGGTATAGGCCGGCGGGGTGATCCAGCCGGCGAACTCCGTGGCCGGCGCCGGAACGCCCATCGGGATGGCGGGGGTGAAGGCGGCGGCCAGGCGCTCGGGTGCGTCAGGGCCGGCGACGCCGAGACCCGCGACCAGGGCAACGACGAGGCCGAGCCGGAGTGCGTGCAGGTCGCGCGCGGCAAGATTGGGATGCGGCAAGCCGACACGGATGCCGGCAAGGCTCGCCGTCATGCGGGCACGATGCGCCTGCCAGAGCAGGCCCGCCGTGGCACCGGCAAAGGCGGAACGGTCCGTGAGGGCGGCGAGCGGGCGATGGGCGAGTCGGTTCGCGCGTTCAAGCCATCGGTCGGCTGAGGCGGGCGTGGGAAAGCGGAAGCGGGCGAGGCTGCGGACCGCGAGCGCCGCGGTCCCGGCAACGACCAGAGCGAGGAGGATGAGATGCGGCCAGGGCGGCAGCAGCGCTACCAGGCCGAAGAGCGAAGCGGCGATGAAGAGGCCGAGAAGCCCGAACGGTGGCCACAGAAGGGGCCACAGGCGCTCGAACGCAAGCATGAACCGCGCCCGGAGGCGCTGGCGCTCAAGCCGCGCCACGCCGTCCTTTGCCGCTCGCCCGCGGGCATGTTTCCGCGGCATCATCGCCGCCTGCTGCACAAAACCAACTCCCCGCTCCCGCTTCCCGCGCGGCCTTGACGCAGCGCGAAAACGCCGTATCGAGGTTAGCTTATGTGGGGCGGTGGCGGAGAAGGAAAAAGCGTCTGCCCCATGCCGGCCCAGCGCCCAGCCGAAAACCTACAGCCAATCGGGCACCCGCTCGTCCTGCCAGAGCGCGGCGAGCAGCGGGCGCGGCCGGATCAGCGCCCAGCGCTCGCCCTCGATCATCGCCTCGGCCGCGCAGGGGCGGGCATTGTAAGCCGAACCCATCACCCGCCCATAAGCGCCGGCATCGAGGATCGCGACGCACGCTCCGGGCACACACCCGCCTATCGGGCGGGCGGTGGCGAATGTGTCCGCACTCTCGCAGATCGGGCCGACGATATCGACCGGTCCGACCGGACCGGCGGCAGGCGCGAGCGGCACGATCCCGTGCCAGGCATCATAGAGGGCGGGGCGGATCAGATCGTTCATTCCCGCATCGAGCACGACGAAGGGCCGCTCGGAGCCGGGCTTGATCCGCACCACGCGCGCAAGCAGCAGGCCCGCGGGGGCGAGCAGCCAGCGTCCCGGCTCCAGCAGCAGCTCGACCTCAAGATCCCGGAAAGCCCCGGCAAGCGCGCCGGCGAGCCCGGCGGGTGTGGGCGCGGGCTCGTTGCGATAGGGAACCCCGAGGCCGCCGCCGCAATCCAGGCGGGATAGTGGCAGGCCCTCCGCGCGCAGCGTGCGGGCGAGCGCGCCGAGCGCCACGAAGCTCTCGCGAAAGGGCGAGAGCGAGAGGATCTGGCTGCCGATATGAAGCGCGAGACCCACCGGCGCGATGCCGGGCAGGGAGGCCGCGCGCGCATAGAGGGCCGGGATGTCGGAGGCTGGGATCCCGAACTTGTTCTGGGCAAGGCCGGTGGTGATCTTGGCGTGGGTCCCGGCGTCGATATCCGGATTGACGCGCAGCGCCACCTTCGCGGTGAGTCCAAGGCCGGAAGCGATCTCGGAAAGTTCGAAAAGCTCCTCGGCGCTCTCGACATTGATCTGCCCGATCCCGGCTTCCAGGGCGTGCGAGAGTTCCTCGGCCCGCTTGCCGACCCCGGAGAAGACGATATGCCCGGGCGGAATCCCCGCCGCGAGGGCGCGCGCGAGCTCTCCCCCGCTCACCACATCGGCCCCGGCGCCAAGCCCGCCCAGCAGCCGCAGCACGGCAAGATGATCATTCGCCTTGACGGCGTAATGGACATGCGCGGCCAGTCCCGCTTCGGTGAGGGCAGCGGTGAAGGCGGCGTAGCGGGCGCGAATCGTTCCCGCCGAATAGACGTAGGTTGGCGTGCCGAAGGCATCGGCGACGGCGGCAAGCGGCACGCCTTCGAGCATGAGGCCATCGAGCGCGCTCCGCGAAAGAAATGGCCGCGCGGCGATCAGCTCCGCTTCGTCGGGGTCAGGGAAAAGGCCGGGAGCGTCGAGGGTGCCGTGCATGGCGTGTCGCGGTTTTGTTGATCGCCCTTCCTAGCGCGTGGTATCCAGAGACGTCGAGGAACGCCGTTCGAGAGGAGGGTGGAATGAGCAGGCGTCTTTTGCTCGCTTTGGCTGTGCTTGGTGTGATTGCTGGAGCCGCTGCGGTGAGCAGTGTGTCTGCCAGGGCCTGCGATCAGCAGCAGACGAACCCTAGCTGAGGAGATCGCGCGACCGCCTGGCGGGCGTGAAGGGGCTGAGGAATTTCGCACACGTCCGTTTCATTTTCTCACAATCGG
>DASZQO010000362.1:0-10067 GCA_035549615.1 Acetobacteraceae bacterium
TTGCCTAAGCTTCGCTCGCGCGCGCCCTTCCGCAGCCGTCTTCATCCGGGAAAAGCCACGCGCGAAACCGAAACGGTGCTTGGCGTCTATCGCCCGGCGCCCTTGCGGCAGGGACGCGGGGAGGCCGGCCATATCCTGCCGGTAGACCGGCGCGTGCGCGAGCCATGGCGCGTGCCAGCCGGCGCTGCGGGCGGCGCCGAGGCCGGCGAGATCGTACGCGCAGAGCTTCTGCCCGGCCCGCAGCACGGGGCGCGCCGGGCGCGCGTGACGGAGCGGCTCGGCCGTTTCGATGGCGTCGAATCCTTCACGCGCATCGCCATCAGCAGTCTCGGAATCCCCGAGGAATTCTCCGCCGAAGCACTGCGCGAGGCGGCTGCGGCTCGCGCCGTCGGGCCAGAGGGGCGGGAGGATCTGCGCGCGCTGCCGCTCGTCACCATCGACGGGGCGGATGCCCGCGATTTCGACGATGCCGTGTTCGCAGCGCCCGCGGGCGAGGGATTCCGCATCATCGTCGCGATCGCCGATGTCGCGCATTATGTCCGGCGGGGCAGCGCGCTCGACGCGGCGGCGCGCCAGCGCGGAAACAGTGTCTATTTCCCCGGCCGCGTGGTGCCGATGCTGCCCCCGGCCCTTTCCGAACATTGGTGCAGCCTCGCCCCGCATGCCGAGCGCGGTGTCGTTTTCGCCGAGATCGAGATCGCGGCGAATGGGGAAAAGCGCCGTCATCGTTTCGGACGTGGTTTGATGCGGAGTGCCGCGCGCCTCACCTACGAGGCGGTGCAGCGGGCGGCGGAGAGAGGGGAGGATCTCGGGCTCCCTGCGGGGACGCTCGCCAATCTCTATGCCGCCTGGAGGGCGCTTTCTTCGGCGCGGCGCACGCGCGGACCGCTCGATCTCGATCTGCCGGAACGAAGGGTCGTGCTCGATGCGGCGGGAGCGCTCGCCGCGGTGGCAAGCACGCCGCGCCTTGAAAGCCACCGGCTGATCGAGGATTTCATGATCCTCGCCAAGGTCGCGGCGGCCGAGGAAATCCTGCGCGGGGATCTGCCGGGACTCTTCCGCGCCCATCCGGAGCCCGCGCCGGACAAGATCGCGAGCCTCGCTGCTTTCCTGCGCGAGCTTGGCCTCCGCCTGCCGGCCCGCGAGCGGATCACCCCCCGCGATCTCACTGCCACGCTTGCCCCGCTCGCCGGCACCGAGGCGGCAGGGATCGCCGCCGAGCGGACGCTGCAAAGCCTGCCGCAGGCGGGCTATTCACCGGAGAATGCCGGGCATTTCGGGCTGGCGCTGGCAGCCTATGCCCATTTCACCAGCCCGATCCGGCGCTATGCCGATCTTGTCGTGCATCGCGCGCTCATCGGCGGCCTCGGCCTCGGCGCCGGCGGCAACGCCAAGGGCGACGCAGGGAAGAATGAAGACACCGCGGCTTCGCTCGCGGCGCTCGCGCGCGATCTCGGCACGGCCGAACGGCGCGCGGTGGAAGCGGAGCGCGCGGTGCTCGCGCGCGCCCAGGCCGCCTTGCTCGCCAGGCGTATCGGCGGCATAGAAGAGGCGCGAATTTCTGGCGTGACGCGGTCATTGCTTTTCGTCACTCTGATCGCAACCGGCGCCGAGGGAATCGTCCCCGTGTCCACGCTGCCTGCAGATTCCTGGCGTTTCGAGGAGGCAACCACGAGTCTGCGAGCTGTGCGGAGCGGACGGCGCCTCGGGTTGGGCGAACGGCTGAGCGTGCGGCTCGCCGAGGCCGACCCGGTGAGCGGCCGCATCGTCATGCGCGTGGCCTCGCTGCCGGCCGGGCCTTCGCGGCCGGCACGCGGCGGAGGGCGAAACCGCTTGCGGTGATCTCGGCCCGCGCCCTTCTGTTCCTGCTGTTGATCGTTCCTGCTGAAGCGCAGACGCCGCCGGGGACAATCCCGCCATTTCCAACCGCGCTGAGCGAAGCTGTCTTCACCCAGGCGCTCGCCTTCATGCAGCCGCGCACGCTCGTTCCCTATTCGCTGCCGACACTCGCGCTGTGGGGGCTGCCGGGTCTGACCGCGCTCGATCCATCGCTCGCGACGGATCTTTCCGCCGGCACGCTTCGCCTTTCCCTGCCGGATCGGATCCTGGCGGTACGGCCCGAACCGCGGGCGGATGATGCCGCCGGCTGGGGGGCGGCGATCGCCGCATTCGCCGCGGCGGCATGGCAGGAATCCCCCTCCGTGCGCGCGGTCGGGCCGAATGGCGTCACCGAAGCCTTCTTTGATGAGCTCTTCAATCATTTCGATCCCTATTCGCGCTACGTGGCGCCCGAGGATGCGGCGAGCGAGCGGGCGCAGCGCTCGGGTTGGATCGGCACGGGGCTTACGGTCGCGCTGCAGAGCGGCGCGATCGTCATCGTGAATGTCGCCGCCGGAAGCCCGGCGAGCGCTGCGCATATCCTGCCCGGAGACCGGCTTCTCTCCGTGGATGGCGTGCCGACGCGCGGCAGGACCGTGCGCTGGGCAGAGGATGAGATGGCCGGGCCGGAAGGCACGCCAGTGGTGCTGACGCTCGCCGATCCAGCCGCCGGTGTGCGGACGGTGAGGCTCGCGCGCCACGAGCCCGCGCCCGAGACGGTCTTCGCAAGCCGCGTGCATGAGATGCTGGTACTGCGCATCACCGCCTTCGATGCCAGCACGGGGCCACATCTCGCCAACGAGATTGCCGCCGGACTCTCCGTCTCCGATCCGCCGCAGGGCATCGTCCTCGATCTGCGCGGCAATCGCGGCGGATTGCTCGATCAGGCGGTCTATGCCGCGGACGTGCTGCTCCATCGCGGGATCATCGCAACCACGGCCGGGCGCGATCCCGCGGCGCGGCATATCTGGGTAGCGTCCGGGGCGGATATGGCGGGGGACCTGCCGGTGGTGGTGGTGGTGGACGGGCTCACGGCGTCGGCCGCCGAGATTCTGGCTGCGGCGCTGGCCGATAACGGGCGGGCGGTGGTGGTGGGAAGTGCGACGCTCGGCAAGGGCCTGGTGCAGACGATCGATCAGCTTCCCGATGGCGGCGAGCTTTTTGTCACCTGGAGCCAGGTGCTGGCGCCGCGTGGCTGGCCGATCCAGAGCCTCGGCATCCTGCCCCAGATTTGCACGAGCCTGGGCCAGTCGGCGCTCGACAGGCAGCTCGCGCTTCTCGCCGGCGGATCCCAGCCGATGGCGCGCGCGATCTATCAGCATGAAATGGCCCGCCCGCCATTTCCGCTCGCCCGGATCCTGGCGATCCGCGCAGCCTGTCCGGCGGCGGTGGGGAGCGCGGCGTCCATGGTGGCGGCGCGTGTGCTGATCGACAATCCGGCGGCCTATGCGGCAGCGCTGCTGCCCCCGGCCGGCCGGCCGCTCACGCCGCCCGAGTAAGGCCGCGCACCCAGGGTCGGGACGGCTTGACCTTGGGCGGGCGGGTGCGCATTTTCCGCGCGCAAAGGATCCCGTGCCATGGCCAAGAGCAACACCATCCAGATCAAGCTCAATTCGTCCGCCGATACCGGCGTCTTCTACGTGACGAAGAAGAACACGCGCACCCAGACCGGCAAGCTTGAGTTTCGCAAATACGACCCGAAGCTGCGCAAGCACGTCACCTTCAAGGAAGGCAAGATCAAGTAGCGCCGCCCCGGCGGAAAGCCGGGCAGAGCGTCACGCAGCACGACAGCGACGGGGGAGAAGGAGGGAGCGCATGAGCACGCTTATGGGCTCGAAGCGCATCTCCATCCCCGAAATCGCGGGACGCAAGGGAGGCACGCCGCTCGTTTGCCTCACTGCTTACACGGCGCCGATGGCGCGTCTGCTCGATCCCCATGTCGATCTGCTGCTGGTAGGCGATTCGCTCGGCATGGTGATGTATGGCTTCGCGACCACGCTGCCGGTGACGCTCGCAATGATGATCGCCCATGGGGCGGCGGTGGTGCGCGGGACGAGCCGGGCGGCCGTGATCGTCGATCTGCCCTTCGGCAGCTACCAGGAAAGTCCGGAGCGCGCCTGGCGCGCTGCGGCTAAGGTGATGGCGGAGACCGGTGCGAGCGGCGTCAAGCTCGAGGGCGGGGCGGAGATGGCGCCGACCATCCAGTTCCTCGTCCGCCGCGGCATTCCGGTCTGCGGGCATGTCGGGCTGATGCCGCAGGCGGTGCAGAGCGCGGGCGGCTTTCGCGCCACCGGCAGGACCACGGCGGAGGCGGAGCAGGTGGCTGCGGACGCCGCCGCGGTGGCCGCTTCCGGCGCCTTTGCGGTGGTGATCGAGGGCACGCTCGAGCCGGTGGCACGGGCGATCACCTCCTCGCTTTCGATTCCAACCATCGGGATCGGGGCCTCGGCAGGCTGCGATGGGCAGATCCTGGTCACCGAGGATCTGCTCGGCCTGAGCGGGCCCATCGCCCCGCGCTTCGTCAAGCGCTATGCGGATCTCGGGTCCGCCGTGACCGCGGCGGTGGAGGCCTATGCAACGGAGGTTCGCACCCGGAGCTTTCCGGGGCCTGAGCATTGCTACCTGCCGAAATCCGCGCCCAGGGCCGCCGAATGAACGGGCAGCGTCCGCGTCCCGGCCGATGACGGGCGGGGAGGCGGAAACAACGACGCTTGCGGCAGAGCTCATCGCGGTCGTGGTGGCGGCCAACGAGGCGGCGCCACGCATCCTGACCGTCGAGGACGGACGCGCGCTGCCCTCCGGCCCGTTCGAATCGGGCCACCGCTCCCTGCAATCAGGGCTGCGGGCCTGGGTGGAGGAGCGAACCCGGCATCCGCTCGGCTTCGTCGAGCAGCTCTATACCTTCGCCGATCGCGACCGGATGGTGGGCGGGGGGCGGCGGCGGACCATCTCGATCAGCTATCTCGGGCTTGCGCGTGAGGCGCCGACCGCGCCCGGGACCGGGGCGAGCTGGCAGGACTGGTACCGTTATTTCCCCTGGGAGGACCGGCGGGAGGGCGAGCCGGCGGCGATCCGCGCCATGATCGCCCCGGCGCTGAGCGCCTGGGCGAAATCGGGCGATGGAGGATCCCTCCGGCGCGAGCGGGCCGAACGCGTGGCGATCGCCTTCGGGCTCAACAGCCAGGCCTGGAACGAAGAGCTGTCGCTGCAGCGCTATGAGCTTCTCTACGAAGCGGGCCTCGTGCCGGAAGCGGGCGAGGCAGCGGGACGGGCATGCGCGCCGGGCGCGCCGATGCTCCATGATCACCGGCGGATCCTCGCGACCGGGATCGCCCGGCTGCGCGCCAAGATCAAATACCGCCCGGTGGTGTTCGAGCTGATGCCCCCCGCCTTCACGCTGCTCACGCTGCAGCGGGTGGTCGAGGCGCTCGCCGGCGTGCAACTGCACAAGCAGAATTTCCGCCGCCTGATCGCCCGGCAGGAGCTGGTCGAGGAGACGGGGAGCATGATCGC
The DNA here is from genome assembly GCA_035549615.1 of Acetobacteraceae bacterium. Taxonomy (GTDB): domain Bacteria; phylum Pseudomonadota; class Alphaproteobacteria; order Acetobacterales; family Acetobacteraceae; genus JAKAWQ01. The sequence goes on from DASZQO010000362.1 coordinate 5,392, forward strand.
GGAAACCGGCGGACGCCCGGCCCGGCTCTTCCGCTTCCGCCGCGCCGTGCTGCGCGAGCGCGCGGTCGCTGGCACCAAGCTGCCGCTCGCCCCCGCGCGCTAAAGCAGACCGCGATCAGACGGACACGGCTGATCGCAAGAAGATGCCCGCCAAAACAGAGAGCTGGAGCAATTTCCGTGAGCCATTGTGATCGGAAGCTGCTCTCGCGCGATGAGCTGCGGTTGCTCCCCCTCTGCTCACCAGGCTTTGACCCCTGGCACGCTGAAGGCTTCGCGCATGGCAGGACTGCGCGCCCCCTGTTGACAGGCTTATGCTCACGGGAAGCATAATAGGCTTTCGTTTCCGGACTTGGTCCGGCCCAAAAATGCTCTATGTGAGCATTATGGAGGAAGCGATGTCCCATGCCGCGACGATCGCCCGCACCGCATCGCTCTATGAGCGTGTCCGACCGGTGATTCCGCCTCTCGAATGGGGCGCCTTCGCCGATGATATCGAAGCGATCCTTGCCCTCAAGGCCAAGCGCAATGCGGTGATCCTGGCGCACAATTACCAGACGCCGGAGATTTTCCATTGCGTATCCGATATCACCGGGGACAGCCTCGCCCTTGCCCGCAAGGCGATGGAGGTGGCTGCGGATGTGATCGTGCTCGCCGGGGTTCAGTTCATGGCCGAAACGGCAAAGCTGATGAACCCGGAGAAGACGGTGCTGATCCCCGATCTCAGGGCCGGCTGCTCGCTCGCCGCCTCGATCACGCCGGAGGATGTGCGGCTGATGCGCGCGCGCTATCCGGATGCGCCGGTGGTGGCCTACGTCAACACGTCGGCCGCGGTGAAGGCGGAGGCCGATATCTGCTGTACCTCCGGCAATGCGCGGAAGATCGTGGAATCGCTCGGCGCCGCGCGCGTCATCATGCTGCCGGACGAATATCTGGCGAAAAATGTCGCCGCCGAGACCGGCGTTCAGATCATCGCCTGGGCCGGCCATTGCGAGGTGCATGAGCGGTTCACTGCCGCCGAGATCCGCGAGCTTCGGGCCGCCCATCCGGGCGTGGTCGTGCTTGCCCATCCCGAATGCCCGCCGGACGTGGTGGCGGAGGCGGACTATACGGGCTCGACCGCCGGCATGGCCTCCTATGTCGAGCGGAACCGGCCCGGGCGCGTGGTGCTGATCACCGAATGCTCGATGAGCGACAATGTCGCGGTGCAATATCCCGGGCTCGAATTCATTCGTCCCTGCAATCTCTGCCCGCACATGAAACGGATCACGCTCGGCAAGATCCGCCATGCGCTCGAGACGATGACACACGAGGTGACGATCGACCCCGCCATCGCCGCAAAAGCAAGGCGGGCGGTCGAGCGAATGCTCGCAGTAAAATAATCGCGAATGCTCGCGGTAAAATGGTTGTGCATGCTTCGGGTGAAGTCGTCATGGATGTTCGGAGCGACCTTGTTGAGGAAGACCGCGGCTGGGCGATCACCCCCCTCCCCGCCTTGCTGATCGAACCCATGGTGCGTGCGGCGCTCGCTGAGGATCTCGGGCGCGCCGGCGATCTCACCTCGAATGCCATCGTGCCCGCGGACGCCCGCGCCGAGACCGCGCTTGTCGCGCGCCAGCCCGGCGTGATTGCCGGCCTCGATTTCGCCGCCGCTTCGTTCCGTCTGCTCGATCCGGCGATCATGCTCATCCGCGCCCGGAACGATGGCGATGCGGTCGGCGCCGGTGAGGTGATCGCGCGCGTCAGCGGACCGGCGCGCGCGATGCTCTCGGCTGAGCGCACCGCTCTCAATTTCCTCTGCCATCTCTCTGGCATCGCGACCGCGACCGCTGCCGTCGTTGCCGCGGTGCGTCCCTTCGGCACGCGCGTGACCGACACGCGCAAGACCATTCCGGGACTGAGGGCGGCACAGAAATACGCGGTGCGCGCGGGCGGCGGAAGCAATCACCGCTTCGGCCTCGATGATGCCGTGCTGATCAAGGACAATCATGTGGCAGCGGCGGGCGGGATCCGCGAGGCGATCACGCGGGCGCGCGGCGCGATCGGCCATCTCGTCCGGATCGAAATCGAGGTCGATACGATATTGCAACTTGAAGAGGCACTCGCGGCGGGCGCGGATGCGCTGTTGCTCGACAATATGTCGCCTCCCCTGCTGCGCGAGGCGGTCGCGATGGTCGGTGGCCGGGCGATCACGGAAGCGTCAGGCCGGATCACGCCCGAGACCGCGCCCGAGATCGCCGCCACGGGTGTCGATCTCATCTCGCTTGGCTGGCTCACGCACAGCAGCCGGGCGCTCGATATCGGGCTCGACTATCTGGCCTAAAAATGTAAGCGCCCGGTCCGCTCGGCACGGCTCACCCGGGCTCGCGAACTTGCCCGCGCCCATCCGATAGAAGACACTTCCTTTGGTTCTGCAGCATCCCGTGTGTCGTCGAATGGCGCTGATGGCCGCGCGCCGGCGGGTGGAGAGGACGAGGAGAAACGAGAATGGCGGAGGTTGGCTGGATCGGACTCGGCCGAATGGGCGAGGCAATGGTGCGGCGGCTTCTCAAGGCCGGCCACGAAGTCGCGGTCTGGAACCGCACCCCCAGCAAGGCCGAGACGCTGCGCGAAGCGGGCGCGCGCGTGGTCGCGGACAAGCACGATCTCGCGTCCTGCGGCGCTGTTTTCACCACGGTCTCGACAACGGACGATCTCAAGGAAGTGCTGTTCGGGCCGGCGGGGCTCGCGAACGGAACCTCCCTCCCCAAGCTCGTCATCGATTGCTCCTCCATCTCGCAGGAGGGGTCCGCCGAGATCCGCGCGCGCCTGGAGACGTTCGGGATCGGCTATCTCTGCGCGCCGGTCTCCGGCAATGCGAAGGTCTGCCGGGCGGGCAAGCTCTCGATCGTCGCCTCGGGACCGAGGCCGCTCTACGAGCAGGCGCTGCCCTGGCTTCAGGCGCTCGGGCGGAGCACGCTCTGGGTTGGCGAGGGCGAGCTCGCCAGGATCTGGAAGATCGCCCACAACACGTTTTTCGGGGTCATCATCCAAAGCCTTTGCGAGATCACGGTGCTCGCGGAGAAAGCAGGCATTCCCCGCCATGTGTTCCTGGAATCGATCAATCAGAGCGTGGTCGGCTCCATGTACACGAAATACAAGACGCCAACGCTCGTGAACCTCGCCTTCGATCAGGTGACCTTCACGCCAAAGCTTCTGCTCAAGGACATGGACCTTGGCCTCGGCGCGGGGCGCGCGCACGGCGTTGCGATGCCCTGTGCGGCGGCAAGCCGCGAATCGATCGCGGCGATGGCAGGGCGTGGGCATGAGAATGTCGATTTCGCCGTACTGCTCATGGAGGTCGCCCGCAATTCCGGGCTCGAACCAAAACCCGAGAATGTGAACGTGAGCGACGGGCTCGAAGCCTGACCGGGCGCAGGCTCCGACATCTTCGGATCGCAGGCCAGCCGGCTCTCGAAGCGGCCGGAGCCTTGGGCCGCGCACCAGGTCGAGAAGCTCGACATGGCCTCGGCATACGGTGCATTGACGAGACCGGCGAAATCGAACCGTCCTTGCGCGTCATGGATGCCATCGGTGTCGATGCCGATTTCCTGGAGCTTCCGCCTTCTTCACCCGGCCTGCCTGCCTGCCGGCCCATGCCGCATCCAACGTGTGGCGCGGGACATACGGTCATCACGCTTTATGCGCTCCCTCAAGCCAGCGCAAATTCCGCTCTCCGGCCGAGGTCGAGGGGTGTGAGACGATGGGCGAGGCCGAGGGTGGTGAGAGCCTGGACGAAATCCTGCTGGCTCTCGGTGAAATGAACCCAGCCGTCATTATGCACCGCGACGATGCGCGCTTGGGGAAAGGCGTGCGCGGTCTCGATCACGTCATTATTGTCCATCGTCACATGGAACGGCCCGCGGGGCTTGGCCGCGCCGGCGAAGAGGACGACGAGGCGCGGCCGGAAGCGGCGTGCGATCTCGGCAACGCCCTCGTACCAGACCGTATCGCCGCTGACATAGATTGCATCACCTGGCTGCTCCAGGCCGAGCACGAAACCGATGACATCGCCCGTCATGGGCTCTATGCCGGGCGGTCCGTGCCGCGCCGGCGTCGCCGTGATGAAGAGGCGGGCGCCGCTGGCTGCGGTCAGGCTGGTGGTTTCCCACGGTGCGAGGCCGCGCGCGATGGGGCCGAGACGGGCCGCGCCAGCGCTTGTCGTGAAGGTCGGACCGGTGGTTTCGAGAAAAATACGACCGGCACGGTCGAGATTGTCGAAATGCTGGTCGTGGCTGAGCAACACCGCCTCGAGCGGGCCGATCGCGTCCGCGCCGATCGCCGGACCGCGCGTCTTCTCGAGCACGATGCCGCGCGATTCGTAGTGTCCTGGGGCGTCGAAGGTCGGGTCGGTGAGAAGCCGAAAGCCGGCAAGCTCGATCAGAACGGTGGGGCCGCCAATCAGCGTCAGCGCCGCGTTGAATTGCGCCATGCGAAGAACTCCCGGTGAAAGGCTGCCCCGTGAAAGGGCTCAAAGTATGCTGAGCCGGCACGAAGGGAACCGGCGGGGGAAAACTCAGGCGGATACCGCGTTGAGAGCGGGGTCGGCCTGGTTCGAGCCGGCCTGGAGGAAGGCACGGATGGAGCGGCAGGCCTGGCGCAGCCGGTGGCTGTTCTCGACCAGGGCGATGCGCACGAAC
>DASZQO010000363.1:0-6873 GCA_035549615.1 Acetobacteraceae bacterium
CCCAGGATCAGCAGCAGGGCGGTGCGCCTCTTCATCCTGTGCCGATGCTCGTGCAGCGGGGGCTCGGCATCTTCTGCCTCCGTCAGCTCATGCGAGGATTGCGCCGTATGATCGTGCCAGTGCGCGTGGACCACCTGTGATCCGTGACGGTGCACATGGATATGGCGCGTGAGCACCACGACATCACCGCGCAGCGGCAGGTACAGCGGATCACTTTCGGGATCGGGGTTAAGATCATATGTCTCGTGATGGTGATGATGGTCCCCGTCGCGCTCGGTGAAGCGCGTCTCGTGGCGATGCTGATGGCCTTGGGGCGCGCGCAATTCGCGTGAAGCCGAAAGCATGATCCAACCGCCGAAACCGATGAGCGCCAGGCTTGAGACCACATCGACGGCGTGACCGAAATGCCGGGCGAAGGCAACGCCCGCAATCCAGACGATCAGCGCGATAATCAGGGTGGAGGCGGCATGGCCGGCGCCGGCCTGCACCGCGGCCCGCAGCGTCTCGGCACGGGACCAGCCTTGCTCGCGGGCGAGCAGGGCGATCGGCAGCCAGTGATCGGGTACCATCGTGTGCAGCACGCCGACGCCACCAACGGCGAGCAGCAGAAGCATTTGCGCTCCGAAATCCATCCTTCTCCCCTTTCTGCGTCCCCGCACCCCGTCCCACACAGGCGCGCATCAAAACCGGGGCAAAACCCGGGATCAAACACGCCGGTCAGCCCCCAGGGGGACAAGGGATCCGGGTCACGCCTCGCGAAAGGGCGAACGCTCCGCCAGGGCTTCCATGTCCTCGGCGATCTCCACCTGCTCGCGGCCGAGGAAATCCCCCACCGCCCGTCGCAGCCCCGGATGGGCGATCCAGTGGGCGGAGAAGGTGCGCTGGGGCAGATAGCCGCGTTGCAGCTTGTGCTGGCCCTGCGCGCCGGCCTCCACCCGCTTCAGCCCATGGGCGATCGCGAATTCGATCGCCTGGTAATAGCAAAGCTCGAAATGCAGGAACGGAAACTCGCCGCGGCAGCCCCAGTTGCGGCCATAGAGCGTGTCCGCCCCCATCAGGTTGAGCGCCGCCGCCACCGGCTTGCCGCTCTGCTCCGCCACCATCAGCACCACTTTCTCGCCGAGCCGCTCGCCGAGCAGCGGAAAGAAGCGCTCGGTGAGATAGGCCGAGCCCCATTTGCGATCGACGGTCGCGGTATAGAACCCGTAGAAGGCCCGCCAATAGCGGGGCTCAATCTCGTGCCCGCGCAGCACGCGGATCGTCAGCCCCTCGGTCGCGTCGCGCCGCTCGCGGCGGATCATCTTGCGCTTGCGCGAGGAGAGGGCGGCAAGGAAATCCTCGAAGCCCGCATACCCCTCATTGTGCCAGTGGAACTGCATGCCCACGCGCTGAAGCCACCCGGCCGCGCCGAGCGCCGTCCACTCCGCCTCGGTGCAGAAGGTCACATGCACCGAGGAAAGCGAGAGCTTGCGGCAGGCCTGCTCAAGCGCCTCGGCCATCAGCGCCATCGCCACGCCCGCATCCTTGCGGATCAAGAGCCGCGGCCCCGGCACCGGGCTGAACGGCACCGCAACCTGCAGCTTCGGATAGTAGTCCCCCCCGGCGCGCTCGAAGGCATGGGCCCAGCCATGATCGAAGACATATTCGCCATAGCTGTGGCTCTTGGCGTACATCGGCACCACCGCCACGATCCGCCCGGCGCTGTCATGCAGCGCGGCATGCTGCGGCAGCCATCCGGTGCGCGCGCCGGCCGATCCGCTCTCCTCGAGCGCGGAGAGAAAAGCGTGACTGACAAAAGGGTTTTCCGCGCCCGCGCATTCATCCCACGCGGCAGCGGGAATCTCGGTGATGCGGGGATGGAGGCTCAGGCTGAAGGAGGCGGCGCCATCGGGCATGTCCGCCATATGGCGGTCCGTCCTCGCGCCGCAAACAAAATTACGCGATCTCGAACATCCCCTCGACCTCGACCGCGGCATCCGCCGGCAGCACCGGCACGCCGATCGTCGTCCGTGCGTGCCGCCCGGCCTCGCCGAAGACCTCGACCGCAAGGTCCGAGGCGCCGTTCATCACCTGTGCCTGGCCGGTGAAGCCGGGCGCCGAGGCGATATAGCCGCCGAGCCGCAGGACCCGCCGCACCCGGTCGAGATCGCCGCCGCACGCCGCCTTGAGATGCCCGAGCACATTGATCACGCACTGCCGCGCCGCCGCCCTGGCATCCTCTTCCGAGACCTCCGCGCCAACCCGCCCGGTGACGGTGATCCTGCCGTCCACCGCCGGCACCTGGCCCGAGATCACGACCAGGTTTCCCGTCACCACCCAGGGCACATAGTTGGCGATCGGCTTCATGGGCGGGGGCAGATGGATGCCAAGCTCGGCGAGCCTCGCCTCAATGCGACCGGTCATGCAGAACCTCGCGGATCTATTTCTTGATCAGGCGGAGCACGCGCCGCCGATCACCGGGCGTCGCCGCCGGCAGTTCAAGCGGCAGGAGCGGCGCGGGCGGCGTTTCGCGGATGGCTTCCAGGGCGTCCCCTGCCTCGACTTCCGGCAGATCGTGATCCTTCAGGTAATGCGCCGCAAGATTGCGGAACACGTAGTCGATGAGCGAACTCGCCGTCGGCACCGCCGGGTCGCCCTCCACCGCGCCGGCCGGGCCGAAGCGGGTGCCGACGAAGGCCTCGACATAGTCCGCGAGCGGCACGCCATGCTGCAGCCCGATGCTCACCGCGGCGGCGAACGCATCCATCAGCCCGCGGAAGGAGGGGGCCTCCTTGTGCAGCGTGATCGCCAGCTCGCCGAGCCTGCCGTCCGCATATTCGCTCGTCTGCACATAGAGCCGGTGCCCGCCCACGCTCGTCTTCTGCGTATATCCGCGGGTGTGCGTGGGCAGGCTGTCGCGGGCGCGCGGCATGGGCGAGGGCTCGGCGGCAATCGCGGGCAGGGGAGGGACGGAATGGAAAAACCCCGCCACGCGCTCATGCATCGCCAGATGTGCCACTTTCGATGCCGGAACGAGAAGCGGGCTGCCCGCCAGCGCCGAGGCAAGCGCCGCCTCGGCGCTGATCCCCCGCGCCGCGAGCCAGGCGCGGGCGGCCCGGGTCAGGCTGCCATCCGGTCGGATCGGGCTGAACGCGGGGGCGATCCCGCCGGTCTCGACGCCGAGCAGCGCCTCGGCCGGTCCGGCCGGCGCGATCGCGGTGGTCGCTTCGTGGCGGAGCCGCGGCGCGGCCGCCGCCTCGGCCAGTGCCCGTGCCGCCGCCTCGGCCAGGCCGGGAACGACCGTCTTCTGCGGTGCCGTGAACCCGCGCGCCGGCCGGGCCTCGGTCCCGTATCGTTCACCAAGGCGGGCGGACGCCGTCTCCGCCCGCCCGCGCAGGAGCGCGGCAATCCCCGCCGCCACCTCCCGTGCCTCTGGGCTCTCGTAATCAAGCCCCAGCGCTGCGAGCAGGCCGGCGAGATCCGCGATCCGCACCGCGATCCGGGTCGCTTCGGGCCGCGCCAGCGCCAGCGCGAGCACGGCGGTCTCGACCGCCTCGGCAAAGGCGGCGGTGGCGAAGCCGCTGCCCGGCTCATGGAAGGCGGCGAGATTGAGGACGAAGCCGGGCACAGGCTCCGGTGCCCGGCGCCAGAGCCCGGCATCCGGCGTCCCGCGCCGCGCCAGCAGCAGCGCGTGCAGACGGTCGGCGAGCGGCAGGGCAAGACCGACGGCCGCCGCGCGCGCCGCCAGCGGGCGGATGAAGGCATCGGCCGCGAAAGCAAGCCGCACCGGCCCGCTGCCGGCCACCAGCGCGGCAAGGCCCGCGGCCGCCATATCGTCCCAGGATGCCGGCAAAGTCACCGATCGGAGCGGCGCATCCGCGTCCGCGCCCACGAGTGTCCGCCGCATCCGCACGCCATGCCACTGCGAAGGGGTTTTCATGCGCGCCATGCTAGCCGGCACATTGCGACTCGCAAGCACATTTTGCGGGCTGCACGACTCCGGACCACAAAATGCTGTGGATGAACCGCGGGAAGGAGAGGCGCCTGCCGGCTCGCGCGGGCTGCATGGACCGCAGCCTTTCCTGCCACTATATCGACAGCATGAATCTCGGCACGCGTCTTTTCACCTTCTTCCGCGGCCGCCTCGTCGGTCGCGATGCCGCCGGCAATCGCTATTATGAGGAGCGGCGCGCCCGCCCCGGCCTCAGAAAGCGCCGCTGGGTCGCCTATGCCGGGGCGCCGGAGGCGTCCCTGGTACCGCCCGAATGGCATGCCTGGCTCCATTACACGACCGATGCCGCCCTGCCCGAAGGGAGCCAGCGCCCATGGCAGAAGCCGCATCTGCCGAATCTGACCGGCACGCCCGAGAGCTATCGCCCACCCGGACATGATTATCAGGGCGGCCACCGGGCGCCCGCCACCGGTGATTACGAAGCCTGGACGCCCGGAACCTGATGTGACGATGGAAGCCTGACGATGGCGCGCCACAACGCCGCCGAGGTCGGAACCGGCGCGGTGGTGCTGGTTCTCGCCGCCGGGTTCCTTGCTTATGCGGTCCTGCGTTCCGGTGCCGCGCCGTTGGGTGGCTATCCGCTGCGCGCGACCTTCACCAGCGTCGCTGGCCTGCCGGTCGGCGCCGATGTGCGGATCGCCGGCGTGAAGGTCGGCACCGTGACCGCGGAATCGCTGAACCCGGAGACCTTCCTCGCCGACGTCACCTTCACGGTTGCGCACGATATCCAGTTGCCGAGGGACACCAGCGCCTCGGTGGCGAGCGAGGGGCTGCTCGGATCCGATTATCTCTCGCTCGATCCGGGCGGGGATAGCGTCATGCTGAAGCCGGGCGGACGGATCACCGCGACCCAGTCGGCCATAAACATCGAAAGCCTGCTTGGGAAATTCATCTTCGGCTCCTCCAGCTCGGGAGGCACAGGCGGTTCCGCCAGTCAGCCGAAGTCCGCCCCCGCCACCAGCGCCCCCTCGGCCAGCGGAAATGGCGCTGGAGGCAGGCCGTGATCCCGCCGCCGCCCGCCATCTGGCCGCAGAGCGACGGCACCCCCGTCTCGTGCCGTGAAAAACTGCGCGTGCTCGGCGAAAATCACGCCGAACTTGCGGAAATTCTCCGGGACACGTTCGAGGACGCGGTGCTGATGGGCGTGGATGAAGCGGCGATGCGCCGGCTCCTGCGCGAGATGGTGGACGGGCTCGAGTCCCCGAAGCGCCCAAATTCCGGCGAATGAGGGATTTTCGTCAGACAGCGAGGGCCGGAGCCCCGTTTCTGCTTCTGCTTCTCACCCTTCCTGCCGGCCTCAGCGCCCAGCCCGCTTCCCCTCCGATCATTGAGACGCCCCTCGGACCACCCGGAACGACTCAATCGCCGTCTCCGCCGGCGCCATCCCCCGCGCCCGGCCAGGCGGTGCCCGCCCCGGCATCGCCTCCGGCCCCTCCCGCGGGACCGCAATGGCTGCCGCGCCATACCGCCGAGCTGCAGATCCTGGACAAAGTGGACGCGACGCATGAAACGCGCGATGTCGCGGTCGGCGCCTCCGTCACGGTCGGCGAGATCACCATTGCGGTGGCCGCGTGCCTGGTGCGGCCGCCCGATCAGCAGCGGGACGCCGCCGCCTATGTCAATATCACCGACAAGAATTCGGCGACCGCCCCCTTTCACGGCTGGCTGCTCGCCGCCGAGCCGAGCGTGTCGGTCTTCGAGCACCCGATTTATGATGTCCGCGTGACCGGTTGCCGGTAGAATCTCGGCATTCAAATTTCTTCCCGCATAACGTTTTGGATAGGAAAATCAGCTCCGGAGCCTTGCGGCATCGTCTGGATATATTTTTGAAAAATCATCCGGAACTGGCGGGCCAGGGTCGTTCCCAGCGTTCCATCCCTGGCATTGGCAGGTAAACAAAATTACATGCACGGGATGCAGCCGTCCTCCGCGCCTGACATCGCCCCATCGCTCCCGCCGCTCCCGCCGCCGTCCAGGCTGGCGGTGCTGCTGGACCTCGACGGCACCCTGCTCGACCTTGCCGCCTCGCCGGATGCGGTGCACGTGCCGCCCGCGCTGCCGGCCACACTGGCCCGGCTGAGCGCGCGCCTCTGTGGTGCGCTCGCCATTGTCAGCGGCCGCACCGTCAGCGCCGTGGCCGCTTTCTTCCCCGGGCTCGTCTTCGCCATTGCCGGCGAGCATGGCGGGGCGATCCGGCGCGCGGCGGATGCGCCGCTCGAACGCTCGCCCTTGCCGCCGCTACCCCCGGAATGGCGGGCGGCGGCGGCGCGGCTCGCAGCCGCCTACCCCGGCGTCGTGTTCGAGGATAAGCCGCACGGGTTCGTGCTCCATTACCGGCAAACGCCGCACGCCGGAGCCGAACTCGGGCGCGCGCTCACGGCGCTGCTGGATGGACGGACAGAGCTTTTCGACATCTTTCCCGCCGCCATGGCGTGGGAGGTGAGGCCGCGCGGGGTGAGCAAGGCCGACGCCGTCCATTCGCTGCTCGGTGTGCCACCCTTCGCCGGCCGGGTGCCGCTCTTCATCGGCGATGACGTCACCGACGAAGATGGCATCCGCGCCGCCCGGGATGCTGGCGGTTTCGGCTTTCGAGTGCAGGAGACGTTCGGCGATGCCGCAGGCGTGCGTGCCTGGCTGGCGCGTCTCGCCGCGTCCCCCGAAGAGGCGGAGATGGGCGCATGACGCGGCGGGTCGTCATCGTCTCGAATCGCGTGCCGATGTCCAAGGAGCGGAGCTCGGCCACTGGCGGCCTCACGGTCGCAGTGCGCGACGCGATGCCGCGGCGGCGAAAGCTCTGGTTCGGCTGGTCGGGCAGGACGGTGCCGGACGAGACTGAAATCCTCCCCACAGTGACCCGTTCTGGCTGGGCGGAGCTCGTCACC
>DASZQO010000364.1:0-4142 GCA_035549615.1 Acetobacteraceae bacterium
CTTGTTCTTGCCGAATGGTACTGGATCCACCGGACAGCGGAGTTCGTGCTGAAGAAGCTCGGGATCGGCGGGCAACACTGGGCCCACGCGCATCGGCTTGAAGGCAAGCTGCTGTCGATCGAGGGTTACACGCATTCCGGCAGCACCTTCCTTCGCAGCAATATCCGTCCGGAGCTGCGCGAGAGGGTCATCTCGCATATTCATCTGCAATGGTCCTTACGTCGCTGCGTGCGCCGCGGCATCCCGACAATCCTTCTCGTCCGCAACCCGATGCAAGCGTGCGCGTCGAAACATTTCCGCAGTGCCGTCCGGAATGGCTACGGAACCACGATATCGATGTTTTCGGCGCTGGCGATCTGGATCATTTACCATCGCCGTGCCTGGCGTTACCGGGAACATCTCAACATCATCATGTTTCCCGAGCTTGTCCGCGATTACGACGCGGTGCGGCAGCGTACCGAGGCATGCTCGGGAGTACGGATGCTCGAAAGACCAACCTTCGATGACCGCAATGAATTCGTCGGAGAACGGCCACCGCTGCGGCTTTCATGGATTTCACGAGTGCTGGCGAAAATCGCGCTCAAGCAGTACCGCCAGTTCGCAAGCGTGGCGCACGCGCAATGCGATACGCAGGCAAGGCCCATGCTGCCGCACACATCGCCTCCCCTGGGCAAACCGCATGGCGCGATGGCCCGTTGGCGCGCCATGTGGCTCAGGCCGCAAAATGCGCTGCTATGCGGGTTTGTCCTGTTCGAGATGCTCGTTGACTGGTGTTGTTCGCAAGACTTCGGTCTCGCCGATCTGGCGCTGGCCGACATCGCCTGCGCGATATTCGGCTTTGTCATTCTGGTCGTGGCGCTGCGCCGCCTCGACTATGTCGAGCGTGCCGGAAATCTCCTCTCCTCTCAGGAAGCGCGTCGCGCGGACTGGGATGCCGCCATTTGCATCGTGGCCGCCATGGTGGTCATCCTGCCCGGAATGGGGGGCGATATTGCCGGGATAATGCTGTTGCTGCCGCCGATCCGGCATTTCCTGGTGACGAAGCTCGAACGCGCTACGAAACGACAGCACGTGCTGGTATTCGGCACCGGCAGCTGACGATGCGTCTCGTTGGGATGAACAACGGGGCGGGCGGCATGCGGCTGGCCGCGTTGTGCCAATTGCCCGGCTTGTGGATCGTCTGAGAGCCTGCCCCGTGACGGATCCGGCCAACTGCAATCATTTCGATGCGGCCGGCGAAAGCCTGAATCGGGACGGAGGAAAAATATTTTCGTCCTGCTGACTTTGAAACATTTGCAGCTTCTGGGGAAACTCACGGCCACACCGTCACTCACACATCCTTTAGAATCATCGCCTTGCTGCGGCGGATCGCCGCCTCATCCCGTCGGTAAAAAGTCCATTGCCGAACACGCTTGGCCCGCACCAGACCGGCCGCGCGCAGCACGCGCATATGCTCGGACAAAGTTGCCTGAGTGACGCCAAGCTTTTCAGCGATCAGCACTGCGCATACCCCGTCGCGCACCAGATCGCCATCCGCCTGCGGCGGAAAATGCGCGCGCGGATCGCGCAGCCAGCCCAGAATCCGAAGCCGCCGCTCATTCGCCAGGGCGCGCAAAATGGTCGCGATCTGCATTCAAGGACTTTGCCAAATCCCGAATTCATGTCAATTCCTCCAGGCAGCCGCCCGCGGAGGAGACGATGCAGCCCGAAACCAAGATCACCCGCGCCCGCATCGCCGCCACCGAACGGCTGATCCGCCCGCATATCCGCCGCACCCCGGTCATCGGGGTGGACCAGGCCGATTTCGGCCTTGAGTCCGGCCCCGCCAGCAAACCTCTCCTCTTCAAGCTCGAACAGCTCCAGCATACCGGCTCCTTCAAGCCGCGCGGCGCTTTCGCCAGCCTCCTCAGTCGCCCCATTCCAGCCGCCGGCGTGGTCGCGGCCTCCGGGGGCAATCACGGCGCGGCCGTCGCCTTCGCCGCCCGCCGCCTCGGCATCCAGGCCGCCATCTTCGTCCCCTCCGTCACCTCGCCCGCCAAGCTCGCGCGCATCCGCGCCTCGGGCGCCGAGCTCGTCATCGCCGGCGACCGCTACGCCGATGCCCTCGCCGCGAGCGAGGCCCGCGCCGCCGCCACGGGCGCGCTCGCCGTGCACGCCTATGACGCGGTGGAAACCCTTCTCGGCCAGGGCAGCATCGGGCTTGAGCTTGAGCAGGATGCCCCCGCGATCGATACATTGCTCGTCGCTGTTGGCGGCGGCGGGCTCATCGGCGGAGTTGCCGCCTGGTACGAGGGGAAAATCCGCATCGTCGCCGTCGAGCCCGATGGCGCGCCCACCCTTGCCCACGCCTTCGCAGCCGGCCATCCTGTCGATGCGCCCGCCGGCGGCATCGCCGTCGATAGCCTTGCGCCGCGCCAGGTCGGCAGCCTCATGTTCCCGCTCGCCCAGGCCTATATCGACCCGCACGTCGTTCTCGTCACCGATGGCGAGATCCGCCGCGCCCAGGCCGCCCTTTGGGACGGGCTCCGCATCGCGACCGAGCCCGGCGGGGCCACCGCCTTCGCGGCCCTGCTCTCCGGCCGCTACCGCCCTGCGCCCGAGGAACGGCTCGCCATCCTCGTCTGCGGCGCCAATACCGCGGATATCCATTTTGGCAATGTGCAGCCGGACGACCCGTGATAAGCGAAGCCATGACAGGCGCGCGGAAACGAATCGGCCTTCTCTTCGGCGGGCGTTCCGCCGAGCATGACGTCTCCCGCCACTCCGCCGCGAATATCCTGCGCGCGCTCGATCCAGACCGTTACGAGATCATTCCGATCGCCATCGCCCGGGATGGCCGCTGGCTTCTAGCCGATCGCGGCAACGGGGCCGGCACGGGCGATTCATCGCTGGAAATCCCGCAGGATGCGCCGCAAATCGCCCTGATCCCCGGTGGTGGTGGCGCGCTGGTCATCCTTGGCGGGGACTCGCGCGCCCCGCCGCAGCTCGGCCTCGATCTCGTCTTCCCGGTGCTCCACGGTCCAAATGGTGAGGACGGAACGATCCAGGGCGCGCTGGAGCTCGCCCGCGTTCCCTTCATCGGTTCCGGTGTCATGGGCTCGGCAGCCTCCATGGACAAGGACATCGCCAAGCGCCTGCTGCGCGAAAGCCAGCTCCCGGTCGTGCCCTTCCTCGCCGCAACCGCGCAAACGCTTCCCGCCTATCAGGATGCGGCCGAAACACTCGGCTCGCGGGATCTCTTCGTGAAGCCCGCCAATATGGGGTCCTCGGTCGGTGTCTCACGCGCACGCTCGGAGGAAGAATATCGCCGCGCCTGCGCCCAGGCATTTCGTTACGATATTAAATTGCTTGTCGAGCGGAGCGTGGCCGGAGCGCGGGAAATTGAATGTTCGGTGCTCGAATATCCTTCCGGAGAGGTTCGTGCCTCGCCCCCGGGTGAGATCGTGCCCTCGGATTCTCACGAATTCTATACCTACAACGCGAAATATATCGATCCCGCCGGCGCGCTCCTCCGCGCACCGGCGGACCTTCCGCCCGCGCAGGAGACGCGCGTGCGCGCGCTTGCCCGTGATTCGTTCCGCGCCCTCGCTTGTGAGGGGCTGGCGCGTGTCGATTTCTTTGTCACCCCCGATGGGGCGGACGGCGTCTTCGTCAATGAGGTCAATACGCTCCCTGGCTTCACGGCGATCAGCATGTATCCAAAACTCTGGGAAGCGGCGGGCATGAAGTCGGCCGCGCTGATGGACATCCTGATCGCCCATGCCCTCGCCCGCCATCAGCGAAAAAGCGCTCTCGCCTGGGAATGATTGGGCGAAGCCGGCCACCTCTCCTTATGCCGCCGCTGGCGTCGGCCGCGCTTCGAGATGGCAGGCAACATAATGCGTGCCGCCCGCCGCATTTTCCACCTTCCTCAGAAGCGGCTCCTCCGTCCGGCAGCGCGCGAAGACATGCGGGCAGCGCGTGTGGAAGCGGCAGCCCGAGGGCAGGTTGACCGGGCTCGGCACATCGCCTTTGAGGATCATCCGCCGCTGTCTCGCTCCCGGCTCCGGCACCGGCACGGCGGAAAGCAGTGCCTGTGTATAGGGATGGAACGGAAGGGCGAACAGGCTCCGCCGGTCCGCGATCTCGAGGATGCGGCCGAG
>DASZQO010000365.1:0-8848 GCA_035549615.1 Acetobacteraceae bacterium
GCGGTCGTGCTGATGATCCTGGCAACCCAGATGCTGCCGGCCATTGCCATCGCCATCCCGCTCTTCATCGTCATCAGCCGGTTCGGCCTGATCGACACACGGCTTGCGCTGATCATTGTCTATCTCTCCTTCAACCTGCCGATCGTGATCTGGATTCTGCGCGGATTCTTCCTGGGCATTCCTGTCGGCCTCGAGCGGGCCGCGGCGGTGGATGGGGCCGGTGTCATGCGCACCTTCTGGATGATCGTGCTGCCGATCTCGGTGCCGCCGCTCTGCGCCGCGGTGGTGTTCGCCTTCATCGAATCCTGGAACGAGTTCTTCTTTGCCCTTATCCTGACGCGGCAGAACGCACAGACAGTGCCGCTGGTCATCGCCGCTTTCGCCGGCCAGTACCAGACCGTCTTCGGCCAGATGATGGCCGCCGCCGTCATCAGCATCGCCCCGGTCATCCTTCTCGCCGTCCTTTCCCGCAACCATATCGTGCGCGGCTTTGCCGAAGGCATGCTGAAAGGATAGACGCCATGGCGCACGTGGAGCTTGAGGGAATCAGCAAGTCCTACGGCCATGTCGTCGTGTGCCGGGATGTCAATCTCGAGATCGAGCAGGGAGAGTTCGTGACCCTGCTCGGCCCATCGGGGTGCGGCAAGACGACGACGCTCAACCTGATCGCGGGTCTCGACGATCCGAGCTCGGGGGATATCCGCATGGAGGGGCGCCGGGTCAACGAACTCTCTCCGGTGCAGCGCGATGTTGCGATGGTGTTCCAGAACTACGCGCTCTATCCGCATATGACGGTGGCCGAGAATATCGGCTTCACCTTGCGTCTGCGCGGCATGCGCAGGGCCGCGATCCGGGCGCGGGTGGAGGAGGTGGCGGCATCGCTCGAGCTTGGCGATCTGCTCGGGCGGCTGCCGGCGCAGCTTTCCGGCGGCCAGCAGCAGCGCGTCGCGATCGGCCGCGCGCTCGTGCGTGAGCCAAAGGTCTTTCTTTTCGATGAGCCCTTCTCCAACCTCGATGCCGCGCTGCGCCTGCGGATGCGTGCCGAGGTGAAGGAGCTGCATCAGCGGCTCGGCGTGACCTCCATCTTCGTCACGCATGATCAGGAGGAGGCGATGTCGGTCTCCGACCGGATCGCCGTGATGCATCAAGGCCGTGTGGAACAGTTCGGCACGCCCGAGGAGATCTACGCGACCCCCGCGACCCGCTATGTCGCGACCTTCATCGGCAGCCCGCAGATCGAGCTCTTCGGCGCGGTGATCGAGCGCAGCGGCGATGCCGCAGCGCTTCGCATTGGCACAGCACGGATCGATCTGCCGCCTGGGCCGTATTCCGGAGTGGCGGAGGGGAGCAAGGTCGAGGTTGGCATTCGTGCGGAACATGTGGCGCTGGCCGATCGCGGCATCGCGGCGACGGTGCGGCTGGTACAGCCGGTGGGACCCTCCACCCATGTGACGCTCGAATGGGAAGGGGGGACGATCATTGCCCGCCTCAACGGCTTTGCCCGGGTCGAGCGGGGCAGCCGCGTGCATCTCGATCTCGACGCGCGGCACCTGCTGCTGTTCGACCGCGAAACGGGCCAGCGCATCGCCGCGCGCTGACTCGCGACGTCTTTTCTTTCCACAGGCTTCGAGCCGGAGAACCGCAATGGACACGCATCTTCCCAACGCCACGGCTGCGCAGGATGTGAATTTTCATATCCATTCACAGACGAATCCCAGCGCCTTCGAGAAGGAGGGCCCGATCATCATCGTGGAAGGGGAGGGCGCGCGCATCCGCGATGCGGCGGGGAAAACCTATCTCGACGCGATGGCCGGTCTCTGGTGCGCCTCTCTCGGCTTTGCGAATGCGCGCCTCACGGAGGCGGCGTACCGGCAGGGAAAGAAGCTCGGCTTCTATCATACATTTTATGGCCGCACGACGGCCGAGGCGGCGGAACTCGCCGAGAAGCTGGTCGATCTGACTGGCATGACGGGCGGCCGCGCCTATTTCGTCACCTCGGGCTCCGAGGCCAACGAGACCATGGTGAAGCTCGCCTGGCTCTATCACAGCGTTCGCGGCAAGCCCACCAAGCGCAAGGTGATTGCCCGCACCGGCGCTTTTCACGGCTCGACCATCGCGGCCGGCTCGATGTGCGGGCTCGGCTTCATGCACCGCGAGTTCGGCCTGCCGATCCCGGGTTTCCTGCATACGCTCGCGCCGCATCCCTATCGGGTGCAGCGGCAGGGCGAGGATGACGCGGCCTTCGTGGAGCGCCTTTGCGACACGCTGGAGGCGGAGATCCTGGCGGAAGGGCCAGAGACGATCGCCGCCTTCATTGCCGAACCCATCATGGCCGGTGGCGGGATCGTCGTGCCGCCAGAGGATTATTTCCCGCGTATCAAGGCGGTGCTCGACAAATACGACATCCTGATGCTGGATGATGAGATCGTCTGCGGTTTCGCCCGCACTGGAAACTGGTTCGGGTGCGAGACGGTCAACATGCGGCCGCATATGATGTCCCTGGCCAAAGGGTTGTCCTCCGGCCACTTCCCGATCGCCGCCGTGGTCGTCGCGCCGGAGATCTATGACGCGCTCGTCAGCTTCAACAAGAATGGCGGCGTGTTCGGTCACGGCTTCACGAATTCGGGCCATCCGGTGGGAGTTGCCGTGGCCCTGGAAGCCATCGCGATCTATGAGGAGATGGGGATCGTCGCTCATGTACGGCAGATGAGCGCGCGGCTGCGCGGGCATCTCGATCAGCTTGCATCCTCTCCGATCGTCGGGAACATTCGCGGCGCGGGGCTGATGCTCGGTGTCGAGATCGTCGAAAACAAATCAACCCGGGCGCCGTTCCCACCCGCGCGGCAGATGGGCCCGACCTTTGATCGCATCGCGCTCAAGAACGGGCTCGTCGTGCGCTGCATGGGCGACACGCTTGGCATGTCGCCGCCACTCATCATCCGCGAAGCAGAGGTCGATGAGATCGCGGAGAAATTTGCCCGCAGCCTGGCGGAGCTTGAGCGCGAGGCCGGGTGATTGTTTCGGTATCGCGAGAAAGCGGCGTGAACGAAGAAGGAACCCCCGAGGAAGCGCTCAAAAAAAGCGAGGAAAAAGATCGACCTGACGGCAGCGAAGCGCAAACCGGGCAATGCGCCGCATGGCGCAAAGCGTCCGCGGAGAGGGACCCGGGGCGAACACGAACATCATGCCCGCGCTTCGGGGCCTGCTGCATTGCGCAATCGACTTGACTCGATGCATGCCAGCCGTGCATTCTTATTGGCGGTGAGGTGAGCTGCCTGCGAATTAGGCATTTTGCCCACGAGTACATCATCCGTACATAGTCTCTGGATAGACGCCAGAGATCGGCAAATGGGCCCGGGCAACATCGTTGCCATCGGGCCCTTTCTGATTTGGGCGTCTGCGATCAGGCTGTTTCGGGAAAGGAATAGATGACGGGTTCGACCATTCATGCGCGGCCGATGATCAAGGTGGGCATCATCTTCTCCACCACCGGCTCGTACGCGACGATCGGGCGCGACATGCGCGACGGCGCCCTGCTTGCCGTTCAGCAGATCAACCGGGATGACCGGTATCCTTTTACGCTCGAGCCGGTGGTGATCGATCCCGCGGGATCTTTGGATGGATATCGCAACGGTTGCGAGGCGCTGATCCGCGGCCGGACGATTCGCCATGTCATCGGCTGCTACACCTCCTCGAGCCGCAAGGAGATCATTCCGGTCATCGAGAAATACGATGCCCTGCTCTGGTATCCATCCCATTACGAAGGCTTCGAAAGTTCCGACAGCGTGATCTATGGCGGGGCTGCGCCCAACCAGCACCTGGTGCCGCTCGCGCAATGGGTGCTGCCGCGCTTCGGCACCAGTATCTACTGTATCGGCTCGAATTATATCTGGCCGTGGGAGAACAACCGCATCATCCGCCAGATTGCCGGGGATTGCGGCGGCCGGATTCTGCGCGAGCGATATTTGCCGGTGGGCAGCACCGATGTCGAAGAGACCGTGCAGGAGATCGCCGAGCTCAAGCCCGATTTCATCTTCAACACGCTGATCGGCGAATCGAGCTACGCGTTCTATCGCGCCTATCATGCGCTGGGCCGCCGCGACCCCGCTTTCGCGCCCGACCGGCGGCCGGTGACGAGCTGCAGCCTCTCGGAGCCGGAGCTGCAGGCCATCGGTGGGCAGGCCGCCTGCGGCCATATCGCTTCGAGCGTCTATTTCCAGTCGATCGCGCGCCGCGAGAACGAGGCCTTCGTGGCTTCCTTCCAGGATCAATTCGGCCTTGCGCGCGTCACCTCCGCCGATGCCGAGGCCGCCTGGATCGTGACCTGGCTTCTGGCGCGGGGGCTGCGCGCGGCCGGGACGAGCGCGGTTGCGGATGTGAAACGCGCCCTCAATGACTGCCGGATCGAGGCGCCGCAGGGTCCGGTCTGGATCGACGCGGAGAACAACCATGCGTGGCTGACGCCGCGGGTCGGGCGGTCGGTGGCGGGGAGCAGGTTCGAGGTGCTCTGGGAGGCCGAGACGCCGGTGCGGCCGGACCCTTATCTCGCCCGGCTCGATACCGCGTCTCTTTGTGCTGAGGTCCGGCCACGCGGACCGCGGCTTCGCCTGGTCGGCCGATGAGCGGCGGACTTGCCAGCCTGCATGTCATGCGGGCGGTGATCCTGCACCGGCCGGACCGCAACCGGCACGCGCTGGAGGCGCAGCTCAGGCGCATCGGGGTGGCGGTTTCCTGCATCGCGCCGCTTTCCAACGACTCGCTGCCCGAAGCCGATGTGATCTTCTTCGATGCGGATCTCGGCTATGAGGGGCTGTTTCCCTGGGGGCGAAACGAGGCGCCGGTTCCTCTGGTGGCCATGCTGGCTTCCGAAGCCCCGGGCCGGATCGAGTGGGCCCTGGAGCAGG
The DNA here is from genome assembly GCA_035549615.1 of Acetobacteraceae bacterium. Classification (GTDB taxonomy): domain Bacteria; phylum Pseudomonadota; class Alphaproteobacteria; order Acetobacterales; family Acetobacteraceae; genus JAKAWQ01. The sequence continues at coordinate 4,905 of DASZQO010000365.1, forward strand.
GTGCGACATCCTGCCTGCTCAAGCCGATCGGCTCGACCGGCGCGTTCAATGCGCTCGCCATTGCCTCGCGTCTCTTCGCCGAGCGCCGGCAGATGCGCGGCGAGATCAGCGAACTTTCCGAGCGGGTGCGGGCGCGGCCGATCGTCGTGCGGGCGGCGACGGTGGTGATGAGCGCCTTCGGGGTTGATGAGAATCATGCGCTCTCATTGCTGCGACAAGCGGCGATGCGCGAGCGCATCACCGTCGAAGCGCTTGCCGTCCGCATTGCCGCCGGAGGCGCGCTTGCCGGCCTGCTCGAGCCGGCGACGGCCGGTTCGGGCAGCGGGCGCACAGAGCCCAACCGTTCCTTCCGCCGCAAACAGCAATGAGGAAAATGATGACGGATTCGGAGAATTTTCCAGCAGGTCCGGGTGAAATCGAGCCTGCCCAGCCATCTGCCCCGGGTTCCGGCGGGCCGACGCGCCGGGGCCTGCTTCAGGGTGCCGCTGGCATCGCCGCGGCGGGCGTGGTGCTCGCCCATCCCAATATCGTCCGCGCCGCCTCCGAGACGCCGGTCAAGATCGGCTTCATCGAGGATGAATCGGGCAATCTTTCGATCTACGGCATTCAAAAACTGCATGCCGCGCGGCTCGCGGTGCAGGAGATCAATGACGGCTACACCCTGGCTGGCGGTCCGGTCGGGTCTGGTTGCCTCGGCACCATGGGCCTCTATAGCCCGGCGCCGCCCACGCTCACGAGCGGGCCGGGAGCGAAGCTCAACATCATCAATGACGGCGGAACGCCGAGCGAGCAGGCGATCGTCACCGCCGATACGCAGGAGATTTTGATCCCCTCCGGCGAGAAGGGGCTTCTCGGGCGGCCGGTCGATCTGGTTTCATCGGACGGGCAGTCGAACAACACGCTCTGGCAGCAGCTTGCGCGGCGGATGATCCAGCAGGACAAGGTGGATGTGCTGATGGCCGGCTTCGCGAGCGCCGAGCGCGAAGCGATCCGCCCGATCGTCGATCAGCGCAAGCAGCTCTACTTCTACACCAACCAGTACGAAGGTGGTGTGGCCGATGGCTACACATTCTGTACGGGAGCCGTCTGCGAGCAGCAGGTTATTCCTGTTATGCAATATATGGTCGAGAAGTTCGGCCCGAAGATCTTCACGATCGCGGCCAACTACAATTTCGGCCAGCTGACCGCGGCCTGGGTGCGCTCATTCGCGCCGGTGCTCAAGGCGAAGGTCATCGGCGAGGAATTTCCTCCGCTCGAAGTCTCCGAGTTCAGCTCGGTGATTGCCAAGGTGCAGGCCGCGAAGCCAGACTGGGTGATGACGCTGCTGGTGGGCCAGAATCAGTCCAATTACTATCCGCAGGCCGCCGCCGCCGGCCTCCATTTGCCGATGGCTTCCACCGTGAATATGGCGCAGGGCTATGAGCACAAGCGCTTCACGCCGCCTTCGCTGGCCAACATGCACAACGCCGTCAACTACATGCAGGAGATCCCGACCAAGCGGAACCAGGATTTCGTCACCCGCTTCTACAAGATGTTTCCGAATGATCCCTATCTGGGGCAGGAGGCGCAGAACGCCTATTTCACCATCCATCTCTATGCCAAGGCTGCCCGCCTGATCGGCACGACAGATCAGGAAAAAGTGCGGCGGACGCTCGAGGCGGGATGGGCGATCGAGGCGCCGGAGGGGACCGTTTTCCTGGAGCCCGCGACACATCATGTCTCCCACTATATCCGGCTTGCGGCGACCGACGAGAAGCAGCAGATCAGCTTCCTGCGCGAGTGGCCGATGATCGAGGCGTGGTGGCTGCAGCGGCTTGGTGTCAATCTCGTACGCCATCCGGAACACAAGCAATACACGCCTCAGGAGGATCCGTTCTTCAAGATGTTCGGCTGAATCCAGAGGGCTCGCAGCGGGAAGAGGGTTCAAAAAGGTGCCGCCGGAACTTGCCAGCATTCTCTATCAGTTCGGCACCAATGCCGCTTTCCTGCTGCTGAGCGCGCTTGGGCTGATCGTGATTCTCGGCATGATGAATATCATCAACCTCGCTCATGGCGAGTTCATGATGCTTGGGGCCTATGTGGCAAGCTTCACCGTGCATCGAGGAATCCCCTTCCCGCTCGCGGTGATTCTGGCCTTCTTTGCCACCGGTGCCTTCGGCATCGTGCTCGAACGCCTCGTCATCAGGCGCTTCTATGGCCGCGAGCTGGGCGCGCTCGTGACCACCTGGGGAATCAGCCTGATCCTGGCGCAAGGTGCGCTGCTTCTGTTCGGCCCGTATATGCCGCCGATTCCCATTCCGGGCGGGGCAGTGTCGGAAGGCGTCTACTCCTTCTCCGTCTATTGGCTGATTCTGATCGGCATCAGCATCGCCCTCGTCGCCGCGCTTACGCTGATCTATCGGGCGACACCGTTCGGCTTGCAGGCGCGGGCGACGATGCAGAACCCTGCCATTGCCAGGAGCCTCGGGATCCGGACCGGCCGGGTCTATATGCTCACCTTCGGGCTCGGGGCAGGACTGGCGGGCCTGAGCGGGGCGCTGCTCGCGCCGGCGACCTCGATCGCTCCGTTCATGGGCCAGCAATTCGTCGCCCCCGCCTTCATCACCGTTGTCGTCGGCGGTGGGGCGAACGTCATTGCCGGGGCGATCGGAAGCAGCACGTTCCTCTCGCTGATCGAAACACCCGTCTCTCTCACGCTCGGCACCTTCTATGGAACGATGGCGCTCCTGATCATGGCGCTGCTGATCATCCGCGTGCTGCCTGCGGGCATCTCGTCCCTGGGCGCACACCTGCGCCCGGCCGTTGCACGATGAGGGTTGCACGATGATGCGGATGCTCCGGCTTCTGAATGGTCCGCACGATCTCGGCCGGGGGGGTGGCTTCTGGTCGGGCATGGGGCTGCTGGCCGCCGCGTTCCTGGCCTATCCGGCCGTTGCCTCCAGCTTTTCTGCAACCAACGTCGCCTATTATCTTCTCAATATTCCGATGGCGCTCGGGCTCAGCCTTCTCTGGGGCTATGGCGGGATTCTGAGCTTCGGCCAGGTCGCGTTCTACGGCATCGCGGGATACACTTACGGCATCGTCGCGGGAAATCTGCAGGATTTTGCCTGGGGAACGGAAGCGGGCGTGCTCGCGGCTTTGCTTGCCGCAGGCCTGAGCGCCGCTGCCTTCGGCTATTTCCTCTTTTATGGCCGGGTTGCCGCCTGGATCGTGCCGATCCTCACACTCGTGCTGGCGCTTCTGCTCTCCACCTTTCTCGGCCTGACCGCCGGCTATCAATGGCGCGTGGGGGATGTCGAGCTTGGCGGATATAACGGGATGACCGGCATCCCTGCTTTGCAGATCGGCGGGTTCACCTTCCAGGACTACGCATTCTTCTATCTCGTGGTCGCGATCGTTGCGATCTGCTACGTCGCGCTTCGCATCTGGGTGAATGCCCATCGCGGACAGGTACTCATAGCGATCCGCGAGGATGTTCTGCGCACCGAACTGCTCGGCTATGACGTGCGGCTGGAGCAGCTTCGGGTCTTTGTCCTTGCCTCCGTTCTCGCCGGGATGAGCGGCCTTCTCTATGTGCAATGGGGCAATTACATCACGCCCTCCGCGATGGGGCTGCAGCAGGCGGCCTTGCCCGTGATCTGGGTTGCCGTTGGCGGGCGCGACAGTCTTCTCGCCGTGGCGATCGCCACCTTCCTGCTCAATCAGCTCACGTACATCCTGTCTTCGGGCGGCAACCAGTCGGCGCTGGTGATCGTGGGCGCTCTGCTCGTTGTGGTGATGATGTTCGCGCCGGAGGGCATCATCGCGGGCCTCGGCCGGCTGGGCTGGCTCCATTGGCTTCGCGCGCGGCGGCGTGCCGTGCCGCCCGGACCGGCGAGCGCCGGCGGGTGATGCTGGGTGAATGACGCTATGGTGACTGACGCCGTGGAGACTGGCGGCAACCG
>DASZQO010000366.1:0-3607 GCA_035549615.1 Acetobacteraceae bacterium
GGAGCGGAACCGCAAAAGCGAGGTGCTGCGCTGGCTCGGTCTGACACTCCTTCTCGGTCTCGGCTTCCTCGGCCTTGAAATCCGCGAGTTCGCCGATCTGGTCCATCAAGGGTTCGGGCCTGAACGCTCCGGCTTTCTCTCGGGCTTCTTCACCCTGGTCGGCACCCACGGATTTCACGTCTTCTCGGGCATCATCTGGATGCTTGTGCTGATGGCGCACGTCGCCTATCGCGGCCTGACGCCGGAGAACCGCACGCGGCTCATGTGCCTCAGCCTCTTCTGGCACTTCCTCGACATCATCTGGATCGGTGTCTTCACCATTGTCTATCTGCTCGGAGCTGCCTGAGATGGCCAGCGTGGACATCACACACGGCAATGCCCCCCATATTGTCCCCCATGGGGATGGCGAGGCCCATGCCAGCCTGCGGGGCTATGTCACCGGTTTCATCCTCTCGGTCCTGCTCACCGCCATTCCCTTCGCGCTCGTCATGGCGGGCACCGTGCCGGCAGCGACGGCCGTGCCCGTCGCGATCGTCCTGGCCGTGGTGCAGATGATCGTGCACCTCGTCTATTTCCTGCACATGAACCGCGCCTCCAGCCAATCCTGGAACATGGCCGCGCTCGTCTTTACCGTGATCATCGTGGCGATCCTGGTCACCGGCTCGCTCTGGATCATGTACAACATGAACGTGAACATGATGCCGGGCATGATGCCCGTCGATGCCACCTGAACCTCGGCAAAATGTCCGGCGTGACCTTCTCCGAATGATGAACCCCTTGATCTTTGGATATTTTTATCAGGAACGGCCAGCATTCTCTTGATTCCCTCCGCCGCGAGCCCGGGCGCGCGGGAAGCGCCTTCCAGCATCGCGCCTCCGCCGGCGACGGCCCCTGGGCGGGTGGCGTTGCGCTGCCTTCCCTCGGCGCGGTAGGACCTCATCCCAATATGACCGAGCACGGCCTCGTCCGTCCCTTCGGGCGGACAGAGTCCCGCGGCAGCCTGCGCGCGGATCTGCGCCAGGCTGACCAGCGTCGGGCGGGGCCTTTCTACGGTCTGGCGTCGGCGATCCGGCGCCGTTGGGAGGATGCCAAGGGGAGGATGGAAGCAAGTTCGATCGAGGAAGCGGCCAACCGAAAAAACCTGCTGCTTCTCGTCATGCTGCGCTGGCTGGCTGTGGGCGGGCAGGTCGTCACCATCCTCTTCGCCGCGGTCTGGCTCGGCATCGCGCTGCCGCTCATGCCGATGGCGGGCGTGATTCTCTTCCTCATCGCGCTGAATGTCGCGAGCCTTCATCGCTGCCGGACGGGGCGCGCCATCACCGATGCCGAGCTCTTCGCGGGGCTGGTGATGGATGTGGGAGCGCTGACCGTCCAGCTTTCCCTGAGCGGCGGAGCGATGAACCCCTTCGTCTCGCTCTTCCTGCTCCAGGTCATTCTCGGCGCTGTGCTGCTGCGGCCGCTGCTTGTCTGGCTTCTTCTCGCCGTCGCCAGCCTCTGCTTTATCGGGCTTACCCAGTTCTACCGGCAGATCGATCTCTCCGCCTACCGAGGGCAGCTCCACGGGCACCAGGATTTCTTCTCGCTGCACATTTATCTCTACGGCCTGATCATTTGTTTCCTGTTGACGGCGGGGCTCCTGGTCCTGTTCGTGGCGCGCATCAACCGCAATTTGCGCGACCGGGACCGCAGGCTCGCGCAGCTTCGGGAGCAATCGGTCGAGGAGGAGCATATCGTGCGGATGGGGCTGCTCGCCTCCGGGGCGGCGCACGAGCTCGGCACGCCGCTGGCTACGCTTTCGGTGATCCTGAATGACTGGGAGCGGGTCCCGGCGCTCAATGTCGATCCCGAAGTCGCCGCCGAGATCGAGGAGATGAACGCGGCCCTCGCCCGCTGCAAGGAGATCGTCTCGCGCATCCTGCTTGCGGCCGGAGAGGCACGAAGCGAGGAATCCGAGCCGACCACGCTGCTCGCCTTTCTCGATCACGTGGTCGCGGAATGGCGGGAGACGCGTTCGCCGGCCGATCTGGACTATGCGGCCGAGATCGGCCTCGACGCGGCGATCGCCTCGGACACGGTGGTCCGGCAGATCCTCTTCAACGTGTTCGACAATGCGCTCGAGGCCTCACCGGGCTGGGTCGGCATCCGGGCGAGCCGGCGGGGCGAGATGCTCGTCGTCACCGTCACGGACAAGGGCGGCGGGTTTGCGCCGGAGATTCTCGCCAATCTCGGCAAGCCCTACCAGTCCACCAAGAATCGTTCGGGGAGCGGCCTTGGCCTTTTTCTCGTGGTGAATGTGCTGCGCAAGCTCGGCGGCACGATCCTTGCCCGCAACCTGCCCACAGGCGGGGCGTCGGTCGAGCTCTCCCTGCCGATCGAGGCGCTGGCGATCGGAGGCGAGGCGTCCCGTGCGGCTGCGTAGGTCGTCCCTTCAGATCTAGGCGCTGCCCATGATCGGCACCCCAGAGCCGGAGCGTGACGAATCCCTCCCTCCCCGCTCCAGCCGCGATCTTCTCATCATCGAGGATGATCCTTCCTTCGCCCGGGCGCTGCGCCGGTCTTTCGAGCGGCGGGGCTATCGCGTGGCGGTCTGCGATCGGGCGGATGCGCTGGCGGAAACGCTGCAGGCCATGTCTCCCGCCTTCGCGGTCGTGGATCTCAAGCTACCCGGCCCTTCGGGGCTCGAATGCGTGAAAATCCTGCACGAGCGCGATGCGGCGACGAAGATCGTGGTGCTGACCGGATATGCGAGCATCGCAACCGCTGTCGAGGCGATCAAGCTTGGCGCGAGCCATTATCTGGCCAAGCCTTCGAATGCGGATGATATCGAGGCGGCGTTCGAACGCGAGGCGGGAGACACCAATGTGGCGGTAAGCACCCGGCCGAGTTCGATCAAGACTCTGGAATGGGAACGCATTCACGAAACGTTGGTGGAAACCGAGTTCAATATTTCCGAAACGGCGCGAAGGCTCGGCATGCATCGCAGGACGCTGGCGCGAAAATTGCTGAAGCGGCGGATCGATTAGAGCGTTATGGCCGGAGGTGGAATCACTCTGGGCCTCAATCACGCGGGAAAACAAATGGGTGGAGTTCGATGAGTGGGCGGAAGCGAACGCATTCCGCTCCAAGAATCGGTCGCTCTCGCGCGCCTCTATGACATGTGTTCACGATAGCGTGGAGGGAATGGAACCCGTGGGACTCGCTTGGGCCAGCTTGGCGGAGGTCGAAGGAATCGAACCGGATATTCCTGCATTGCCTGAAAACCTTGCCCGTAGCTCTCTTGAATCGGGCGACCGCGGTGGGCGCCTTCGATAATTTTGCGCCCGCCACCCTGGCGAAGGCCGCCGAGTGGCTGAGAAGACATCCCGGTCGCAACCGGAGCGATGTATATTCACGGCGATCTTGCCTGGCTCGGCTTTGAGACAACGATGCGAGATCATCGCGGGCGTGGCGCGCAGGGCGCGTTGCTCCGGCATCGCGTCAATGACAGCACAAAGCTCGGCGCCAAATGCCTGACGGTCGCAACCGGGGCGCCGGCGGAAGGCGAAAGCCCCGACGCGCCTAACGGAACATGCTGAGAGCGGAATTTGTCCGGGCTTATCATTGGCTC